>JAZLIW010000001.1:0-5282 GCA_045617585.1 Eubacteriales bacterium
CGGTCGGGCCTCCGCGCCCGACCGCGCCGCCCCTGCCGCCGCGGATCTCGGTATAGGTCATCGCCTTGATCTGCGGGCCCCAGCCGTCGGTCGGCGTCTTGTCCGAGACCTTCAGAAAGACGGTATCGGAGGAGGCGAAACAGTCGGTCAGATCGACGCCGCGCAGGTCGCGGAAGCGGCCGGAGGTCAGGAAGTCGAGCACCTCGTCGTAATTCTTCCCGTCCGCGGACAGTTCGATCTTATATTCGGAGCTGAGGTCGAAGGTCACGAAGGCGCTCTGCCCTTTCTCGCCCTGAAAACGGTAGACCGCCGTCATCTGCGAATCGCAGAGGCGGAACACGGTGTCGCCGAAGTCCTTGAGCGTGCTGTGATCCTCGTAGAGATACCTTGCCTCGGCATCCGATGCCGGAGCGAGATCCCACGTTTTCATCGTCGCGTTTCCGCGTACTGCCGTCATATCCGCCTCCGTACTGACCGGCTCCTTCATCCCCGCGGTGAAGGTGACCGGATTTTGCCTGGAAATGAGCCCGCCCCAGCCGTCCGAGGGGTCGGCGTCGGCGATCTTCACGTAGATATATTTGCCGCCCGCAAACGGCGTCAGGTCGTATTCGGTCAGCCGCCCGCCCTGCGAGAAGGTCAGCGTCGAGGCGAGCACGGTGAAGTCCTTCCCATCCGACGAGGCGGAAAGCTCATACTGGTTCTCCAGCCGCATCGAGATCGAGGCGGAATTGTTGCCCCCGGTCGGGAAGCGGTAGACGATATAGCGGTAGCCGTCGCAGAAGCGGTCGTCGCCCGCCGACCTGACCGACTCGTGATCGTCGTAGATATAGGTCTTCTCCTCCTCGTCCGCGTAGACCGTGAAGGAGATCTCCACCGGGTCGGGCTTCGGTTCCTCGGTGACCGGGTCGGTGACCGGGTCGTTGACCGGGTCGGTTTCCGGTTCGGTCACGGGAAAGGTCCCGTCCTCCCCGGTTTCACCGCCGGTCTCGCCGGGCGTGCCGGACGTCCCGTCACACGCAAAGAGCGGGAGCACCGTCAGCACCGCGAGCAGGAGCGGAATAAGACGTTTTGCCATCGTTTTCATAACGTTTTTCTCCTCGTCAGATGGATTTGCTGATTTTTTCGTTTTCATTTTCCGTTTCTTCCTTTTTCTCTCCGTTCGAGGATCCTTTCGCGGGCGGTCATGCCGCAGCGCTTCCGGAAGACCTTGGAAAAATAGAGCGGGTCGGCGTAGCCGCAGGCGTCCGCGACCTCGGAGACCACGGAGGCGCCGCCCTCGATCAGCCGCTCGGCGTAGTGCATCCGCAGGCCGGTGAGATATTCCTTGAAGGAGATCCCGACGACGACGGCGAACCGGTCGCTGAGATAATGGACCGAATAGCCGAGCTTTTCCGCGATCCCCGCAAGGGTCAGCTCCTTCTCGGTGAAATGCTCGTCCGCGTATTTCTTGACGCGGACGGCGACGTCGGTCTGCCCGGTTCCCGCGTTTTCCTTTTTCTCATCGGAAAAAGAGGGGGACGGAAAGGCTTCCACGTGAGACAGCACGTGATAGAGCGCCGCCTCGGTCACGAGGTCCCCGTTTGCCGGGTTCATCCGTTCGAGCGACGCCAGAAGAAAGTCCTCCGGCGCGCCGCAGCCCCGCCGCACGGGATGATCGGGCGACAGACGCAGCCGCTCGCAGAGGGACGCCGCGCGCCCGCCCGTGAAGCTGATATACACGGTCTCCAGCCCGCCCGCGTTCAGGACCTGATACTCCTGCGCCGGGAACGAGAAGAAGAGATCCCCCTTTGTCAGCGGGTATCGTTCGCCCCGCACCGCAAGGGTCCCCTCCCCCGCCGTGACGTAATGCATCCGGTAGGAGGACAGGATCAGGATCGTGTCCGCGCGCCAGTTCTTCTCGTAAACGAAGTTGAGCGCGACGAGCTCGTTTGACGCCCGGGAGGTGGGCGGGAATTTGCAGATATTGCCGTTCGGTTCCATCGCTGCCGTCTCCTTTTCCGCCGTTTTCCCTGGATGATTCCATTATAACCGTTCGCGCCCCGTTCGTCAACCGATTCCGTGATTTTTTCCATAGAATCAGGGAAAGATTCCATTTTTATTTGGAATAAACTGTGGTACAATGAAGGCAGGAACGAAAAAAACGCGGGCAGGACCCGCAAGGAGGGACCACCATGAGCGAAAAGAAAAAAGTGAGGATCGGCGTCTTCGGCGGCGCGCGCGGCTTTACGATGATCAGCCAGCTCCTCGACCATCCCGACGCGGAGCTCGTCGCCGTCTGCGACAAGTATACCCCGCTCCTCGACAGAGTGCGCGACACCGCGAAATCCTACGGCGTCGAGGTCGCGCTGTACGACAATTTTGACGAGTTCATCAAGCACGATATGGACGCGGTCGTCCTCGCCAATTACGCGAACGAGCACGGCGTCTACGCGGTGCGCTGCCTCGAAGCGGGCAAGCACGTCATGTCCGAGGTCCTGCCCGTCGAGAACCCCGCGCAGGCAGTGGCGCTCGTGGAGGCGGTCGAGCGCACCGGGCTCGTCTACACCTACGCGGAGAACTACTGCTACATGAAGGCGCCCTTCGAGATGTTCCGCCGCTATCGGAACGGCGATATCGGCGACATCATCTACGCCGAGGGCGAATACATCCACGACTGCTCCTCCATCTGGCCGGACATCACCTACGGGGAAAAGGACCACTGGCGCAACCGGATGTTCGCTTCCTTCTACTGCACGCATTCCTGCGGGCCGCTGATCTACATCTCCGGTCTGCGCGCCGTGAAGGTCGTCGGCTTCGAGCCCGTCCCGAACGTGACGCCCAGGCAGTGCGAGGTCGGCATGATCGGCGGGACGGCGATCGAAATGATCACGCTGGAAAACGGCGCGGTCATCAAGAGCATCCACGGCGGTCTGAAGCGCGAGCCGGGCAGCATCAACTATCAGGTCTACGGCACGACCGGCATGATGGAATCGCAGCGGTACAACGAGGCGGAGTTCAACATCTACCGCGAGGGCGAAAAATACTGTCAGGGCACGTGGGAAAAGTATATGCCGGAGAACGACGTCGGCAGCAATATCGCGTCGAAGTCCGAGGGGCACGGCGGAAGCGATTTCTATACGACCCACTGCTTCATCGAGAAGATCCTCGGCAACCCGGACGGAGACCTTGCCATCGACGTCTACACCGCCGTCAATATGGGGATGTGCGGGATCATGGCGTTCCGCTCGATCCTTGAGGGCAGCACGCCGAAAACGATCCCCGACCTCCGGAAGAAGGAAGACCGCGACCTCTGCCGTTACGACACCGCCTGCTGCACGCCCGCCGCCGCGGGGGACAGCCTGCTTCCTCCCTCCTCCTATCCGCTCCCGGAGATCCCGGACGAGACCTACGAGAACGTCAGGAAACAGTGGCTGCGGCAGGAAAATCCCATCTCGCACAGATTCTGATCTCAGACGCGGACCGTTCACGAACCGGGGAACGGCCCGCGTTTTTCGGTTCCCGGTTGACAATGGGGGAACGGTATGATATCATTAGAAAAAAGGAACACGGGAGGAAAAAAATGAAACGTCTTCTTTGCTTTGCGTTCGCGCTGCTTCTCTGTCTGACCGCTTTCTTCTCCTGCGCGCCCGGGAAAGACCCCGGGCAGGAAACTGAGGCCGGGACCGAGGCTGAGACCGACGACGGCCGTATCCGCGCCGACCTGCCCCCGATGGACTTCGACGGGTACACCTTCTCGATGCTGCACTGGTATATCCCGGGATGGACGATCCACGGGATCGACCTCTACGCGGAGGAGATCAACTCCGACCCGATCAACGACGCGGTCTACCGCCGCAACGCGGTGATCGCCGAACGGTACGACGTTGTCTTCAGCTACGACGAGCAGTCGGCTTCCGAGGCGTTCGAGCGCGTCCGCACCTCCGTCTCCTCGAACGAGGACCTGTACGACCTCGTCTACGTCCGCCTCTGCGATATGCCCCCGCTGCTGCTGGAGGGCGACTTCCTCGACTTTGAGCACGATATCGGCTGCGTCGACCTGAACAAGCCCTACTGGGATCAGGCGATCCGCAGGGAAATGTCCTTCTCCGGGCGACTCTATCTCGCGATCGGCTCGCTGAATATCACCGACAAGAATTCCACCGCCTGCGTCGTCTTCAACAAGCGCCTTGCCCGCGATTACGGGATCGCCGATCCTTACGGGACCGTGCGGAGCGGGGACTGGACGCTCGAAGCGCTCGCCGCCGCCATGGACACCGTCGAGGGCGACCTCAACGGCGACGGCAAGATCTGTCCGGAGGACGATATCGTCAGCTTCCTCGGCGTCCACGACGTCGCGGCGAGCTTCTTTACCGGGGGCGGCGGCCGCTTTACCGAAAAGGACGACTACGATCTGCCCGTTCCCTGCTTCAATACCGAGGAGAACTACGATCTGATCTCCTCGATCCTCGATATCATGGAGCGCCCCGACTTCACCAACTCCCACATGGTCACCTATCCGAAGGACCTCTCGGTCTACTTCCGGGAGAACAAGGGGCTCTTCTGCTGGGTCCGTGCCGGGGACGTCATCGGGATGCGCGGCGACGAGGGCGTTGACTTCGGCGTCCTGCCGACCCCGAAATGCGACGAGTTCCAGGACGATTACCTGAGCGCCGTCTCCCGCCACTCCACCGGCTTCACCTCGATCCTCTCGGTCGAGACCCAGCCGGACACCGTCGGGTTCATCCTTGAGGCGCTGACCGCGGAATCCCATTACGGTCTGCAGGAGGCGTACTACGACGTCACGCTGAAGACCAAGTCCGCCCGCGACGACGAATCGCAGGATATGCTCGACCTGATCTTCGCGCACCGCGTCGTCGATATCGCCGAGATCTGCGACTTCGGCGCCTTCCCTTCCCAGATCCTCTATATGGCGACGGGCAGCGGAAGAAGAATGGCGTCGCTGTACGGCTCATACGAAAAGAGCCTCACCACGGCGATCGACGAGTTCCTGACCAAGATCGAAGCGCTGGGGTGAAAAGGAAATGATACGATGACCGGGTCTGTGGATTCGGGTCTGTGGATCCGGGTACGTTGACTTGGGTGCGTTGACTTGGGTGCGTTGACTTGGGTACGTTGACTTGGGTACGTTGACCCGGGAAGGGATCCCTTCCCGGGTCGTTTTTTGCGTGTTCGCGTCCCGAACGGTAAGGCGCGGGTCGCTGGAAGCGAACCGGGGCCGCGAACATACCCCGTAGGGCGGGGGCGTGCTCCCGCCGCCCCGCGATCGCGTCCCGATCCTTAAG
>JAZLIW010000002.1:0-23689 GCA_045617585.1 Eubacteriales bacterium
CGATCGCCTTGATACCGGTCTGAAGAGGAACGGAGACGGATTTTCTTTCGATAATGCCGTATGCACGGCGTTCAATGGGACGGAATTCCGCTTCACGGATCGGACCCTTGGCGTCGATCGGCTGGCCGAGCGCGTTCACGACGCGTCCGATCAGCTCTTCCCCGACCGGAACGGAAACGACGCGTCCGGTCCGCTTGACAAGCGAACCCTCGGAGATCCCGACGTCGGTACCGAGCAGAACGGCGCTGACGAAGGTCTCCTCCAGATTGAGCGCCATCCCGTAGGTCCCGTTCGCAAACTCCAGAAGCTCGTTTGCCTTGCAGCGGTCGAGGCCGTGGACCTTGGAGATACCGTCACCGACAGAGATCACGTAGCCGACCTCGTCCTGCTCCGTCTTCGCGGCGTAGGACTTGATCTGGTCTTTTATGATCTTGCTGATGTCGTCTGTTTTCGACTGCATATGTTTCACCAACTTCTCATTTTATCGTAGCTTGCCCGGCAAGCCGGCGTCTGATATGCGTCAGACGATCGCCGTTTTCAGCGATTTTTCCAGCGTGTCGAGACGCGTCCGCAGCGTGCTGTCGAGCTGGATGCCCTGACAGCGCAGACGCACACCGCCGAGGACCGAGGGGTCGACGCGGTTTTCTATCCGGACGGTTTTCTTCGTGATCTGTTCGAGTTTTTCGGCCATTGCCCTGATCTGACGTGCTTCCATCTCGACGGCTGTGATCGCAACGACGCGGATGATCCCGCGCGCTTCGTCAACGAGCGCGAGATAATCGGTCATGATCTGCGGAGCGGCGTAAAAAACGCGTCTCTCACATAGGATCTTCAGCAGAGAGAGGAGATCGCGATCCAAAGAACCGAAGGCCCGGTCGATGAGAGCGACCTTTTCTCCGGTCGGGAGCGCGGGCGTGTCGGCAAGGTTATGATAGGCCGGCTCCTTTTTCAGGACTTCAAGGACCGTTTTCGCGTCTTCCGCGACGTAGTCCGTCGTATGCCGCTCTTCCGAGAGAAGGAAGAGTGCCTTTGCGTATTCCTCGAAGCCGCTCATTTCGTGTCACCGATCGAACGGATGAACTCGTCGATCAGGGCGGCGTGTTCCTCCGGTTTCACGTCTCTTTCGATCACGGCTGCCGCGATGTCGAGCGCGATTCCGGACACCTCGTCCTTCACGTCGTTCAGTGCCTGTTTCTTTTCGAGCGCGACCTGCTCGACTGCACGCTCCAGCGTGCGTTCCGCCTTCTCGTTCGCCTCGTGCAGGATCTCTTCTTCCTTGAGCTGTGCTCTTCTGACGGCATTTTTGAGGAGCGTCTCGGATTCCTCCGCGGCGTTTTTCATCTTTTCCTCGTACTGCGTTTTGAGCTCGTCCGCCGAGGCACGGGAAGCTTCCGCTTCCTCGTACATCTTGTCGACTTCCTTCTGGCGGCTGTCGATCATGTTCTTGACGGGCTTGAACAGAAATTTTCGAAGGAAGAAATACAGGATCGCGATATTGATCCAGGCAAAGATCATCGTCCAGAAGTTGACACCGATGAAGCTCTCGAACTTTTCGGTGAATTCTGTGATTACTTCCATACTACCTCCGTAAGCGGACGGATCCGCTTACCAGTTTCGTTGATTTTACCCTTTGAAGACAAAGAGCAGGAGCAGAGAGATGACGAGAGAGTAGATACCGGTGGTCTCGGTGATCGCGCATCCGAGGATCATATTGGTTCTGAGCGTACCTGCCGCTTCGGGCTGACGTGCCATACCTTCCAGAGCTTTCCCGACGGCGTTACCTTCACCGATTGCGGGACCGATCGCGCCGAGACCCATGCAAAGGGCTGCGCCGAGTGCTTTTGCTGCATTGACATCCATTTTTATATCCTCCAAAATGTAGTGTTGACTGTTTGACCGGATCGCTTAGGGCTGATCCGCTTTATTCTTATCGGGTTCCGCTGGCGGCGGATTCGCCGATCCGACGTAGACCATCGTCAGAAGGGAGAAGACGAACGCCTGAACGAAACCGGAAAAGAGATCGAAATAAATCGAGAGGAACGCGGGGATACCGATCTGGAAGATCGGCGGGAATACTGCCGCGATCGCTTCGGGAAGGAAGGAAAAGATGAGCGAGGAGAGGGACGCGAGCGCCGCGTAAATGATCGAGGTCAGGACGCCGCCGCCCGCCACGTTTCCGAAATGACGGAACGCCATCGACACGGGCTGCGCGATCTCACTGATGATATTCATCGGCGTCATAACGACGATCGGCTCGGTAAAGCCCTTCAGCCAGCCGAGAAAGCCGTTGTTGCGGATGCTCTCGTACCAGCAGAGGACCGAGGTGATCAGCGCCCAGCCGAGCGTGACCATGAGGTCCGCCGTCGCGGACGGAATGATCTGCAGCATCCCGATCAGGGAGCAGAACAGCGAGGAAAGGAAGATCGTACCGATGTAGGGCGCGTATTTCAGGTTGTGCGTCCCCATCGTTTCCCCAACGAGATTGTACAGCATCGTGACCAGCTTTTCGGTCACGACCTGCAGACGTCCGGGGCGTTTGGTCAGTTTTCTTCCCGCGATCCATCCGACGAGCATCAGGATCAGCGTGACGGCGAGGATCGAGATCCAGGTCGTAGTGACGACGATATCAACGGCGCCGTCGAAGAGACGGATCTCAAACAGCTTTCTGGCACCGTTGCCGATTTCAAGATTATCCATAACGAATTACGGTTTATTTCTCCTTCCGGAAGAATTCGCGAAGCATCAGGAGCGGTCGGAACGCAAGCAGCGGGATCACGGCGGCGATCCCGTCGAACCACGGCAGGACGAACGCCAGAACGAGCGCACCGATCAGGAACAACGTACGTATCAGTTGGGAAGCGAGGACCGAGGACTGTACGCCCGCGCGGTTCTGCGCCGCGAACCGTTCGGCTTCCTCCTCCGTCATTTCGGCGTTGCCGCGTTCCTCGAGCGCTTTGGAAAACGCGCGGTCCGTCGCGACTGCGAGAAAGAAGAAATTGAGAACAGTGACTGCCGTACCGAGGAGCAGACCGGTGACGACGCGGTACGTGAAGATCTCGGGCAGGACCCCGGAAAAATCGAGTGCCGCGTAGATCAGGGCGGTGATCAGACAGACGCCCGCTTCCATGGCGAGCAGGATCAGGGTCTCCCGCAGCACGGGACGGTTATTCATGAGTGTTTTTCTCCTTTGAAGGATCGGCGGTAGGCGGAGCGGCGGGCTTTCTTGCTTTCTCGATGCGCTCCAGCGCCTCGGAGGAGCGAAGCAGGAACCGGATCATGGAGATCAGTCCCACCGCCGTGCCGAGCGGGATCAGGATCGCGTACACGTATTCGCCGACGCCGCAGCGCGTATTCAGGAGCCATGCCGCGGCGGTCAGAAGACCGATCGGCGTGAGCAGACAGAACAGCGCGGAGATCAGAAGATTGAGTGCGTACATCGCGCTCACCAGTCTGGAATACAAGCGTCCTCTCTCCCGTCAACAAAAATCTATTATATTATAACATATTCGCATGATGAAATCAATAATTTTTTTTGAATTTCTCGGATGATAATTTGTGATACATTTCTTTCGGAAAAGGAAAAACGGCGCTTCCCTTTCGTTCAGCGTCGTTTTTCTGCCCGGACCGTTTTCCCGATTCAGTTCGTTACCGTGATGAGGCTCCGGTCCGGTCGGATCGGCATACCCCGATCACTTACCGGTCTTGAGGTCGCTCTCGTACTTTTCGACCATCTTCTTGACCATCTGACCGCCGATGGAGCCGGCCTGACGGGAGGTCAGATCGCCGTTGTCGCCGTTCTTGAGCGTAACGCCGACTTCGTTCGCGGTCTCCATCTTGAAGCTTTCGAGGGATGCCTTTTCCTTGTTGTTTTTCATTTTCTTCTCCTTGTTTTTGCTCTTGCAAAGACAAAATATATTTGATCGAACCCGTCTGACGGATTCTGCCGTTATTATGTCTCTGCCCGGAGAAGATTATGAATGGAAAAATCAGCAAATCTTCAGAAGACGATCCCGTTCCTGTTCTGAACGTACACCTGGATGAAGACGCACGGGATCACGCCGGACGGCAAGATCGGTCCCTTCGGGCATCGGGAAAACGGGGACGGAGGGATCGGGCTCACCGCGTGTCTCTGCTTCCGTTTCCGCTTCCGTATCGGTCGGCGGAACGGTGACCGGAGGTTCGTTGCGGAAGTATTCATCAAGATCCGACACGGTAAAGGAGCCCCTGACCGATCTTATGACGTCGGAATCCGGGATGACGCGCGCCGTATCGGCAGGAACGTAGTTTAAAACGTCTGCGGCGTTCCAAACGCGGCAGTTCAGTTCCGTGACCCGTCCTCCGCTCATGTGTACGGTGAACGCGTAGTTATCCTGACCGAAGTTTTTGACGATCTGAAAGCCTTCGATATACTTGCTTGTGGTGAATTCGTAACGTTCGCTTCCGTTATCGTGCAGACTTCCGTTGATCATGCACGAGAAATATCTGTTCCCGGAGCGGAAGGTGATCATATCCTCAAGATTGTTCTCCGTGACGATGACCTCGATGGGACCGGTACCGAGCCGGAGCGCGAGGAAGCCGTTCGGATCTTCCAGTACGATCCGGAATGCGACGATCCTTTTGATCTCGTATTCGTAGTCCGGATCAATGTCGTATCGGTCGATCAGCGCCTCCGTCACTGCCTCCGTTCCGTCTGCCCCGGCGGCAAGAAAGCGTGATAAGGGCGCGGCTGCAAACATGAGGGCGTCTCCCTCTCCCGCGGACGTCGGTACGATCCCGGCGCTCTCCATCAGAAGGTATTTTGCGCCGTAATAGTTGACCTCGTCGAACCGGGTGATCTTCCCTTCCGTCCCGGCTTCGGTGATCCAATCCGGGAGCGCGCGGCTCTCCTTACGGAAGAGCGGCGTGATCAGCAGGATGCCGAGAACGAGCGTCATGCAGGCGGCGGTCGCGAGAACGGTTTTCAGGATCTTCCTGCGGTAGATTTTTCCGTCGTCCGGCAGGGTCCCCGCCGCGTCCTTTGCCAGCAGTTTATCACGGGTATCGGTCTGTTCCGCCTCCCGGAGCAGGTCTGCGTCCGCTTCCGAGAGCGCGAGAAACAGTTTTTCCGTCTTGTTTTCTTTCATACGTTGATCCCTTCCTTTTTCAGGTACTTTCTGAGTTTCTTTCTTGTGCGTGAAAGGTTGGCACTGACCGTGTTCTCTTTGATGCCGAAGCGTTCCGCCAGGGACGCGACCGATTCCGACATCGTATAGCGCCGGAGGAACAGGATCCTCGGTACGGGGTCGAGCTCCTTCAAAAAACGGTCGAGAGCGTCCTTCAGCCCGCTTTCCGTGACTTCCGGCGCGGCTGGCTCATCGTCCGGCAGACAGTCCTCGAGTTCTGACAGAAGCACGAGAAAGCCGGGGTTCCGTTTCATACTTTGATTGTAGCGGACCCTGTCGATGCCGATCCGTTTGGCGAGGGTGCAGAGAAACGAGGAAAGCCGCTCCGGCCGGTTCGGCGGGATGGAATTCCACGCGGAGAGAAGAACGTCGTTTGAGCATTCTTCCACGTCGCTTTCCTCGCTTAGGACCCCTTTGAGAACGCTGCGGTACAGATTCCCGTATTTTTTTGAGATCTCTTCTAGAGCGCCGTCGTTTCTGTCAAAGAGAAGTTTTATGATCGTTTCGTCTTCCATAGCAGTCCTTTCTGTACGAATGAACGGGTGCGCACGGATCCATTCACCCATTAAGTCGAAAACCGGCGCGGATTATGACGCTGTTTTTCCCGAATTTCAAAAAAAACCGAAAAAAGGCGCAGCCGCTTGCGTCGGCAAACGGCTGCGGAGGGTTCAGGCTTCCCCGTAATAATGATCCAATACCTCGGAGGCGGCGTCTGCCCAGACAAAGAGGTTCGTCGGATCGAACCCGACCGTGGTGATATCCTTCAGCGTGATATCGAGCGGGCAGCCGTATTTCAGGGCGGCTTTGACGGTCTCCTCGATCTCCTTCCGGACGCTTGCGGGGTCGGTACGGACGGCGACCGACGCGGGATTCGGCTTTCTGGAGAGAACGTAGTTCCCGCCGATCTGCTCCGCGCAGCGTTCAACGTCTGCCCACGGGCTGACGCCGATCTTGCGCAGATTGGGATAATGCTTTTTCAGCACGTCGATCCGGTCGTGCAGGGGCTCGCAGCAGCCGTAATAGGTCAGATCGCAGCGCGCCGCGAGCGGCGCACTGTACTGCACGTCAAATTCCTCGTGTGCGGCGGGAGAAACGGCGGCGAAGATCTGTGCCATGGTGCGGAACCACACGGCGTGACCGGCGTTTTTCCCCGCCTGCGCCTCTTCCGGCATTGAGACGTACGCCGGGGTGCAGTGGACCGAGACGGCTTCCCTTTCATAGAGCCCGAGGGCTTCCATCTGATCCATTTCCGCTTTCATTCCATCCGTAAACGTACGGATCAGGAGATGAAGATATTCCGGCCGGTCGTAAACGTCGTACAGGATCGTTTTCGCGCCGCGGTACATGGCGATCTGATCCCAGGGTGCGTAATAGATCCCGTGCCCGCGAAGCACGACGGGGATCGAATCCCCGAAGATCTCCCGCGCGTGGGAAAGATGGTACTCGTCGATCGCAGGATCCGCTGTGATCACGGGCGCGTGAAAGCGTTCCAGCGCTTTTTCGTCAGGGAGGACGTCCTCGTATTCGTGGGAACCCGCGTCGCAGCCGGGCTCGAAAATGCTCCGTTCCCTGACGTCCAGCCCGTTCCCCGTCGAGGTGAAACAGCGGAAAACGGAAAAGAACGGTTCGTTATAGTTGTCACAGTGAAAATACTTTTCACGGAACAGCGCTTCCCGGAAGCGATATTCGAGCGCACGGTATTCTGCCGTTTCGCAGACGCAGTCCAGCTCGTGCCCGTAATTCATCTGATGCCACGGGATCTCCTCGATGATCAGCGGCGGACGGACGATCTTCAGGTCGTTCGTGGCGCGGAATCTTCGGCGCATCCTTACCCGCTTTTCCGAGGAGGCGGCTTCCGTATACCTTTTTGCAAGATCCCGCAGGATCCGGATCTCTTCCTTTCGGTCCATAAGCGTCCTCCTTCTTCTGACAAAAACACGCCGGGGTCGGCGTGTTTTGTGAGGTGCTGTCAGTTTTTCTTTTTCTTCGGCGTCTCGACCGTGCCGTCAGGACGGACGATGCGGAGACTCTCGATCGCATTCTCGGTGGAACGGCGGAAATCCTCGATGTATTCCTTCCGGAGCGCGGCACGCTCCTCGGTTTCCTCGGGGGTCAGTCCCTCCGCGGATTTTGCTTTCTTTGCAAGGGCGTTGATCCTTGCGATCTTTTCTTCCGTCATGGTTTTCTCCTTGTCAGGTCTTGCTCATGTGCATCACGAGATCGTACGGCAGCAGCTTGGCGACCGCGTGATAGAATTTGTAAAAAACGCCGGGCGTATAGACGCTCTTCCCCTCTTCCGCCGCTTTCACGCCGTATTCCGTGACCTTGACCGGATCGCAGTAAGGCAGGGAGGCAAACGCTTTGGAACCGGAATCCGTGATCCCGGCGATCCCGAGAAACTCGGTGTCCATCGGCCCGGGGCAGACGGCGCAGACGTTGATCCCGCGCTCCTTCAGCTCGAAGCGGAGGGACTTGGAATAGTTGTAAAGGTACGCTTTGGTCGAGGAATAGACCGTCATCCGCGGGTTCGGGGCGAACGAGGAGATGGAGCAGACGTTCAGGATCCAGCTGCCCTTCTTCATATACGGCAGACAGATCGTCGTGACGGCGGTCACGGCACGGACGTTGAGGTCGACCTGCGCGGTCTGCGTGGTCCAGTGCTCGTCCGCGGCGTTTCCGATTTTGCCGACGCCCGCGTTGTTGATGAGCAGCGCAATCTCCGGCTTCTGTTCCTTCAGCCGGTTCTCCAGCGTTTCATAGCTTTCCTCGCGCGTCAGGTCCATCGGGACCGGGACGGTCTTGCGGTCGGGATATTCTTCGGCAAGACGTTTCAGGCGTTCTTCTCTTCTTGCGACGATCCATATCTCGTCCAGCTCCGGGTGACGCCTGCAGATCACACGGTAAAATTCTTTTCCGAGCCCGGAGGAGGCTCCGGTGATGATTCCGATCTTCATTCGTTTTTTCCTTTCATTTGGTCCGATCAGCTCCGGAAAGCGGCGTCAAGGAACGACGTCAGCGCTTTCCCGACACGGTCGGGATCCTTCAGGTAACTCATCCCGTGCCCGGCACCTTCCACGAGCAGCAGTTTTTTCTTATCCGACGGGCAGGCGGCGTGCGCTTCCTCCGACATTTCGCAGGGGACGAGCGCGTCCGACGTTCCGTGAACGAGCAGGATCGGTCCGTTCCAGTGCCGGAGCGCTTCGGTCGTATCCGCGCCGTAAACACTGAAGCCGCCGACCGTCCGGCAGATCAGTGACGCCAGCTGAAAGATCGGGAACGCGGGGATATGAAAGCCGTTTACGAGAAAGTTCTTCATGACGTCACCGGGCGAGGTAAAGCCGCAGTCGGCGCAGATGCCCCTGACCGTTTCCGGCAGTCCGAGCTCCGCGGACATCATGACGGTGGACGCGCCCATCGAGATCCCGTGAATGACGTAGCCGCAGGGATCGGGGCGGTTTTCCTTCAGCCATCCGAGCCAGGAAAGGACGTCGTACCGTTCTTTGACGCCGAAGGTGATATATTTTCCTTCGCTCTTTCCGTGCGCTCTCTGATCGGGGACAAGGAGACTGTACCCCGCTTTGTGAAGTCCTTTCGCAATGCAGGAAAAATCGAATTCCCCGGAGGAACGGAAGCCGTGCATCATGAGGATCGTTCCTTTTCCCTCCGGCGTGCCCGGAACGGACGCGGCGAGATATCTTCCGAAAAGGGTGAGCCCGTCGAAGGACGGGGTCGTGACCTCCTCCCACGGAAGGGACAGAAATTCCGTCCTTCCGGCAAGGATCTCCTGCGCGTGATCCTCGTACGGCGTCCCTGTCAAAGAATCGGGCGTGTCGTAGGATGCGGGCGCTTTGCGTTCGCAGGCGAAAAGAAACAGAAGGACCGCCGCCGTGACGCAGACGGACAAAACGATCCCCGCCATGATGAGCAGGATCACGATCAGTTCCCGCATTCCGTTTCCCCTCCGATCCATCCGTTTTCGATCGCGTATTCCGCGAAGATCTCAGCCGCTGAGGCGATGATATCCCCGCAGGGACGTTTTTTGTAATATTCCGCGGTACGCTCCGAAGGAGTCGGTTCCGTTCCGGCTCCGCCTGGGACGCGGGAGAGCATTTCGCGGCAGACGATCGACCCGTTCCTTTCACGGAATCTGACGCAAAGGGTCTGTACTGCCGCGTAGAGTGCCGCCTTTTCTTCTCTGTCCTTCGGCAGCCCGTGTCCCGCCGCCAGACCGAGCGCCATGCACATCCCGCTGACGGCGCCGCAGACCTCTCTTTGTCTGCCGAAACCGCCGCCGAACGGGGACGCGATGCGAAGCGCCGTTTCGATATCGAGCCCGAGCTCTTCGCAGAACAGGCCGAGGACCGACTGCGTACAGTTATAACCGGAAAGGAAGCGAGATCTCGCTTCCTTTCCGTAATCTTCCGGTGTTTTCATTTCGGATATCCGTCCGAGAAGGTGTAGCCCGCGGCGCGTACGCCGTCGATCACGTCGCCGAGGATCGCTGCGTTGGTGTCGGAACCGTTGTGGAGAAGGAAAATGGAGCCGGGGCACACGTTGGATAGGATATGATTCAGCGCCCATTCGGGATCGGGTTGATTATAAATGTTATAATCGCCGTATGCGAAGGTCCATTGTACGGAACGGTAGCCGAGGGATTTCATCAGCGCGAGGCATCTTTCGCTGTGAGCGCCCTGCGGGAATCTCATCAGGTGCATTTCATATCCGAAATGCTCTTTCACGTAATTATGGACTTCCATGATTTCGCGGGTCTGTTCCTCAATGGAGAGCGTCGGCATCATTCTATGATTCACGGTATGATTGCCGATGGTGTGACCCTCGTCGATCATTCTCTGTACGGATTCCGGTTCCGCAAGGATAAAAGGCATGGTGAGGAAGAACGTTGCGTGAACGCCCTTTTCCTTTAAGGTGTCAAGGATCTTTCCGGTATTAGCCGTCGGTTCTCCGCAGTCAAGCGTCAGAGTGATCACCTTGTCGGTCGATTCGCTGAAGATATAGTCTGCCCAGAGATGACCGTACGTTCTCTGCGCCCATCTTGCGGCGGAGGGTCTTCTGTACGGCAGATCCTCGTCGCCCGGCCAGCAGGAACCGACGTTGCCGGGACCCCAACCGTTTACGATGTTCGCGTCGGAATTGTCGTATTTCTCCCATTCGTCGACAGAAGGAAGCGTCTCGGGTGCGGGGGGCTCCGTTACCGGCTCGGTGACTTTTTCGGTCACTTTTTCCGTGACCTTTTCTGTCACTTTTTCGGTAACGCGGGCGGTCTCCTTTCCGTCTTCCGTTTCCGAAGCGGTCTGATCCACCGGTGCGACGGTACCGATCGGGAGCGGATCGTAATCCGTCCCTGCCGCGCCCGGCGTCCGGTTGTCGGGCGCCTTGCTGATCGCGCAGGCGGTAAATCCGAGAAGGAGTGCAAATACGAGGGGGATGAGGATGGTTTGTTTTTTCTTCATTTCAAAGGTCCTTCGATTGGGGCGCGGGAAGATCATCTGAACTTCGGTTCGATCTTCGTGCGATAGAATTCGTAAAGCAGGGTGACGAGATAGGACTGGATCAGGCAGACGATGACTTCCTCGATCAGACGGGGGATCCAGAGGATCATAAAGGCTCTGCCTGCCCACGCGGCGGTATATTCACGCAGGATCAGGGTGTTGACCGTCGTGACGATCACGCCCGGGACGACGAGACAGAACGCGATCTTGCAGAAGCTCTGGAAATTGAAGCTTCCGCTCTTCTCTTCCGCGTCTTCTTTTCCGACGCGGAGGAAGGAAAGCGCGATGATGATCGCTCCGGCAAGGCCGATCAGTTCAAGCCCGACGGTGGCAAAGGACAGATAGCCCGCAAGATATTTGCGGTAGGTGTCGGAGGTCTTGATGCCGCAGCCGCAGCACTCCGTACCGACGTCTTCCGGATCCACGATCCACTCGATAAAGAATTCCCCCTCGGCCAGCGTACGGAACTGAAGTCCGTTCGCTTCCGCGAAGGTCTGTGCAGCGGAATTTTTCGTGCTGACGATCGTGATATCCGTTCTTCCGCCGAAGGTCTTCGGGTCGATCGTCGTATATTGCTGAGGGATGAAGACGATGCGGACGTGTTCACCGACGACGGAATTCGCACCGGTCTTCTGGAGCTTTCCGTTGGCGCCGGATACGTAAGGCAGAGAGACCGTTTCCGTATCGGGTGCGGAGATCAGCGTGAGGGTATCTTTATTGTATTTGGCGAGGGAGCAGACCGCCTCCGAAAGACCGGAAAGCTCCATCCCGTTCAGGCTTCCCCGCGTGGGAACGCCCTTGATCGTGGGAAAGAAATCGCTGATCACGCCGTCCTTCGTCAGTCCGACGTGGATGACGCAGCCGAGAACGAACACGGCGGCAAAGAAGCAGAGGAAGCCGGCAAGGATGACCTTCTTCGCTTTTTTCGAGGAAAAGAAGCGGAAGAAGACGCCCTTCAGAAAGCCGCCGATAAACGCTGTCACGGAAAGCCACGGGATATACGCCCCGGTCGGCTTGACGAAGTGACCGATGATATCGCAGAGGGCGCTCGTCACGCCTCCGTATAAGCCGCCGAACAGAAGCGCCGGGAACGAGGAAACGACGCCGGTCAGACCGACGTTCATTCCGCCCGGACCGAGGAACGGAACGGAGACGGACAAATACAGCTTTGCGACGATGGAGAGGGCGATGAGAATGCCGCAGATGCAGATACGGCGGATCATATCCCGATTGCGCCGGCGGATCTCAATTGCGGTGGGACGGTTTTTTTCAGACATACAAATTCCTCCTTTCCGCTTATGCTGCACGAAAGAACGGACTCGCATGCAACAGCGGGATGCGGGATACCGACCGCGATCACTCTTCGTCCGGCGGGCAACTCCCCGTCCCGCCGACACTTGACGCCGGTATCTCTACTCTGTCTGGTAGCAGTATGATACCATAACGGGGACGGTATGTCAATCGTTTTGGCAAAAAATCAGGGGCTTTTCTTGACTTCCCGACGTTTTTCTGTTATACTGACAACAATAATATGAATGAGGTAACCTATCATGGCACTTTATCTTGATTTTGACAGGATCGAGCCCGGGGAACTCCTGTTTGAGGACGATTTCCGGAGCGGCGATCTGAACGAAAACTGGGAGATCTCCGGCGGCGACTGGCACGCGGAAAACGGGATCCTGCACGGCATCTACAGGGAGAATGCCGGCGGGCTGATCTATTCGAAACGTCAGTTTCCGGGCGACGTCATGCTTGACTTTTACGGTACGATCGTCTCTCCCTGCAACAACGATCTCAATTTTACCTTCCGCGCAAAGGGCTGGGATTACGAACACGGCGACGCCGACGTCGGCTATATCGCCGGGCTGAACGGCTGGTATATCAACCGCACCGGGATCGAAAAGTATCCCGGCTGTTCCCTGCGTGCGCTGACCGAGGCGTTCAAGGCGGAATCCGATCGGGAATACCATATCCAGACCGGGATCGTCGGCTCCATCGCGTTTATCGCCGTGGACGGCAATATGATCGTGACCCTTGCGGATCCGGATCCGATCACTGCCCCGGACTGCTGCCGCGTCGGTCTCGGCACCTACTGTTCCCATATTCTGTTCAGGGAGTTCAGGGTCTATCGCCCCCGTAAGACCTTTACTCCGATGAGTTACGTTCCGAAGTTCTGATATGACGGCAAAATACGCGATCATCGATATCGGCTCCAATACGGTCAAGCTCAACGTATATTCCGTTTCCAGGGTGGGGGATGATATACCGAAAACGGAAACGCTGATCTCCCAGTCCACGCCCGTCGGACTGATCAATTACATCGAACGCGGTGCTCTGAACGAGGAGGGCGTGCGTCGGCTGACCGAGGTCGTGGAGGGATACGCTTCCCTTGCACGGGATCTTTCCTGCCGGGAAACGCTTTGTGCCGCGACCGCCGCACTGCGCAGCGTATCGAACGGGAACCGGATCTCCGCGGATATCCGCGAAAAGACCGGGTGCAGATTCATCATTATTACCGGAGAGGAAGAAGCGTCTCTCTCCTTTGAGGCGGTCATGAAGGGCTGCTCCGATCCGCCGGAGCGCGGCTATGTGATCGATATGGGCGGCGGCAGCACCGAGATCGTCGGTTACGCGGAAGGAAGACCGCAGGACAAGGTCTCTCTTCCCTTCGGCTGCCTGCTCCTTCACAATCGCTTCGTTTCTTCGATCCTTCCGACCAGAAAAGAACTCGCGCACATCGGCTCCTACGTAGACAGCGAACTGAAAACGCTCCCGTGGCTGCAGGCGTACGGCGACACCGCGTTCCTTGTCGGCGGGACCGCGAGAGCGGTCGGGAAGCTCTGGTGCGACGAAAAAGGCATCCGGCTGAACAACGGTCAGCGGATCCCGGTCTCCGAGCTCCAGTCACTGTACGGCAGATGCGCCGTGCCGGGCAGGAAGAAGATCGGCTCCATGATCCGCATCATTCCGGACAGGCTCCATACCGTGATCCCCGGGCTTACCGGGTATCTGAAGATCTTCCGTGCCGCGGGGATCAAAGAGGTCGTGATCTCCTTTGCGGGGGTACGCGACGGACTGATCCTCCGGAAAGCGGAGAAACTGGGGAGTGAAGAAGATGGAAAACGATGAACCGGTCCTCTTTGAGGGGATCGTTTCGGTCCGCACTCTGATCGAGACCGCTCTGTCCGGCTCCGGCAGAAAGATCGATAAGGTCCTCTACGGTCGGAAAAGAATGGAGAATAACCGTAAAGAATACGAGTGGTTGAAGCACCGCGCCGGGGAGATGGACTTCTCCCTCCTTGTCTGTGGCGAATCGGAGATCGACGCGGTGACCGAGGGGACGACGCACGGCGGCATCGCCGCGTATGCCGGAGAGCGATCTTTTCACGATCCAACGGAAATCTGCCCCGGAGAGGGCGGGTTTTACGTCTGGATGGAGGGGATCGAGGATCCCTTCAACTTCGGCTTTGCGATCCGATCTCTGTACGCGAGCGGTGCGGACGGGATCTTTCTCAGCCCGCGCAATTGGATGAGCGCCGCGGGAACGGTGTGCCGTTCCTCCGCCGGTGCCTCGGAACTGATCCCGATGTACCGCGTGTCCGATCCGGCAGAAGCGGTAAAGCACATGAAGGAGCTTGGCTTTACGGTCGTCTGCGCCGATCTGCGCGACGCGGTCCCTCTCTCCCGTGCCGAACTGAAAAAGCCGCTGCTCCTGATCGTCGGCGGTGAAAAAAGAGGGATCTCCCGCTCGCTTCTTGAGCTTGCGGACCTGCGGGTCGCCATTGATTACGGCAGGGTTTTTCCGCAGTCGCTTTCCGCCGCGTCCGCGGCGGCGATCTTCGGGTACGAGATCTGCCGCATGAATCTTTGACCTGATATACGAACCGCACTGGCTGCCTTTTTCTTCCGTGATCCGGAAGTGAAAGGCAGCCCTTTTTCGGCACGCCGCTCCGTTTTCCGCATAAAATGAAAATATCCAGGGAAAAAGGAGTGACATGAATCATGGACCAGTCTAATCGGATCGGATATTTCGGCGGTGCAAACGCAGCCGGAGGATTCCGGTCCTTCTTTGATGATCTGACGGCGGACCTGAACTATCTGTACGTGCTGAAGGGCGGTCCCGGAACCGGAAAATCCACGTTTCTGAAACGTGCCGCGGAGGAAGCCGCGGCAAGAGGACACCGTGCTGAGTTTATATACTGCGCCTCGGACTGCGGATCGCTTGACGGGGTGATCTTCCCTTCTTCCGGGGTCGGGATCGTTGACGGCACGGCGCCTCACTTTGCCGACCCTGCTCTTCCCGGTATCAACGGCGAATGGATCCCACTCGATCGCTTTCTTGACCCCGGAAAGTTGAAAGCGTCCGCGGAAACGGTCGTATCCCTGAAGGAGAGAAAAAAGAAATATTACGCAAACGCGGCGTCCGCGTGTTCCCTGTTTGCGCTCGCCGAACGGGAGAAACGAAAGGAATGGGAAAATGCGCTCGATCGGGAAAAGATGGAAGCCGCCGCCGCGAGGATCGTAAAGAAGATCGGCATCGGGGGCGGCTATTCCTTCCGTCCGATGCAGATCACCTCCGTGGGGATGAGAGGCTTCACCCGGCTGCCGACCATGACGGAAAACGCGGCGCACGTGATCCCGGTGACCGGGACGGCGGCATACGCGTTCCTTACGGCGCTTGGGGTGGCGGCACGGCGGAACGGTCTGCCCACGGTCGGGAGCCTTCATCCGATCACGCAGGACGCGATGACGGATCTCTGGTTCCCTGATGCCGGCTGGCTTTTTACTTCCCGCGTGGAGCCGTTCGAAGAGGAAGCCGAAAAACGCGGCGTCAGGATCAATATGGATCGGTTCTTAAAAAAGGACGTGATGAAATGCGGAAAGAATTACCTGAAGCTGATGCAGTCGGTCACGGAGAGGGCAAGGAAGACGTTCGGGGACGCGTTCGACCGCATCTCGGAATGCCACTTTGCGATGGAACGGATCTACGCCGGAGGAATGGACTTTTCCGCAAAGGAAGAGGAAGAACGGAAAAAGATCGGTGAGATCGTAAGCAGGCTCGGCTGACCGCGTTATGCTGCCCGTCTCTCTTTGGCTCTTGCATTTCCGGCGGTTCTCTGCTATAATGGAGAACGTTAAGAAAAAGAAAGGAGCGGGCGGATGAAGGTCGTATTATTTGCAATGAACGCGTCTTTCGTTCATACCAATCTCGCGGTCCGCTGTCTGAGAGGACCGCTGGAAAAAGCAGGCTTTGACGTTGTCATTCTTGAGAAAAACGGAAAAGAGCGCCGGGATTCTGTCCTTGCGGCGCTGATCGGAGAAAACGCGGGGATCTACTGTTTTTCCGCCTATCTATGGAATATCACGGAACTTCTTTCTCTTGCTTCTCAGGTCCGTCTCCTGCTGCCGGAGGCAAGGATCGTGTTCGGCGGACCGGAGGTCAGCTTTGAGGACGAGAGTTTCTTCGCGGCGCATCCGTACGTTGACCATATCGTGACGGGAGAGGGGGAGAACGTTCTTCCCCTTCTCTGTGCGGATCCGGAACGCTTTCCGCGTATCGTCCGGGGAAAGCCGTTTGCAGCGTTTGAAATGGAAAACGGGATCCTTTACAGAGCGGAGGATGACATCGGAGGAAGCTTCCTGTATTACGAATCCTCCCGCGGCTGTCCGTTCCGGTGCGCGTACTGCCTTTCCGGCAATGCGGGTCCGGTCCGTTTCAAGAGCGCGGAGCAGACCCTTGCGGAGCTCGCGTCCTTCCGGTCGCTGGGAAAAGAGATCCGCGTGATCAAATTCGTCGACCGAACCTTCAACGCCGACCGAAAGCGCGCCTACGATATCTGGAACGGCATTCCGAAGGACTTTCCGTTCCGCTGCCATTTTGAGATCTGCGCCGCACTGCTGGACGACAGGACCTTGGAGCTGCTGCGGGGGATCGGTCCCGACCGCTTCCAGTTTGAGATCGGCGTGCAGAGTACCCATCCCGAAACGAGAAAGGCGATCTGCCGTACCGACGATCTTGACGCCTGCCTGTTCCGTATGAAGCAACTGAAGGATGAGACAAAGATCCCCGTTCACGCCGACCTGATCGCCGGACTGCCCTACGAAGGGATGACGGAGCTGAAAAACAGCTTTGATACCGTGTTTCCGCTCTGTGACGTTCTGCAGCTCGGGTTCCTGAAGGTGCTCAAGGGCTCCCTTTTGCGGAGCAAGGCGGAGGTATACGGGCTGATCTGGTCCCCCGATCCCCCCTATACCGTTCTTTCCACGCCGTGGCTGAGCTTTCGTGAATTATCGGAATTGAAACGTATGGCGGACGTGCTGGACAGGTTTTCCAATTCCGGCTGCTTCTCCCGCGGTCTTTCTTCCGTCCTGCCGCTCCTCCCCTCTCCGTTTGATTTCTTCTTCGGGCTTTCCTGCCGGCTGGGGGAATCGTTTTACCGTCTCTCGCAGCGGTCGGCATACGGGGTCCTGCTCGGATATCTGTCGGAATTAACCTGCTTTACGGATGAGACCGCCGTCTCTCTTGCCTCCGATTTCCTGCTCTGCGAGACGGGAAGACTGCCGGAGTGCTTCCGTCCGTATCTCGTTCCGGCAGCAAAAGAGGAAAAAGACCGGCTGTTTGCGGAGAGCGCTCTGACCGAGCGTTTTGATTATAAGACGACGGAGGTCTACCGTGCCCGGGACGGTTATCTTGCGGCAGACAGAAAAAACCGTCTGTGGCTGACGGTTCCCTTGTCAATTTAGCAGATGCATACAAAAAAGACCGTGATCTCAGAACCGGGATCACGGTCGATTTATTACAGTGCCTGGATCTCTACCTTTTCGATATCGGCTCCGACCTTTTTCAGCTTTCCGACGATATCGTGATAACCGCGTTCGATATGATGGATGTCCTCAATCTCGGTCACACCGTCCGCGGAAAGACCGGCAATGACCATTGCGGCTCCCGCGCGCAGGTCGACCGCACGGACGCGTGCGCCGTGGAGTTTTTCAACGCCGGTGATCGCGGCGGTTTTGCCGTTGACCTCGATCGCAGCGCCGAGACGCCGCAGCTCTTCCACATAGCGGAAGCGGTTCTCGATCACACCCTCGATCAGGTGGCTGACGCCCTCCGAAATGGCAAGGAGCGCGCAGATCTGCGGCTGCATATCGGTCGGATATCCGGGATAGGGCTGCGTCTTGAGATTGATATGACGCAGAGGATCGGGCGCGCTGACGACGATCGCGTCGTCGAATTCGTCTACGCTGACGCCCATCTCGACGAGCTTTGCGGTGATGGATTCCAGATGCTTCGGGATCACGTTCTCGATCCGCAGGCAGCCTCTCGTCGCGGCTGCGGCGATCATATAGGTGCCCGCCTCGATCATATCGGGAACGATGGCATAAGTGCAGCCGTGAAGCTTTTTTACGCCCTTGATCTTGATGGTGTCGGTACCGGCGCCTGAAATGACGGCACCGCAGGTGTTCAGGAAGTTTGCTACGTCAACGATATGGGGCTCTTTTGCGGCGTTTTCAATGACCGTCGTTCCTTCCACTGTTGCGGCGGCAAGCATCATATTGATCGTTCCGCCGACGGTAATGACGTCAAAGAACAGCTCGTTGCCGCGCAGTCCGTCCTCCGCCTCGATCTCGATATACTGATTCCCGACGGTCACGGTACCGCCGAGTGCCTCGAAGCCCTTGATATGCTGATCGATCGGACGGCTGCCGAAATCGCATCCGCCGGGTCTGCCGACCTTTGCTCTGCCGTATCTGCCGAGCTCCGCACCGAGAAGATAATAGGACGCCCGCATTTTGGATACGAGCTCCAGCGGAGAGATGCCGCCCTTGGCGTTCGTGCAGTCGATCTCAAAAGCGCCGCCGTTCAGCTCGCGTACATCCGCGCCCATACTGCGCAGGATCTCAAGGGAGAGACGGACGTCGTTGATCAGCGGAAGATCTTCCAGTACGATCTTATCTTCAACGAGCAGGCAGCCGAAAATGATCCCGAGCGCGGCATTCTTCATGCCGCTGACGGTAACGGAACCGTTCAGGGGTTTGCCTCCACGGATCACAATTTTTTCCATATATGTTCAATCCTTCCGTTGGAAGTCCGTCGGAAGTCCTTTCCCAAAATCTTAACTGCATCATAAATCAGTTTATTATATCATATTCCGCCCGGTTTGAAAAGGTTTTCTTTCATAATTGTCACATTTCGTGATTTTGAATAAACGTTTGCGCCGTGATTTGACCGTTTTACGCAGAAATCACCGTCAGAAATCCGCAGTGTCCTGCAGCAGATAGGCAACGGCAAGATCGACGACGAGGCCGTAGCTTTTCGTGCCTTCCGTCTGCCCGTGGGACGTGAGATAGCTGTCGTTCACCTTTTCGCTGACGGTCGCCGCCACGTTTTCTCTGTACTTTTCAAAAAATTGATTATACGCGGTCATTTCTCCGCGGTATCGGCTGTCCAGCGCCCGCCATACTTCTGTATAGGAATCCCGGTTGGCGGAATACAGAGCGTTCAGAACGTATTCCATCAGGTTGAAAGCGCCGCTGTACCGGATATACGGGTCGTCGCTTTCCATACAGATCAGGTAAGCGACGAAGTTCGCCTCGTCCTCCCTTGAGATCCCCCGCTGGTGAGACATTTCGTGCGCAGCGGTATAGGGGATCGTATAGTCGGGAAACGCGACGTTGATATTTGCTTCTCCCGTAAAGAAGGTATAGACCCCGGTGATGTGCGTATAAGACATCCATTCACTGAGGACCACATATTTGACGTCGGATCTGAAATGATGAAGGAAGCCGTATTTCTCCCCCGCTTTTCCGAAGGCAGCATTGAGCTTGTCGTTCATTTCGTCGAGTGAATACGGCATGACGGAAAAGGATCCGTAGGTGAAGGTGACGTCTTCCGCGATCTCGTCGCACTGTTCCATCAGCAAAAGCGCCGTTTCCTTCAGATCCTCCGCGGAGACCTTTTTCCGTTCCATTTCCAGCTTCTGCGTCAGATCGGAGCCGTAGTAGCCCGGAGCGAAGCCGAGCACGAAAACGGAATACGCAAAGCAGGCGACCGATATCATTGAAAACGCGAAGCGCCAGCACTTGACCGCATCGTCCGCGGAAATACGGAAAATATAGATGATGAGCAGAACGAGGATCAGTGGGAGCAGCATCAGGATCAGCTCCGCGAGCGACATCGGGAAAAAGTTCGTCAGTTTCGCTAGAACGAGACGGATCACCCAACTGAAGTGATCGGAAAAGAAATCGCAAACGGCGGTGCTTTTCAGATAGACGAGGTTCAGGATCCCGCAGAGCGCGGCGATCGCGATCAGGATCAAAGCCGGGACCGGACAGTATTTTTTGATCGTTTTCAGTAATTTTTTCATTCTTTTTCAGTTTTTGGTCATATATTCCCGTAAAGACAGCATATCATCGGGTAAGGGTGCTTCCACACGGATCGGGCTGCCGTCCGAAGGATGGGAAAAGGACATCGAGACACAGTGGAGCGCCTGCCTTCCGATCAGCGGGCTTCCTTCCGGGTCGCCGTACAGCGTATCGCCGAGGATCGGCGTGCCGAGGGAAGCCAGGTGGACGCGGATCTGGTGGGTGCGTCCGGTCAGAGGCGTTACGTCGAGAAGCGCCAGCCCTCTGCCCTCGGCAAGAACGCGGTATTCCGTTTGGGAAGGGTCTCCCTCTCCTTCTTCACACACTTCCCTGACGATGATCGACGGGAGACTGCGTCGCAGGGGACGGTCAATGACGCCCTCCGGCGGATCGGGAGTGCCGACCGTGACGGCTATATATTTCTTCTCGAATTCGTGCCGGATCATCAGCTTTGACAGCCGGGATGCCGCGAGCTGATTTTTCGCCGCGAGGACGACGCCCGAGGTGTCCCGGTCGAGGCGGTTGACGGGACGGAAGATGAACGGCAGGTTTTTCGTCTGATAATACGCTGCCAGACAGTTTGCAAGGGTATCACCGTGATGCCCGTGAGAGGGGTGCGTCGGCATATGCGGCGGTTTGTTCATGACGATGACGTCGTCGTCCTCGTAAAGGATCTCGGGGAGCGTATCCGACGGGGGGATCTTTTCCTCCGCGTCTTCTCCGTCCTCCAGGGCAAAGGAAAGCACGTCGCCGTTTTTCAGCTCCGCCCGGACGGTCACGCGACGGCCGTTCAGAAGGATCCCGGTCTCCTTGTTTTTCAGCGCGATGAGCTGCCGCCTTGATACGTGAAATTCGCGGATCAGCACGCTTTTGACGTTCGGATAGGCCGAAGCGTCGGTCACGACGTATTCCATACCGATTCGTACCGTTATGTCCTTTCCTTCGCTTTGAATACCGTTTTTCCGATACGGCAGGACGGTCAAGATCGTACCGTCTTAACTCATTATATCCGAAAAGCCGCTGTTTTGCAACCGATAAAATGTGAATCCTTTTGAAATCCGATCATTTTTTGTTCCGGAGGCTCTTATGAAACGTTTTTTCATCTGCTTTATTCTGCTCCCGTCGCTGATCCTTCTTCCCTTTTCCGTTTTCAGGGTATCCGCTGCCGGGGTCAGTCCTCTGTCACCCGGCCTTGCCGTTCTCGCCAGCCGGACGTCACTGATCAAAAACGCGGTACGCGGGGAGGAGATCCGGTTTACGGCATCCGATTTTGAAACGGCGCTCGGCGTTGAACGCGCGGCGGCAGTGACCGTCGTTTCCCTTCCGCTCGTCACGGAGGGAAAGCTGATGCTCGGAGATGCCGCCGTTTCCCGCGGTCAGTTGATCTCCCGGACCGCGATGAATTCCCTCCGCTTCGTTCCGACGGACCTTGCCTGCACCGGTTCTTCGTTTTCGTTCTTCTGCGGGGCAAACGCGTACGAGACGGAATGCGTTCTGTATTATATGGAGGCGGAGAACGGTTCTCCTTCCGTGAGCGTCGGAGAGGAGAAACGCACCTACGCGGACGTGACCTGCTTCGGCAGGCTTACGGCGACCGACCCGGAAGGTGACCCCGTTCGGTTTGAGATCACGTCCTATCCGGAGCACGGGATCCTCATTCCTTCGGAGGACGGGGACGGGACGTACTCTTATACGCCGGTGATCGATTACACAGGAAGCGACCGCTTCGTCTGTACTGCGGTGGACCGTTTCGGCAACCGCTCGGAGCCCGCGGAGGTCACGGTGCTCGTCGAAAAGAAGGCATCGGGCACGGTCATGAGCGATATGATCGGCAAATACGGTCATAACGAGGCGATCCGTGCCGTGGAGGCCGGGCTGATGAGTGCGAAGAGCGAGCTCGGCAGAACGTCGTTTGAACCGGACCTCCCGGTCACCCGCCTTGAATTTCTCGTGTCGGCGATGAACGCGGCGGGATACCGGATCGCGACGACCGTCTCCGGAACCGGATACCGGGACGACGCGTCGATCGATCCCGCGCTGAAGGGATACGTCGCCGCGGCGAAGAAGATGGGCTTTATCGAAGGAGAACCGGACGCCGGCGCGTTCTATTTCGAGCCCGACCGGGACATCACCTCCGCGGAGGCATACGTGATCACGGGCAGGATCCTTTCCCTTCCCGTCCGCACCGGGATCACGGTCTCAGATCCCTCGGTGCCTGTCTGGGCAGCCGGCGCGTTTGAAGCCCTGAGCGGCGCGGGACTGATCGATCCCGGGTTCCGGTATAACGATCCGTCGGGCGGAAAGCTGACACGGGCGGGGAGTGCGGTGCTGCTGGACGGGATCATGAATCTGCGGGAAAGATAAAAAAACGTATTGCTTTTCCGTCCGCGTTATGGTATACTGTTTTCATAAAACTTTGAAAGGACGGTATACCACCATGAAAATGCGAGAATTCGGAAAACTCGGGATCAAGGGCTCCGCTTTCGGTTTTGGCTGTATGAGATTCCCGACAAAAAACGTGGACGGAAAACGAGTGATCGACGAAGAACTGTCGATCCGTATGATCCGCACGGCAATTGACAACGGGTGTAACTATATTGATACCGCATACGTCTATTTTGATCAGGAGAGCGAACGGGTCGTCGGTAAAGCGCTGAAGGACGGATACAGAGAAAAAGTGTATCTTGCGACCAAGCTGCCCGTCTGGATGTGCAAGACCCCGGAGGACCTCCAGGCATTTTACGAAAAGCAGTGCGCCAACCTCGACGTCGACCACATCGATTTCTATCTGCTCCATTCCATGAACCTCGGTTCCTGGGAAAACGCGAAGAAGATCGGTGCCCGTGAGTTCCTGACGAAGCTGAAGGCGGAGGGCAGGATCTCCTACGCCTGCTTCTCCTTCCACGACAGCTACGAGGCGTTTGAGACGATCCTGAACGAATACGACTGGGATATGTGCCAGATCCAGTTCAACTACATGGACGTTTTCCATCAGGCGGGGCTCAAGGGTCTTCAGCTTGCGGGAAGCAAAAACATTCCCGTCGTGATCATGGAGGGTCTGCTCGGCGGAACGCTCGCGAACGTGCCGGACAACGTTCAGGCGCTCTTTGACGCCTTCCCCGTCAAGCGGACGCCGGTCGAATGGGCGTTCCGCTGGATATGCAATCATCCCGAGGTCGCGACGGTCCTTTCCGGTGTTTCCAGCATGGATCAGACCCGCGACAATCTCCGTATTTTCGATACGGTCGAGCCCGGCATCATGTCCGACGCGGAGCTGGAACTGATCGAAAACGTCCGTGCCGCGTTCGAGAGCCGCAGAAAGATCGGCTGCACCGGCTGCCGTTACTGCATGCCCTGCCCCAACGGCGTCGATATCCCGCGGATCTTCCGTACGTGGAACGACGCGTTCCGATTCAGGAACGACCTGAAGGGCGATCACGGCTACCGCCGCATCGTTGCGGACGGCTGTGACGCGACGAAGTGCCTGGAATGCGGTGCCTGCGAAGGCATCTGCCCGCAGAAGCTCCCGATCATCGAAAAACTGCGGCAGGCAAAGGCCGAAATGGAGTGATCCTCCGTCTCTTATTACCTCTTACAGTGAAAATCGTTCGGGTCCCGGCCCCGGCGGGGACGGAGTTTATTATGGATCGG
>JAZLIW010000003.1:0-7929 GCA_045617585.1 Eubacteriales bacterium
CCCGATTTCATCCGATAACCGGATTGCCTCTGCCTTGAATTCTTCGCTGTAAGTTCTCATCGATTTTTTCCTCCTATTTTTGCTTTTATTATATCAGCTTTTAGGGGATTTGTCGACTCTACTTTCAGTATAACATTCCAAAGCGAAAAACATCATATCGCCGCAGGCTAACATAGAGCATCCACAAAGTAAGTATATGAAGTATAAATTCTCAAAAAACATTGCTTTTCCCTCGAAAATGTGTTATAATTATAAAACAATTACATCGGCGTATTTGAAAAAAACCGATCTGGTCAGGAGTAAAATAAGATGGCTTTTACCGTAAAACAATATTGCGAAGAATATGGACTTGACGAAAGCAGAGTATTTGACATGGTTTTGGGAGAGAGCGGCAGTATTCTGCCCAAGGCTCGTGGGTACACCGGATATATCGTTGAAATCAATGATGGTTATTTGGATTGCACCAATGATAAATTTAATGTTTTTCATAAACAAATTCCGTTTTCATCATTTGAGCGTGCCGAGTTTGGTATTGGAAGCGGAAACCTTTGACTTCAATGTATTGTGGACGGCGAATCCTTTGTATTCTGCTCTACAAGAAAGAATTGGAAATCGCCCGCCGGAAAATTACTCCTTGAAAAAATAGGTGAAAAGACCGAGATTTTGGGCATGAAGGAATATAATCAATTCACCGGAAAATTGTTTTTCCTCTATATGTTGAAATAACACAGTCCACACTAAGGAGTACATTATGAGAAAATTATTGTCAATTGTTATACTGCTTGCTCTTGTTATGTCATTTGCATCATGCAATAACACACAAGAGCTTAACAATAGCGATCCTTCGGGCGAGGATGACACATTATCTGAAGAAGACAAGATCAAGAACGCAGTGCTTGATTTGATGAAAACGAGTGAGTCTCAAAAAGATCCTACCGACCTATTTGCTCACTTTGCGGGAGATTTTCAAATCACCAATTTTACATCCTCGCAAGACAGAATCAAATCCATCAAGCGGAGAGAAGCGGTGACGCTTGTAGATGCAGGATCGCTGTGCTATTATGGCATTGAAGCGGCAGGAAATATGTTTTACGCCGCAGATTATGCCGGGGAGGCGGAGGTTATTGCAAGTTTTCCTCTCTCCGCAGACGTCTCTGCCGCATCCACCATTTTCACTGTGTTTGGTATTGATACGAGTGCATTGTATACTGCAGAAGCCGTAGAATCCGAGCCGGAAACGCTTACCGCAGATATGTTGACGGTCAGCGCTGACAAATCAACTTGCGAATTTTCAAAATCTTATATCGACACGATTGCCAAAGAGCTTTGTGAAACGATGGGCTTTACCGATGCGGTAGCGACTTCGTTTATGAGCAAATATACGGGAAGTGGAATCTACTCTGTAGCAGAAAACAAGTTTACCTTTGATATTCAGATCAAGGATAACCAAATTGGCTCCATTCATCAAATCATCAAATATGCGATCGATGATGAGGGCAAAACATATGTTTATTCCTATATGGAATATTCCAATGCTTCTTTGGGCATTACTACTCCGATCGTCGCTGAAATAGAGTGCAAGGACGTTGTATACCGCGACAACACACCGATTTCTGCAACGATCAAGCTGAAGAATAGCTCCGAGAGCAATTTCCGCGACTTCGGTGTTACGGTTAAGCACGTTGTCAGTAACGAAACAACCTTTACTTTGAATTGTACCGATTTAGCTTCTCGTTCCGCAACCGCAACCCGCAAGAAGAAGCGAGTCGAAACGGCTATGGGTGAGTCCACCACTGAAAATTCCACCTATTCTATGTCGCTTGATCTTGGAAAATCCACCTCTCAATTCCAATTTACAGAAAAGCGAGGTAACGAAACCATAGCTTCCTTAAAAGCCAATAAAGTGACGTTTGCCACGTCGCCGGCTATTGTTACACCGCAGAGGGTAACCAACAAGATTACGAGCTATATTGATAAGTATTTTTAATCAAGGGGACCTCTAAATATTCAGCGTGCGCTGATCGGCGAGAAGATTTTTCGTCAGTCTAAACAAAAATTCGCACGCATAATGGCAATCTCTGCGAAGAATTTTTGTAACGAATGACGGAAAAGATTCCGTCGATTCGGTGTGCGATGAATTTTTAGAGGTTCCCTCAATAGCTTAACTCTTATAATATCAACAGTGTTCTTTAACAAAACACAATTTTATTCTTTTGCAAGAAAGCAAGACATTTACGAAAGGCGGGCTTTATGAACAGAAACCGGAAACCGAATATGTCAATAAAAAGATGACACATAGTTGGGGACAAACCGTTGTTAGGTTTTATGATCTTGACGGAAATCTAATAGAAGTCGGAACTCCTGCATAAATTGTTCCGACAAATCCCGGTTTGGCGAGATGTAACTTTTGGTCGTACTTACCTTGAAAATGTACCTTTTGCTCGCTCTTTGACAAAAGAAAGCCCGGTCCGACAGGACCGGGTTTTTCGTTTGGCTTCTCCTTTATGCTGAGAATTGAAATCGGGTTTGCAGGGGAAGCAAAGGGCTCCGGATCACATCGGCAAACCCGACAGGTTCCGCTGCGTGCAGCGGAAGCCTGATAGTCCGAACAAGGGGAGCCAAAAAATTCCGTTCACGCAAGTGGACGGGATTTTTTACTTCTTCACTCTTCACTGATCCGGCGTGAACGGAATTTAAGGAAAATGAAAGCCCGGTTCTATATGACCGTTTTTTCGACAGTATCTGTCATGACAGACCGCGGGACAAATGAAACGATCTTTTTTCCGATGGAACAAAGCACCGCTTTTCTTTCATACGGAAGAAAGAGAACGGGATGAAGTCTTGACAAGATCCTCCGCATTCGGTATACTATTGTAATAAATAGCGAAAAACGTGTCGTGACGGGGCGAAAACGACTGCGCACGGCTTGCTTTTCGGTAGGATGCGAGAGGTCGGTATGGAAAAAGTTATTTGCTTTTGTTTGGCTCTGTCGGCTCTGTTGTTTTCAGCCGCGTTGTTCGGCATTCTGTTCCGCTTTGTCCGGTATCTGCTCCAACGCCCGAATCGCTCGATAAGGCTCGTACGGTATCTGCTGCTGATCCTGCTTGCCATCTGGTCCCTGCGCTTTGCCGTCGGTTATTACTCGAACCTCGCCGAATCGGAAACGGGCGGGGGACAGGAGGAGCAGCAGGAAGAACAGCGGAAGCTCGGCACGTGGGAAGTGATTTTTGACAGCCTTACGCACGCGTTCCAGTCGTTCAGTATGGACGAGGATTATTCCGAATATATCGCGAACGGGAAAAATATGGTGGCGGCTCTGCGCGGAGAAGACAGTGCGCTGATCGGGATCTGCGGATTCTACACGGCGTTTCTGAACGTTCTGGCACCGGTCTGCGGCGGGGCGATCCTGCTGGATATCGTGCAGGGCGTGTTCCCCGGGATCATGTTTTTTATCAAAAAGCTGCTGTTCTGGAAGAAGAAATACTTTTTCAGCGAGCTGAACGAAGCGTCTCTTGCCGCCGCAAGAAGCATCCACGACAGAAGGACTTTTTTCCTGTTCCGCCCCGTGATCGTGTTTACCGACGTGTATACGGACGGTGAGGATGAAAAAAGCTCGGAGCTGCTGAAAAAAGCCAAAGCACTCGGTGCGGTCTGTCTGAACGACGACCTGACGCACGTCAGCCCGCGGTTTTCAAACAAGAAAGAATACTGGCTGATCGATGAAAATGAGATCGATAATATCAAAACGCTTGCCGAACTGGCGAACGATCGGCACTATAAAACCATACATAAAACGATCATCCGGATCTTTTATCACGACGATTCCTATTCCCTGACGGAGGCCGGGATCATAGAGCGCATCCGCGGCAGATATCAGAAAAAGTTGGAAAGCGATATCAAGAAAGGGAAAAAGAGCGCTCTCCGAAAACTGAAGATCGCGGAAACGGAAGTGCTCTCAAAACGGATCAGGGAAGAGCGCAAAAAGCAGGAAGCAAGAAACACGGAAACGGAAGCGCTTCCGAAGCTGACCGGGAAAAAGAGCCTAAAACTGAATGTCAAAGACGCGGCGGGCAAATTGCGCGAGCAGATCAAGCGTCCGGCGGAGTCTCTTGGGATTTGGGCGAATAAAACGTTCCGTCTCGACGCCTATCTGGACCGGCTGCATCGGGAATACCTGTCCCTCCTTGGCAAGACGGAGGAGGAGGCTGAGGAAAAGGACGGTCTGGATGAAAAGGCGGAAGGCGAGGCGATCGAACGAGTCGTTGACCTGAAAGCGCCTGCTGTGATCCGGACCCGCTGTTATCAGGATCTGATCTATCATCTTATGGAGGATCATCCGCTCTACGAGCCGCTTTTGGGGCGCGAGGGGGATCTGAAGCTCGACGTTGCCATCCTCGGAAACGGTAATATCGGGATGGAGATGTTCCTGACCTCTTATTGGTGCGGGCAGCTTTATCACATTCCGCTTTCGATCAATATGGTGGCGATCGACGGGACCGAAGACGTCGTGGGAAAGATCAACATGATCAGCAGTGAGATCCTGAAAAGCACCGAAGAGCGTTGGGAGGAGCTGCGGGTATACGAGAGAGAAGACCACTTCAATGAACCGTATTTTACCTTCCGTTATTGCGGCTCCAACGTTGACACGGCGGATATTTCCTCCATCGTCTGCACCGATCCGATCTCGGAGGAACACGGGACGATGGCGCTGACGGACGCGGATTATTATCTGGTCGCACTCGGCGAGGATGACCTCAATATCCGTACGGCGGAGCGGCTGATGAAAGCGGTCGCGATCCGACAGATGGAGTTGAAAGTCAAGAAAGACGTTACCATTGCTTACGTCGTATATGATTCCAATCTGTTTGAAGCCCTCAATCAGCCGGATCAAACGGACGGACCGGAAGCCTCCGAGAAAACGGTCAACGTCTCGGGAGCCGGTAAGATCAGGATGATCGCCGTCGGAAGCATTGACGAGACCTACGGGTACGATAATATTATCAATAGCCGGTACGCGGCAAAAAAGATCAGCAAAGAAAATGGAAAATTTACCCGTTCGGACTGGGTGACGCTTGCCAATATGAGGTCCGTGTCCAGCAGGCCGTACGAATTCTGGTCGTCGAACGCCCGCGATATCCATTATCAGTATAAGCTGTTTTCCGCATATCTGATCGGGCACGATCCCTCCTGCGGCTGGGAGGATTGGAAGAAAAACCATGAGGAATATATCTGCGAAACGGCGTCGGAAGAGCCGGCGGATATGCTTGCGTGGCTGGAACACAGACGGTGGAACGCGTATATGCGTTCGATCGGATTCCAAAAAGGAAAAAAGGACGTAAAGTTCCTCAAAACGCACGACTGCCTGGTGGAACGGAAAGATCCGCAGGACCCCTATCAGCCTCTTCCCGAGCATTCGAAGGACTGCTTGGAAATAGTCAAGGATGCCAAAATTCCCGCGGCCCCCCATCTGATCGATTACGATTACGCCGGGATCGTGCCGGAAGCAGTATATAACAAAATGATCGGACAATGAGGAAGGAGCAAACGGCGTGAGTGACGAAATGAACGAACGCAGCGCGGAATGGTACCGCGAACGCGGAAAATTACTGTTTTTCGGATACGGAGACGACGCGGAACGGCGCTCGGAAGGACTGTCCTGCCTGATCAGAGCGTATCTGATGTCGGATCCGGAGGCGTCCTATCACGTGGCGGTACTGATGCTTGACGGCGTCCTGAAGCCGTCCGTGGGAAACGCGGAAGAAGAAGCGCTCCGGATCCTTCGGCGGTATGCCGACAGCGGATATCTGCCGTCCCGGGAACTCCTGAACCGTATCTGCCTCTCCCGGTATGAACGTGCTTTCGGAGGTGAGACGTCCGAACGGGAGCCCGGCCCGCTGACCGACTTTGACGGGGAACCGATCCGGATCGACCGGAAGGGGCTTTTGACGCCGATCGACGCGGAACTGGAATACAGCGGCGGGAAAAATGTGCTTCGCCTCAGCGCGGACATCCGGTTTATTTACGCAGAGGATCTGCCGGACGTCGGGCTGTTTGAAAGGGCGGTCCTCGACGGGATGCGGAAATGGCAGGGGGAATACACCGTGTTCGGCGGGCAGAAGCTGAGCGTTGAGGTACGCCTGACGGTCGGGCAGAACCGGTTCGATCACGTCATCGTCGTTCCGCTGACGTCGAACGTCGCCGCCATGACCGGGAAGCTCATGAACGCCGTCGGAACGGAAGGAAAAAAGGAAGAGATCGACGATCTGATGCGGAACAAACGCTCCTTTGCCATCTCGGGCCCTGCTTGGTCGGTCCGTTCGAGAAAGATCATCTATATCCAGAGTGAAGATGGGAGATTCCTTGACGCCGCGGAGATCAGCGACGTGGCAAAGCATGAGTTCGGTCATGCGCTGGGACTCGGCGATCTGTACGAAAATCCGGGGGACGGCCTTGCCGGGGTCGGAAAAGGCAGTTACCGGGAGCTGGACAGTTTTCTGGTCAGTGATAAGCTGTACCGTCTGGTCATGTGCGATCACCACGGACCGATCAGCAACAACGACGTGGAAATGATCCTTCTTGCGTTCCGCGATAACGAGATGCAGCTCTATCAGGCGCGGAAGGGCAAGGGAAAGGTCTCTTCCGCGCTCGGAAAGGGAAACTGATAAGCGAAAGGGCAGGGAACCGGAAATGCTCCCCGCCCTTTCGCCGTTCGGGGGAGTGTAAGCCTGACCTGCTTTTGGAAAAAAGGCCCCCTCTTGTGTTTTCGCGGCGGATATGGTATAATGAAAAAAACGGAAAAGGAAATGACGATGGAAGAGAAAACGACGCCGTATGCCCGTGAACGGGAAATCATGAGCAGAGCGGTACGGGAAATCTACCGGGAGGAATTCCGCGCAGCCGACGCCGGTGCGTTCGATAAGGCGATGTTCGATGTCGTGACCGTCAACGATCTGAAGATCGAAGAACGGCTGATCAACGTGATCCGGTCCGAATTTCCCGGGGACCGGATCCTCAGCGAGGAGACGAACGCGGACACGCTCCCCGGGGGACGGATGTGGACCGTCGATCCGATCGACGGGACCTACAATATGTGCCGCGGCGTTCCGATCTACGGGATCCAGTGCGCGCTGTACGAGGGGGAGGAGACCGTGTTCTCCCTGATCCTGCTTCCCGAGACCGACGAAGCGTTTACGGCGGAAAAAGGTTGCGGCGCCTTCCGGAACGGGGTGCCGATCTCCGTGGAACGCCGGGACCCGGAGCACGCGGTCGTCAGCTTCGGCGATTATTCGCACCGCAGCGCGGACGATCGGCGGCTCCAGCATCAAATTATGGGCAGGGTCGCGGAACGGGTCGCAAAGGTGCGGATGTATGGTGCGGCAAGCGTGGATTTTGCGTATCTTGCATCCGGCAGGATCGACGGGACGCTGCTTTTCACGCGCAACCGCTGGGATATCGCACCGGGAATGCTGCTTGCGAAGGAAGCGGGCGCGTTCATCGGCTCGGTACGGGACGGGATCACGCCCCGGTACGAAGCGGAAGCCGGGTCCGCCGCCGCGGCGGCAACGGAAGAGCTGTTCCGCCTGCTGACCGGGAGAGATCTGTCCGCGGATTCCGAAACGGTCGGAAAGAATGAAATTTGAACGGAGAAGGACCGGTCGGATCCGGTTCTTTTCTTTTTTCGGCACGGGAATGCCCTTTTCGGACGGAGGACAATGAAAATAATGAATATCTTTTGCACGGAAATGTGTATTTTTTTGGAAAAGTTATTGAAAAACGGTGAAGATTGTGATATATTATTATTGAAACCACAGAAAAAACGGCACATTTCGGGACTGATAAACGGAAAAACGGGAAAAGGGGGATCGCCATGCTGCCGATGATGAAGATCGGGGACCTGTCGGTCACGCGTCTGATCGTGGGAAGCAATCC
>JAZLIW010000004.1:0-7918 GCA_045617585.1 Eubacteriales bacterium
CTGCCGTTCAGCCCGGCGGACCGGAACTCGTCCGAGGAAAACACCCGCTCCGCGAGCGCGGTCAGCACCGGAACGGTACAGCCGTCTTCTTCGATCAGCGCGGTAAATTCCGCGTATTCCTTTCCTTCCGGCGCACGGGAAAGCCCCTCGGAAAAGAGCTTGACGACGAACTGCGCGCCGCCGTAATTCCCGTTTTCCGCCGGGACGGTGACCGTATTCCCGGTCTCGTAAGCACCGGTCTCCCACGTCCGTTCGGGAACGGTCGAGGGGAGGACGTCTCCCGTCGGGCGGTCTTCGCTGCCGTTCGTCTTCCCCGCGTATTCGGTCAGCCCGCCCTCCGGCAGCGCCTCGGCGTAGCTCCCGCGCTTTTCCGCAATCCGGATCCCGCCGCCGGAGACCTCCGCGGAAGCAAGCATTTTTTCAAGCACGGTCACGGCGTAAGCGGTGATCCGCGGCGACGACCCGGCGACGACCAGCTTTTCCCCGTCGACGCGGATCAGGTATTCCAGTTCTCCCAGCTCCGCGTACGCCCGTTTGCTCTCTTCTCTTCCGGTCTCCCCGACGAGGATCTCCCGGGCGGGCGGTTCCTTTCCCGCGGTGAAATCGTCGCGGTATCCGGCATCCCATCCTTTTCCGTTGAGGAACGCGGTCAGCTCCTTCGCCGCGGCGTAGACCGCGGGCAGCGGCTCTTCCCCGTAAACGACCTGGGCAGTGCCCTCCAACCGGAAGACGGAGCTCTCCGCCCCGGAGGGCGCGGCGGTCCCGGTCCCGTTTTCCTTCCGGTTCCCCGCCGTATCACAAGCAGTCAAAACAAGCACCCCGATCCCAAGCAGCAGACAAAACAGTTTTTTCATCCGGCGATCCGTATCAGTACAGCCGCGAAAGCAGCTTTTCCAGCGCCGCATCCGTTCTGGACTCGTTTGCCTCCCAGACCGAAGCGATATTGCGGTTATAGGAGTACATCATATCGACGATCGTAAAGGAGATATCGGAAAGATTGAAGATCCCGCCGATATCGTAGACCGTATTGCCGAAGATGTAGTCGAGCATCTCGCGGGAATCGTCGTCGCGCGCGATCTTGTAATCGAGAAGCCGGTCGTAGAATTCGGGAATGATCAGGTCCCTGCCCATGCAGGAATACAGCTCCATGAACGCGCCGCGCAGGGCGTTGTTGTCGGCATTGTTCTTCGGCACGGTCAGGATCGTGAGGAACAGCGGCGAGGTCGCCGAGATATACGCCTGCTCCTCGTCGTATTTCGGCATCGGCAGCATTCCGAAGTCGGTCTCAGTGCTGCGCATCGAGGGACCGTAATACACGCCGCCGAGCGTGAAGAGGGTCTTTCCGTTCGTGAAGATATTGATCTCGTCGCCGCCCTGCACGTGGCAGTTGTAAACGACGTCCTTATCGTAAAAGATGTCGAGCAGGTGCAGGAATTTTTCCACGTTGTCGTCGGTGTAGAAGGTGAATTCCGGGTAATCGCCGTCGTCCTTCTCCATCAGCGTGATGCCCGACGTGTTCATCGACCCGGCGAGAATATCGCGGATCATCGAGATCCCGTGCTGCCCGTCGTAGTCGGTCGGATCGTTCCCGTTCACGTCGCCCGCGGCGACCATCGCGAGCTCGTACATCCGGTCAAAGGTCCAGCCGCCCTCCCGCACGATATCGTAAGGCGAATCGAGCTGATAGTCCTTCACCGTGTCCTTGTTGAAAAAGACGCACCAGTAGGTCAGATCGTCCGCCGTCGTGAAGTCGCCGGTGATGCCGTAATGATAGTCGGCAATGGAAAACGAGTCGTACGAATTGCGGTCCCACCAGATCTTGTCCGGGTCGAAGATCCCGAGCTCGCCGGAGCCGATATCGTTCAGCATTCCTTCCCCGATCGCCGTCGTAAACCCCGCGCTGCGCATCAGCCAGAGATCGACGTCGCTGTCCCCGCTGGAGATCAGCCTGCGGATCGCCGTCATCGAGGGATTGTAATCCGGATAGACGTCGGAACGGATCTTCACGTCGAGCGCTTCCTCCACGCGGCGGTCCCGGGTGAACGCCGCGGCGTTGATCGGCTCTCCGGTGTCCTCCTCCACACCGACGTCAAGCACGTCGAGCAGGGAGAAATACGCCCACCCCTCGACCTGGATCAGGATCGTGGCGCCGTTCCCCTTCACGTCCTCCGGGATCACCGGCGGCACCGCGCGCGGATCAGCGGTTTCATCTGGTTCCGTCACGGAAGAGGATGATCCCTCCGTATCTCCGGAATGCGTCCCGTTTTCAACCGTGCAGGCAGCAAGAACGAAAACCGACAGCACCGTCGTCAGGATCAATAAGAAAGAAACGAACTTTTTCATTTGACACGACCTCCGAACGTATTGTAAACGATTACATTTCTATTATACCATTTTTTCGTGAATAAGTCAAGTACGAAAAGCCCAAAAACCGAATCTGTCGGTTCCAATCCGCAGGATATGCGTTTGTCTCCCGCCGCACCTCGTTCGCGTCCCGACCGTCAGGCGCGTCTCGTGCCGCGCACCGCGCGCCGCGCATCCACCGTAGGGCGGGAGCAAGCCCCCCGACCCACGGAACTGCCTTACGCGCAGGCTGCTGCTCGTCCGTTCCGTGACAACCGTCGTACGGATCGCTCCCGGCTTTTCATCGCTCTCTGTTTGAAATAAAAGCAGCAGAGACGTCAGCCTCTCCGCCTTTCGTCTCTGCTGCTTTTCATCCTCTTTCCCGTCCTGTCAGTGTCTCTTCCCCGTCAGATCGAGCGTGAACGTGCTTCCCTGCCCGACGGTGCTTTCGACCGAAAGCGGGACAGCGAGCAGGTCCGCCGCCTTGCGGCAGAGATAGAGCCCGAGCCCGCTCGAGCGCTTTTCGACGTGCCCGTTCTCCCCGGTGTACCCCTTCTCGAAGATGCGCGGCACGTCCTCCGGCGCGATGCCGATCCCGGTATCGGAGACGGTCAGCGTCTCCCCCTCCGCCCGGACCGTGACCGTTCCGGAGGGCGTGTACTTGATCGCGTTGGAAAGGATCTGCTCCAGGATGCAGGTGAACCACTTGCGGTCGGTCACGACCGTCCCCTCCGCGCCTTCGTAGTCGAGCCGCAGCCGCCCCGCGACGAAGAGAGGCGCGTATTTCCGTATCACCTCACGGATCAGCCCGTCGAGCGGGTATTCCCGCAGGACGAGGTCGGTCGAGCCGCCGAGGCGGACGTAGGTCAGCGCCATGTCGGCGTACTGCTCCAGCCGGAAGAGCGCCGCCTCGGTCGCGCGGTCGCTCTCCCCGCCGCCGAGCTGCATCCGGAGGACGGCGATCGGGGTCTTGATCTGGTGGATCCACGCGGTATAGTAGTCGAGCTCGTCCTGCCGCATTTCGCCGTATTCGTTCCGTACCGCCGTCAGTTCCGTGAGGAGCCGGCGCACCGCCTCCTGCCAGTCCGCCTCCGCGAGCGTCGGCGCCGGGGGGAACGCCTCCCCGTTCATCACGGCGCGGATCGCCCGCTCCCGCTTTTCCGCCGTTTTCAGCCCCCGGAAAAACGTAACGGCAAAGAGAACGGCGCCCGGGAGGAGGAGCAGCGCCGCCGCGTAAAGATACGGCTCCGCGGATTGCTGCCCGTAGAGGAAGAAGACCGCCGCTGCGCAGAGATACGAGACCGCGCCCGCAGCGAAGGCGGGCAGGCACTTTTTCAGCGTATCGGAAAGGACCTCTTTTTTTCTTTTCACGGCACGAGATACCCGCTTCCCGGCTTCGTGACGATCAGACCGTTCAGGCCCGCGTCCTCCAGCTTTTTGCGCAGCCGCCCGACGTTGACGGTCAGCGTGTTCTCCTCGACGTAGAGGTCGCTCTGCCACAGCTTGGTCATCAGCCGGTCGCGGCTGACGATCTTCCCCCGGTTCTCAAAGAGGATCTGCAGGATGCGGAACTCATTCTTCGTCAGCTCGATCCGCTTGTCCCCGTAGGTCAGGGAGGCGTCGTTCAGGTTCAGCAGCGCGCCCCGGCAGGAAAGCACGGGGGCGCTCCCGCCGATCTCGTAGGTCCGCCGCAGCACCGCCTGCACCTTCGCCGCGAGGACCATCGGGTCGACCGGCTTTGCGATGAAATCGTCGCCGCCCGCGTTGATCGCGGTCACGACGTTCATATTGTCGGAGGCGGAGGAGAGGAACACGACGGGGACGGACGAGGTCTTGCGGATCTCGCCGCACCAGTAAAAGCCGGTATAGAACGGCAGCATCAGGTCGAGCAGGACGAGATGCGGCGCCGCCAGCCGCACCTCCTCCGCGATCCGCGTGAAATCTCCGGCAAGGACGATCTCGTTCCCGTAGGCGGAAAGCTGTTTTTTCATCGCCCCGGCAAGCGCCGCGTCGTCCTCGACGATCATGATCCGGTACATCGTTCCGTTTCTCCTTTCCCGTTCGGGTCCCGCCGGCAGGGGGGTTCCGTCAGCCGACGATCTTATAATAGGTCCGCGCCGTCAGCGCGTAGATCAGCGTATAGACCAGCGCGAACGCGGCGTAGGTGACCGCGCACCACATGGCAAAATGCAGTCTGTCGTCAAGGAGCATGACCTCCATGATCCGGGTCACGATCGGATAAGCGAACGCCGTGTGGATCCCCGCGGTCACGAGCGGCAGGAAGAACACGGTCAGCACCTGCGTCTTTACCGTGCCCCGGACCTCGGCGTCGGTCATCCCGATCTTGCGCATGATGCGGAAGCGCCCGCGGTCCTCGCTGCCCTCCGAGATCTGCTTGAAGTAGATGATCAGCACGGCGGCGAACAGACAGACGAGGCCCAGTAAGATCCCGAGGAAGAGCAGCGTCCCGTACATCCCGTAGTAGCTCTCCCGCGCGCTCCAGACCGTGTCGATCCCGTAGAGCGTGTACGACCCGCCGCTCTTCTCGCGGACCAGCCGGAACAGCGCGTCCTGCGCCTCTTCGGCAAAGGTCTCTCCCGCCTCCGAGGTCGGGGAGGCATTCTCGAAGGACACGCAGTACCGCGTCTGCACGGCCGCGTCTGCGCCGTACGCCTCGGCCTGCGACTGACAGATCCGGTCGAATTCCTCCCGGTCGGCAACGACCATGCCGAAGCAGTTGACCGACACGAGGCGCGAGTTGACCGGGAAGGAGGTCAGCCGTGCCCGGACCCGGTAGGTCCCGCCGCACATCGTGAATTCCTCATCCGCGAAGTTTCCCGCCATGTTGTAGGGGCAGACGGCGACCTCGCCTTTTTTCAGCCCGATCGGCGTCCCGCCGAGCAGGACGTAATCCTCCTCGGTGAGGAAGGTGATGCCGGTAAGCGACGCAAGATCGGTCTCGACCGCGTAGGATGCCCGGTCGGAGATCAGCGCCCCCGGCTGATGGGAGAACGCGGTCTCAAAGTAGGTCTGCCGGTATTCCTCGCGGACGGTCAGCCCGTTCCGCGCCGCGCAGTCCTTTACCAGCGCCCCGATCTCCTTTTCGTCAAGGTACACGGTCTTCCCCTCTTCGTCGAGATAGGAAAGCGGCAGATAGCAGTCCTGCGGATAGTTCTGCTTCAGCACCGCCTCAGTCCGCGAATAGAGGCAGAAGGTGGAGGAGATCATGATCAGCACCCCGGTCGAGAGGATCGCCACCGAGGCGAGCCCCACCGCGTTCCGCTTCATGCGGTAGATCAGACCCGAAACGGCGGTGAAATGCCCGGGGCGGTAATAATACGCCTCGTTCTTTTTGAGCGCCTTCAGCACGAGCGTGCTCCCGGAAACGAAGAGGAGATAGGTCCCCGCGATGACGAGCAGGACCGCCGCGAAGAAGAGGAAGAGCGCCTGCAGCGGCTCCTTCGTGAGGAGCGAGATCGCGTATCCGCCGCCGAGGCAGAGGATGCCCGGAACGAGCAGGAACCACCTGACCCGCGGCTCCTTTTCCCCGGCGCTGACGCTCGAAAGCAGCTCGACCGTACTCATCCGCCCGACTGAGATACAGTTCACGAGGAAGGTGAAGAGATCCAGCCCGAGGAAGATCAGAAGGACGGGGATCACCGTTCCCGGCGTGATGAAATAAAAACCCGCGACGACCTCCGCGTGCAGCAGACGGCAGATGGCAAGGGATGCCGCCTTGTAGAAGAGCATCCCGAAGAGGAGCCCGCCCGCGTCCGCCGTGAGGCTGCAGAGCAGCGATTCACAGAACAGCACGCGGCAGATATGCTTTTTCTCCATGCCGAGGACGCTGTAAAGCCCGAACTCCCGCTTCCGCTGCTTCATGAGGAAGCCGTTGACGTAGAGGGTCAGCACGGCGGAGAGCAGTCCGATCACGACGGCGCCCATCCACATGATGGTGGGGAGATACGCCCCGCCCTTGACCGAGGCGAGGCGGCGGTCGCAGGAAAGCGTGAAGATGATATAGAAGGAGGCGGCGAGTCCCACCTCGGAAAGGATGCGGGGAAGGAAAAACCGGTAATTCTTTTTGAGGTTGCCCCACGCCAGCCTCATGCTGAGCCCGCGCTTCATCGCTCGCCCGCTCCGTTCTTCAGCACGGTCAGGGTATCCGAGATGCGGCGGTAAAGCGTCTCGTTGTCGGCGTCCCCGCGGTAAAGCTGGTGGAAGATCACGCCGTCCCGGATGAAAAGGACGCGGTCGGCGTGCGACGCGGCGTCCACCGAGTGCGTGACGAGCAGAACGGTCTGCCCGCGGCGGTGGATCTCGGAAAAGACCCGCAGCAGCTCGGACGAGGAAGCGGAATCCAGCGCCCCGGTCGGCTCGTCGGCAAGGAGCAGCTTCGGCTCCGTGATCAGCGCCCGCGCCGCGGCGGCGCGCTGCTTCTGCCCGCCCGAGACCTCGTAGGGATATTTTTCAAGCAGCCCGGAGATGCCGACGGCAGACGCCGCGGCGTCCGTCCGCTCCCGGATCTCTCCCCTGCCCCGCCCGTCCAGCACGAGCGGCAGAGCGATGTTGTCCCGCAGGGAAAAGGTGTCGAGCAGATTGAATTCCTGAAAGACGAAGCCGAGGTTCTTCCGCCGGAACAGCGCAAGCTCGCTGTCCTTCAGCATTGCCGTATCCTTCCCGTCGAGCAGCACCGTGCCGCCCGTCGGCTTGTCGAGCGCCGCGAGGATGTTCAGAAGCGTCGTCTTCCCGGAGCCGGATTCGCCCATGACGGCGACGTACTCCCCGCTTTCGACCGTAAAGGTCACGTCCTTCAGCGCGCGGACCTGCGTCCCCCCGGTGCGCCCCGTATAAGTTTTTTTCAGATGGCTGACGTTCAAAATGGTCATGACGTATTCCTCCTGTCGTTTGATGCCTCTATCATACCGCATGATCCCCTTTTCCGCCATCGTTTCCCGTGACACCCCGGGCGTTTCATGTGACCTTTTTGTAAGTTCCGCCCGGATCATACCATTTTCGCAGCTTATTATGAAGCCCTGCTCCCATGATACCCTTTTCCGTGCCTTTTGTCAAGCACGTCGCCCGTCGGAAGCCGCCGTTCCTCGTTTTCGTCCCGATCGGTAAGGCAATGCCGCGGACGGAGCCACCGTAGGGCGGGGGCTTGCTCCCGCCGCTCCTCTTTCTCGTCCCGATCGGTAAGGCAATGCCGCGGACGGGTCCACCGTAGGGCGGGGGCTTGCTCCCCCCGCCTCTTTGATCGCGCCCTGATCGCAAAGGCGAAGCCGCGGTCGCTCCGCCGTAGGGCGTGGGGTTGCTCCCGCCGCCGCCGAACGTTTCCCGATCCGTAAGGCGCAGCCGCGCATAGTGTGTGCCTTCCACCGGATCCGGTTACTTCGTAACTGTGGGAGGCAAACGGGTTCCGCGTCGCTGCGCTCCTTTGCGATCGGAACGCGAACGGGGAGGCGGCGGGAGCAAGCCCCCGCCCTACGGTATGATAGCGCGGCTTGGCCTTCCCGACCGGAACGCGATCCCGGCGCGGCGGGAGCAAGCCCCCGCCCTACGGTATGATAGCGCG
>JAZLIW010000005.1:0-14111 GCA_045617585.1 Eubacteriales bacterium
AGTATGCGACGGCACCTGCGACGCCGGCCATCGGACCGACGCCGGCCAGAATGGATGCATCGCACATCATTTTGATTATTTCGTGATCGTTTTTCTGCGGACCCATCCGGTCAGGCGGTGCTCGGTGAGATAGGGCAGAACGGCGTCCCACTGCTTGGCAAGCGCCGTCGCAAAATACCACGCGATCATCATATTGACGTAATACTCGTCACTTTCGACCGCGGCGGGGAGCGCCGGATAGGCGGGATCGAACGCGTCGTCCAGATAATGGCTCATCAGCATTTCGATGCCGAAGCGGATCGTGAAGGGACGGTCGGAGCCGATCCAGCGGCGGATATGGGTAAGGAGCCGTCCGGGGTCCTTCCGTACCGAGGCACGGAACGCCTTCGGGCTGAGCAGATCGCAGGTCGCCCAGTTATCGACGTACGGCAGAAGGGCGTCAACGGAAGCGACAGCCTTCTCAAAGTCGCGGCATTCGGAGATCATGAAGCCATGCAGGTTGTATTCGTCGTAGGTCGCGTGCGGCAGATCGGAAAGAAACAGGTCCGCGTCCTCCCGCTTCGCGTATTCCTTTGCCAGCCTACGCAGGATCGGCGTCCGTACGCCGACGACGCGCTCCGGCGCGACGCCGGGCATCAGGCGGCACTGAAACAGACGGTAATCCGGATCGGCTTCTGCTTTCAGCCGTTCGGTGATCTCTTGCGTGATCATTTTGTTCCTTTCCCGGAAAAACGGGAGCACCGCGGCGCTCCCGTTTTTTCGTAACGTATTAAATTCATCCGAGCGTCAGGCTGTGTGTGCCGGAGCCGACCGCGACGGTGAAGAACCCGTCGGCGCAGACGGCGTCGATCTGCTTGCCGTCGAGCGTGACCTTTTCGTTACCGGTGCCGGGGAGCAGGACGGAAGCGGTCACGTTCGCGGGAACGGTGAGGTTCAGGCTGAGCCCGGACGCGGTATCAAAGGACGCGCTGATGCTGCCCTTGACCGTGGGAACGAGCAGGGAGGCGTTTTTCAGCCCGGTGGGGCTGAGACGCATCTCAAATGAGGAGAAGCCGGGATCGACGGCACGGATACCGAAAATGCCGTTGACGATCGCGAAGGCGGGCGCGGAGCCCCACGGGTGGCAGTAGGTCATGTTCTTTTTGTTGACCTCATTCCACGCCTCGGTGGTCAGCGTCGCGTCCAGCGTGCGGAGCATATAGGCAAAGGTGCGCGCGCCTTCCTCACAGTTCTCGGAGAGGAGCAGGCGATTCGCAACGTCGCCGTGGCCGGAGGAATACAGCCCGTCGAAGAGGAAGAAGACGCCGAAGACGCTCATCCGGATCTCGCCCTGCGCGTCGAGGAAGGCTGCCATCCGGTCCGCCATTTCCGCGGAATCGTAGATACCGCAGGCAAGAGCGTAGGCGGTCGCGTGCTGGGAGAAGTGCGCCGAGGGCGTGCCGTCCGCCGTGAGGCCGTCGGCAAACGCCCCGGTCTCTTCGTTCCAGAGCCGGTCGATCATCGCCTGCTTCAAAGCGGCGGCGTCGTCGGAGAACGCTTTCGCGTCGCTGTCCTTTCCGAGGGCGGCGGCAAGACCGGCAAGCGCTTCCTCAGCGCGGACGGAGATCGCGTTGAGCACCGTGTTGAACGCGACAGACATATCGTAGCCGTCCCGCTCGGTCGTTGGCCAGTCAACGAGGATGGAGTCTGTTGTGGAGCTGGCCTTTGCGGGGATGCCGATCAGGCCGTATCCGTCGGGCTTGGAATCGGTGAAGCGGTTCTTTTTCAGGATGGAATAGTATTTCTCGGCGGTGTGCAGGTCCCCGTTCATCCGGTACAGCAGCTCGGTTGCCATCGTCGTATAGAGGATATATTCCGCGGGCCAGGTGCGGTGCGTGCAGAGATATTCGTCGGTGAATCTGGCGACCGAATAATCGTCGCTGAACGCAAACGCGGAATAGAGGTTGATGATCAGGTCTCCCTCGTAGGCACCGCGCTCTCTCGACTGGGAGTCGACGTAGAGCCCCTGCGTCGTGCGCTTGATCGTGTTCTTGGTCAGGGTGTACAGATCGTTCAGAAGCGCGCTGTCCGAGGTGAAGGAGGACGCGCTTTCGTCAAACGCCGTGCGGACCTCGACGCCGCGGACGTTGTCCTTCGTCAGTGCGACGGGGCAGCCGGAGATCTCGACGTAACGGTAGCAGAGCATTTCGACCGTTTCGATCTCGTTTTTCCCCTTGACGAGCTTCCACGTTTCCTCGTATTTGTTGCCGGAGATCATCGGAACGCGGACAGTGCCGTCTTCGGTCAGGGTCTCGGAATAGCGGAGCGTCAGCACGGCGTCCTCGGGCAGATCGACAGTCAGACGGAGCCCGCCGACGATCTCGCAGCCGAGGTCGATCAGATACGCGCCGTCCTGCGCGGTCACGGTCATGGCGTCCGTCGGGGCGTCGAAGCGGAGGACCGGTACCTCGCCGGAGGGAACAAGCTGCATTTCGGCGTCGATCTTTTCACAGAGCTCCGCCGTTTTCCACGCGCCGTCGTCGTACCCGACCCGATCGAAGCCGAAGGGGTAGAGAGACGCGTCGATGTTGTTCGCGTGGGCGGTATAATAGTTGGTGCCGGTCGAGTTGGAGAGGCCGAACGCGCCGTCGCCCTCCATTCCCTTCCACTGTGCCGCGTCCCGCGCGGAGTTCAGGAGGATCTCACGTGTGCCGTCCCTGTAGAACAGCGTCATCTGACAGAGGAAGAGTTTTCCTCCTGTCGCGTAATTGATCGCGGAAACGCAGTTTTTCCCGGCGGTAAGGGAAGAGGTCACGTCGTAGCTCTCGTAGGGGAGCGTGGCGGTGCCGTCCTTGTCTGCGGAAAGGCGCGCCGGACCGACGCCGATCAGTTTTCCGTTGAGGGAGAGATTGAAGACGTACTGTCTCGCAGGGTCGGGAGAGGACGCGGTCACGCTCATGACGGCGCGTTCCACCCGGTCGAGCTTGTCGGCGTGCAGATCGAATTCCTGCCGCAGGAAGACGAAGGAGGATACGCTCTTATCCGTGTCTCCGCTTTGCGCCTTCAGCGCTTCCCGGTCGATCAGGCAGCCGTTCGAGAGCGCCTTGGGGACCCGGATCCCGTCTTCTTCCTTCGGGCAGCGGCTGAACGGATCGACGACGTTGAAGTTGCTGAGATAGAGCGGCTCGCCGGAAAGCGTTTTTGCCGTGATTTCCGTGACGATGCCGGATTCCGAGCTGCCGGTTCGGAAGCCGATCACACCCTCGGTCAGACCGTACTGCTTCATATCGCGGCGATCGACCTCGACGAAGGTATCTCCGCTTTTCAGGGCGGTGGTCACGGTATTGCCCTCGCAGGTGATGCGTGCGGTGACCGTATCACCGATCACGTAAGCCGCCTCATCCGGGATCGCCACGGACGCGATCTGCTTTCCGCCGACGAAGGAGCCGTTTTGGTAGACGTGAGGGCAGAGGCTCGCTTTTCCGCTGTCGACGCGGAACTGCCACATATAGAAGTTCTTTTCCTCACCGCGGAAGATGACGCCGAGCGCGACGTCCGTGATGCGGAAGGTGACGTCGACCGTGTAATCGGTCCAGTCGTTTGAAAGGGGAACGATCTCGGTCTCCGTCGAAGCCCAGATGCCGCGCGTGTCCTCCCATTCCTTGCCGACCGCGGTGGAGAAGAACTGCGGCGCGGAGGGTCCGCTTTCCTCGCCTTCCTTGTTCTTGGTCTCGACGGTCCAGAAATAGAGGCTGTTGTCTTTCAGCTTCCCACTCAGACCGTCCGGACGGACGCCCGCGCTCTGCGCGGATTCGACCCAGCCGGAATCGTAGAGCGCCTCGGTCTTGCCGTTTTCGGTCACGGTCAGGCGGTAAGCGGTCTGCAGTTCATTCGGCTTTTCGTCGTTCATGACCCACGAGAAGGCGACCGCGTCACGGTCAACGCCGTAGGGCTCGGAGAGAAGGGCGACCTTCATGCCGGTGGGGGGGAGCGCCTTTCCGGTCGGCACCGGGACCGGGTCGTCCTTCTGACAGCCGGTCACCGCCGCGGCGGAAAGGATGCCGACGAGCGCGAGAAGCAGGGAAGTCGTTCGCTTGAGATATGTCTTTTTCATAACGCACCTTCTTCGGTTTTTTGATTGCTTCTATTATATCAAACGGCGGGCACCGTGTCAAGAAAACGGCGCAAAAAACGGGAAAGACCTTGACAAAAACCGCTTGCCGTGTTACAATCAGTATAGTGATATCAAAAAGATATCACAATTTGATTTGTGTCAATGAAAGAGGGAAAAGAAATGCTGTCGATCGAGCACCTGACGAAGTGTTACGGCGAAAAAAAGGCGGTCGACGATCTCACGCTCCGGATCGCACCCGGTGAGATCTTCGGTTTTATCGGCCACAACGGCGCGGGAAAAACGACGACGCTGAAAAGCGTGGTCGGGATCCAGCGGTTTGACGCGGGAGAGATCCGGATAAACGGCGTCTCCGTGAAGGAAGAACCGTTAAAATGCAAGGCGATGCTCGCGTATATCCCGGATAACCCGGATCTGTACGATTTCATGACCGGGATCGGCTACCTGAATTTCGTTGCCGATATCTTCGGGATCGGCACGGAGGAGCGGACGGAGCGCATCCACCGGTACGCGGACGCGTTCGGTCTGACGTCCGATCTTGCCCAGCCCGTTTCCTCGTATTCCCACGGGATGAAGCAGAAGCTGGCGGTGATCTCCGCGCTGATCCACGAGCCGAAGCTGCTGATCATGGACGAACCCTTCGTCGGGCTCGATCCCAGAGCGTCCCATCTGCTCAAGGAGATCATGCGCTCCTTCTGTGACGCGGGCGGCGCGATCTTCTTCTCCACGCACGTGCTGGAGGTCGCGGAAAAACTCTGCGATAAGATCGCCATCATCAAGGGCGGGCGGCTGATCCGCTCCGGCACGATGGAAGAGGTCCGGGGAGATTCCTCTCTGGAGGACGTCTTCCTCGAACTGGAGGAATGAGCAATGCTGAAAGCACTGTTGAGAAAACAGTTCGGACAACTGTTTTCCTCCTTTTTCAACGATAAAAAAACCGGAAAGCGGCGCACCGGGAAGGCGGCGATCGGGTATCTCTGCCTGTTCGCGGTCATTTTCCTGCTGCTCGGCGTCTCGTTCTTTTCCATGGCGGCGGGCGCCGCGCAGGTGCTGATCCCGGCGGGGCTGACCTGGCTGTTCTTCGATCTCATGGCGATCCTCGCGGTCTTCCTCGGGACCTTCGGCAGCGTGTTCAACACGTACGCCTCTCTGTACCGATCGAACGACAACGAGCTTCTGCTCGCCATGCCGATCCCGCCGTCGAAGATCGTCCTCGTCCGGATGATCGGCGTTTACGCGATGGGGATCCTCTACGAATCGCTGATCTATATCCCGACGCTCGTCGCGCTGTTCGTCTTCGGTTCTCCGGGCGTTCTGTCGGTGATCCAGTCGATCCTCCTTCTGTTCGTCCTCGGCTTCTTCATCCACACGCTGACCTGCCTCCTCGGCTGGCTGGTCGCGCTGATCTCGTCAAAGCTGAAAAACAAGAGCGTCTTTACCGCGATCTTCTCCCTGCTGTTCCTGGGCGTGTATTACGTCTTCTGCGTCAATTCCTACCGGGTGATCGAGCTGATCACGGAAAACGGAGAGATCATCGCGGCGGGGACGAAAAAATACGCGTACCCGCTGTACCTCGTCGGCAGGGCGGCGGAGGGCGATCCGCTTTCCATGCTGATCGTGACCGCCGGGATCGCCGTTCTGTTCGGTCTCATCTATCTGCTCCAGGCGAAAACGTTCCTGCGCCTCACGTCCGAATCCGATCACTCGACGAAAGCGGTTTACCGGAAGGGGAGATCGGAGCAGGGGAGCGTTGCTTCCGCACTGCTGCGCAAGGAATGGAAGCGGTTTTCCTCCTCCTCCACCTATATGCTCAACTGCGGTCTCGGCACGATCTTCATGCCCGCCGCGGGCGTCGCCTCCTTCTTCCTTGCCGCCAAGGCGCTGCCGGTGATGGAGGAATACGGCGTCGATAAAGGTTTCGTCGCGGTCGGGATCGCAGCCGTTCTGATGTTTTTAAGTTCGATGATCGACGTGACCGCCCCTTCGATCTCACTCGAGGGGAAGAACCTGTGGATCCTGCGCTCCCTTCCGATCCGTGCAGCGGACGTTATACGGCAGAAGCTGGATCTGCATCTGCTCATGGCGCTCCCCGCACAGCTCTTTTCGCTGATCCTGATGAGCGTCGCGTTCCGTCTTCCGGTCCTGACGGCGATCACGATGGCCCTGCCGGTCTCGCTTCTGACGGTGCTCCTTGCCGAGACCGGGCTCGTGATCAACCTGAAGCACCCGGACTTTTCGTGGACGAACGAGGTCTACCCGATCAAGCAGAGCCTCGGCGTCATGATCTGTATCTTCGGCGGCTGGGCGGCGGCACTCGCCGTCGGCGGGCTGAGTCTGGCGCTCGTTTTCGTGACGGATCCCGCGATCGCGTTCCTCCTCGTTTCGCTCCCGCTCGGCGCTGCCGTGTGGCTGATCTACCGGTATCTGATGAACGGCGCGGAGCGCTTCTTCTCCTCATTTGAATGAACCTACGGGGCTGCCGTCCGGCAGTCCCTTTTTTGTCGGAACGCGGAAATATTATCGGAAACGCTTGAAAAAACGGTCCGGTTCATATATAATGAGGACAAGAACGGGAGGGATGGATATGAAAAAGGAAATCATCTCGTTTCTGCTGATCCTGTCCGCGTTGGCAGGCGTCGCTGCCGGAATGAACGTATCGGCTGCGGGAGAGGCAGGGACCGATCCGAAGGAGGAAACGATGGACTATCTTGCGCTGAAGAACGCCGGGGGACCCTCGGGCGTACCGCTCGGCGGTGCCGGCGTCGGTTATTTTGAGATCTCACCGGATGGCAGACTCACGCGCACCTGCGTGAATAACATCCACAAATCGTTCCCCGATACGCCGGACGGCTTTACGGTCGCGGTGTACGACGGGAAGAACGCCGTGCGTCTGCAGAGGGACGGGGATACCGTCCTCGGGATGAAGGGCTATTCCGACAGCACCTACACCGGTCTCTGGCCGACCGTGAAGATCGGGTTTGAAAACGCGAAAAACGGTTCCGCCGATATGGGCTATTCCGCGTATTCCGGCGTCACGGCACAGAACGTCAGGGACAGCTCATTGCCCGTCGTCTTCTTTGAGGTCGGGTTGACCAACGACGGCAGCACCGCCAAAGAGATGAGCGCCCTGCTCTCGTGGGGCGACCTGATCGGGCGCGGCATCCGCGATACCGACAAAGCGAACCCCTCCGACCTGAACGGTGAATCATCCGATTGGTACGATATGGCGACCCCGCAGACGATGGCGAAGGGCGTTACCGTCGAAGGCGGAGGCCGCACCTACCGCGGCGTCATGCAGTATACGGAGGAGCCGATCGTACCGAACAAGGCGACCTTCCAGAATTACAACACGCAGTTCCTTCTCCTTGCGGAAGCCGGGGAAGGGGACGAGGTGACCGTTCTAAAATCCTTTGACGCGGCAAGCGGCAGCGCGCTTTCCTCCTTCGTCGGAGGCGGAAACCTCGGCGCTTATACGGAGGAGCCCGTTCCGCTCTCCGCTCCCGATGCCGCGGACACGAGGAAGGTCAAAAAAGCGAGCGCCGTTTCCGTCTCGACGACCGTCGGTGCGGGAGAAACGAAGACCGTCCGCTTCGTCCTTTCCTGGTTCATGCCCGAATTCACGGAGGAGCAGTACGCTTCCATGAACAGAATGGAGGGCTGCGACTACGGAAAATATTATCATAATTTCTTCTCCTCTGCCGAGGAACTGACTTCCTACGCGATCGCGAACCGGGAGGAGATCCGGGAAGGAATCAGGGCGTGGCAGGAACCGATCCTGAAAAGCTCTCTCCCCTCGTGGCTGATCTTCAAGGAGATCAACAGCGGTTACGTCTTCTATACCAACGGCGTCCTCAACAAGCGCGGCAATTTCTCCACGCTGGAGGGCGAAATGGGCGGCTACGGCGGGACGATGGACCAGAAGATGAGCTCCCATCCGTTCTATGAAAAACTCTTCCCATCGCTGAATCTCGCGGAGAACCGTCAGTATGCGAACGTCCTCGGCTCAAGCGGGGAGATCCAGCACTTTGACGTCCACTACTACCACGGCATCGCCGACAGCGATCCCGGGAACCGGGTCAATCCGACGCCCGCGGGCAGCATGATCGACAACGGCGGGTCGTGGATGGTGCAGATGTGGAACCTCTACGCTCAGACCGGAGACGATACGTACCTGAAGCAGTATCTGTCCGAGATGAACGGCACGATGGATTTCATCCGCACGAAATACGCGGCGGGGACCCATTATCCCTGCTATAACACGACCTACGACGACTTCAGTCACCCTGCCGTCATGATCTATTCCGGGATCGTTTGGCTGGATATGCTTGAGATCGCCGCCGATTGGTGCGAGGTCTGCGGGGACGGCGCCAAAGCGGATTTCTACCGCGGCGAATACGGATACGCATATGACGACGTCGCCCTGCTTTACGGCGAGCACGAAAAGGAACTCGGCTGCGGCCCGTTCTACGCGTACGGCTGCGACCGGGAATATCTGTCCTCGGGCGGAGCAAAGGGAGAGATCAGATCGCAGATGATGTTCTCCGGCGCGGTCGCCGGGGAATTCATCAGCCGTTACAGCGGCAGGGGCGACGTGATTCCCTTTGAGAATTACGTTTCTCACCTGAATGCCTTTCTCCGGACCTCGGTTCAGAATTCGGGCGATTATTACGCGCCGAAGGTCTTCAATATCCGCACTCAGCAGAATATGGACGCCGCGAACTCCTCCTGCTGGCCCTTCTACCTCGACAGCTACGGCGCGATGGCGGCGATCCAGGCGGGCTATCTCGAGGACGGTCTTGAGATCCTGCTGCACACGATGCTCGTCGATCTCCGCCTCGGGTATGAATGGACGCAGGATCTGTGGGTTCGCGGCTACGTGACCTATATGACGGCGCCGGTCGCGTGGTTTATCAACGACGTTCTCGCCGGTTCCGCGCTTGACGTTCCCGGCAAAACGCTTTCTTTCGGTCCCTCCTGCCCTGCATCCGAGGGGATCGGAACGGGGGACGGGCTCCGCGTTCCGCTCTATTATCCGAAATACTGGGCAGAACTGGACTACCGTCCGGCAGACGGCGTTTTCACCTACCGGATCACGAAGACCTTTTACGGTGACGGGGAAGAACCGCTCACCTTCGATCGGGTCAGAGCGGTCCCTGCCGGAACGGCGGCGGAGGACGCGGTCACGGTATCGCTTTCCGCTCCCTTCACTGTGGAAGAGGGCGCAGTCCTCGATCTGTCCGCCCACGCGGCTTCGTTCTCCTCCGCGCCCCGTGAGAAGGTCCTGACCCCGGTCGGGCAGTATCAGGGTCCTTCCGAGCAGGAGCGCGCCGCGAACGGCACCGGCCTTTCCGCTGCGATCACCTTTGACGGCAGAACGGAGACGCTCCCCGTCGCCGAGGTCGACCTCTGCTACAACGCGGAAAATCCGCCCCTGCCCGACGTGAAGGGGGAATACGGGCTTTCTCTGTCCGGCAGGATCATGCCGCGCTACTCCCAGAAATATCAGATTCTCGTGGAATACAGCGGAGACGAGGAGGACGTGACCCTGTCCTTCGATGGAAAGGAGATCACGGATCCCGGCAGATCGATCGACGACGTGGAATCCCAGCAGTACCGCCCGACCGAGGGCAAAAAGCTGATGGTCCTCACCGCCGATCTCACGGGAGGGAAGACCTACAAGATCGCGCTGAAATATCGCGGCGACGTTTCCGATCCCGGAGACGACACGCTCCGCCTGCTTTGGTGGTCCTCGATGCAGAGCATGGGCGTCGTGATCCACGAGCGCCTCTTCCCGGAGGTCTCGGCGTACGGTCAGATCAACGGGCTTGAATTCCTGGAAACGAATACGCAGGTCGAGGGCGACCATATCGCCTATACGCAAAAAGGGACCTACGCGATCTATGAGGAGATCGATTTCGGCAATCCCGGGACCGGACGCTTTGCCTTCGCGATGAACGCGGCGGCGATTGACAGCGATGTTTCCCGCGGGGGAACGATGGAGATCCGCCTCGGCGATCAGAAGGGAAAACTGCTCGGCACGCTGAAATTTGAGCCGACCGGCGGATGGGGTAATTACCGTGAGGTCACGGCAGAGGTGGATTTCGGCGGTCCGGTGACCGGAAAGCAGAATATCTGCTTCGTGTTCCGCCCCGTTTCCGATTTCCTGCTGAACTATACCTTCTTTTCCTTCCGTCCGTTGGATCCTTCGGAAGAGGGACCCGGCGGGGACGGGCAGGAAGGGATCGACGCGACGGACTGGATCCTCGGCGTTTCCTTCGACGAGGGGACCGTGCGCGACGAAAACGGGCACGTTGCCTATACGGAAAAAAAGACCTACGCCCTCTATCGGGATCTTGACTTCGGTCCCGCGCACGCGTCCCGCTTCCTTCTGACAATCAACGCCGCGGCACCCGACAACGAGGTGTCGAAGGGCGGAACGATGGAGATCCGGCTGGACGGGATGAACGGAAAACTGCTCGGTACGCTCGACTTTACGCCGAACGGAGACTGGAACAGCTTCAAGCCCGTAACGGCGGAGATCGACTTCGGGGAATACACGTCGGGTCTTTACGATATCTGCTTCGTCTTCCGTCCCGATTCGACGTATCTGATGAATTATTCCGACTTTATGTTCTCACCGGATCCCGATTCCGCCCCGGAAACCGGACCCGCCGCGACGGAGCCCGTATCCGAAACCGCGTCCGGAACCGATCCGGAAACGGACGGGGAGACGCAGGTAAACCCGGAAAACCCGGAAGAGCCGGAGGAAAAGAAGAACGTTCTTCTTCCCGCGCTGATCGGTACGGCGGCTGCCGCCGTTCTTGCCGGGCTGGCGATCTTACTGACAAAGAAAAAGAAAAAATAAAACATACGGAGGAAACGAAACATGAAAAAAGTCATCGTCGGCGTGATCGGCTGCGGCAATATCGCAAACGGCGCGCACATCCCGAGCTACGTGAACAATCCCGACTGCGAGATCCGCTATTTCTGCGATATTATCCCGGAGAAGGCGGAGCAGGCGGTCGCGCGCTACGGCGTCGGAAAAGCGATCACCGACTACCACGAGATCCTGAACGACCCGGAGGTCGACGCGGTCTCGGTCTGCACCCCGAACAAAATGCACGCGATCATCTCGATCGACGCGATGCGGGCAGGGAAGGACGTCCTCTGTGAGAAGCCCGCGGCGCGCACCTACGCCGAGGCGCTGGAAATGCAGAGGGTCCAGCACGAGACGGGCAAGACCCTGAACATCGGCGTCGTCAACCGCTTCAACAACGCGGTCAATCTGGTCCGTGACCGGATCGCAAGCGGGGAACTGGGGCAGATCTATCACGTATATATCAACTTCCGCCGTTACCGCGGGATCCCGGGCATCGGCGGCGACTTCACGAACAAGGCGGTCGCGGGCGGCGGCGCGCTGATCGACTGCGGCGTGCATCTTCTCGATATCGTCATGTACTGTACCGGCGATCCGAAGATCCTTTCCGCCTCCGGCAAGACCTTCGACCTGCTCGGCAAGGATATCCCGAACTACGTTTACACCGGAATGTGGGCGGAGGATAAGAAGGACCTGAACGGCGTGTTCGACGTCGACGACTTCGCTACCGCGTTCGTCCGTACCGAGGGCCCCACGGTCACGATGAATATCTGCTGGGCGCAGAACATCGGCATCGAGGAGAGCTACATCGAGTTCTTCGGCGACAAGGCGGGGATCCGCCTCTATTACGGCGGCGACTTTACCGAGTGGGGCGTCCGCGATGGGAAACTGTACGAGGAAAAACCCGCGTTCACGCCGAACAACAGCTTCCAGTCTGAGATCGACGCCTTCGTGGACTGCGTCCGCACCGGCAAGCGTCTCCCCTCGCATATCGACAACGCCGTGATCACGTCCCAGCTCATGCAGGCGATCTACGATTCCTCCGCGAGCGGAAAAGAGATCACCTTCTGATCACGAAAAAAGACCCCTCCTGCCGGTATCCTGTTGGGAATAGGCAGGAGGGATTTTTCTTTATGACGCTGCGGGGATCAATAATTTTCCGCGTTGATCTCGAAATAGCTCTGCGGATGCGCGCAGACGGGGCAGAGCTCGGGCGCCTTGGTGCCGATCATGATGTGACCGCAGTTGCGGCACTCCCAGACCTTGACCTCGCTCTTCTCGAAGACCTGTGCGGACTCGACATTCTTCAGCAAGGCGCGGTAGCGCTCTTCGTGATGCTTCTCGATCGCGGCGACGGCACGGAACTTGACGGCAAGATCGGTAAAGCCCTCTTCCTCTGCCGTCCTGGCGAAGCCTTCGTACATATCGGTCCACTCGTAGTTTTCGCCGTCGGCGGCGGAGCCGAGGTTCTCTGCGGTCGTGCCGATGCCGTTCAGTTCCTTGAACCACATCTTCGCGTGCTCTTTTTCGTTATCGGCGGTCTTTTGGAAGAGCGCGGAGATCTGCTCGTAGCCTTCCTTCTTGGCGGTCGAAGCGAAATAGGTGTACTTGTTTCTTGCCTGAGACTCGCCTGCGAAGGCCGCCTGCAGGTTCTTTTCGGTCTGCGTGCCTGCGTATCTGTTGGCGATGGGCTCGAGCTTGTCGCCCTTCTGGCGGCATCTGGGGCAAACGGCTTCCTCGCCATCCTTCACGGTGAAGATCTCACCGCAGATTTTGCATTTGTAGGTTTTCATGTGCGTGGACTCCTTTATATTATTATTATTTTGATTGACGGTCAGACGGTCGGCTCCGGTGCCGGGGACCTTTTCGAAGTCGGAGGCGGGGTGCTTGCAGAGGGGGCAGACGAAGCCCTCGGGCAGGGTCTCTCCTTCGTATTCATATCCGCAGACGGAGCAGCGCCAGACCGTTTTTCCCGGCTTTTCCGGCTGAGGCTTCGGCTTGATACGGAGATGATAGAAGGAATAGGTCGCGGACGGAACGGAGGAAAGCACCTCCGCGTCGGTCACGTGTGCCAGGAAAAGCGTATGGCTGCCGAGATCGATCCGCCCGAAGATCGAGGCGGAGATCCAGGCGTTCGTGCCCTCGGTGATCGCGAGCGTTCCGTTCGGCGTGCGGAGTACGGGAGCGTATCCGGCGAATTTGTCGGTATCCGCGCCGGTACGGAACCCAAAGCGCTCGAAAACGGGGAAGCGCGCGTCCTCGCTCAAAACGGAGACGGTGAAACGATCGGTTTCCGTCAGCATGACGTGCGTATAATTCGCTTTGTTGACGGCAATACTGACGGTCAGCGGATCGGAAGCGGTCTGCATGACGGTGTTGACGATGCAGCCGTTGTCTTTTCCGTTCAGGCGGGCGGTCAGGACGAACAGACCGCAGCTGACGGACTGAAGTGCTTTACTGTTCAATGGACGTACCTCGGATTGACGTTAGAGTTATTGGATCATTCTTTTGCGGAGCAGTCGGCGCAGACGCCGCGGAAGGAGATGGAGGCCTCGGTGACGGTGATGCCGGTCTCACGGCTGACCGCCTCGGTGAGCTTTGCCGTGTCGGGCAGGGAAAAGAGATCATAGATCCTCCCGCATCTGACGCAGGCGGCGTGCGGGTGCGGCTTGACGTTGCCGTCGTAGTGTTCCTGCCCCGCGAACGCGCCGACGGAAACGGCATATCCCTCTTTCTCGAATTCGTCGAGATTGCGGTATACGGTCGCGAGGCTGAGATCCGGGTAGACGGGCTTCAGCTGCCCGTAGATCCATTCCGCCGTCGGGTGAATGACGGTATTTTTCAGGCAATCGAGGATCGCCTGCCTCTTCTTACTGTATCTTTGCATACTGCATCCTTAATAAGAATGATTCTTTTTTATATTATAGCAGGTTATTCCGATTTGTCAAGAGATTTTATCAAAAAAAACATCTTGTTTTTTCGGCAAAAAATTGATCGGACCTCTTGACATTTTCGCCCCGGTCTGCTATAATAATCAAGCAATCGGCAATGGGGATTTGTGTAACGGCAGCACGACAGACTCTGACTCTGTTTGAGGGGGTTCAAATCCCTCATCCCCAGCCA
>JAZLIW010000006.1:0-6512 GCA_045617585.1 Eubacteriales bacterium
CACACGGTGTCGGCACCGTGGCGGAACAGCAGCTCCCGCTTTTCCTCGGGATCCGTCAGGACGCGCGGCACGCCGGGCAGGGACTGAAACGTATAGGCGGTGATCCTGCCCCCGTCCTCCCTGAGGTCCCGCGCTTTGCGGAGCAGGGCGGCGTGACCGGGATGGACCCCGTCGAAATTGCCGAGTACGACCGTGTTCTTCATCTTTCGTCTTTCTTTCTTCGGAATTGCGGGCGGTTCCGCGAAGGCAGGGTCTTTGCCGACCCGTTTTCGGACCCGGTCCCGTTCAGACACAAAAGGCTGTCGGTCCGACAGCCTCAGTGATTCGTTCCGGTGGATTCGCGCAGGAACAACGCCCCCCGTTTCCGGACGGGACGCTTCTTACGCGTTCAGGAAGCAGCGGACCAGCGTGTTCAGGATCTCGTCCCGATCCAGCTTGACGATCAGGCTCCGCGCGCCCTTGTGACTCGTGATATACGTCGGGTCCTCGGAAAGAATATACCCGACGATCTGGTTGATGGGATTGTACCCCTTCTCGTTCAGTGCCTCGTACACGGTGCGGAGAACGCGGCGGATCTCCTGATCTCTTTCATCCTTGATGGAAAAAGTGATCGTTTGCTCTCTTCCGGTGGTGCTCATACGAATACCCCTTTCTTCGGAATGGATGCGGCGGACCGCCCCGCGAAAACGCGCGGGGACAAGCCCTTTCCTCTATTATAGATGATTTTTATCCGCTTTGCAAGAGAGAATGAAAACTTTTTTCATCTTTTTTCTCTCTTCCGTCTTTTTTCAAGCGGTTTTCTCACGCGGGGAGCCCGTTTTCACGCTTTCTGCGCAGGATCACGCGCAGGATCAGCAGGGCGAGGCAGATCACGATCACTCCCGCGGGGATCGCGCGGCGCAGGATCTCACCGAGCGGGGTCTTCTCCCCTTCCGCGTCCCCGTCGCCGCCCTCGCGGAACGCGTCCTCCAGATCGCTGCCGCTCAGATCGTCCGAGAGAAGACGGATCTCGCCGATCAGCAGCGCGGTCTCGCCCTCCGGTCCCTCGGCGCGGAGCGTGACGCTCTCGCAGGAGCGGATGCCGGAAAAGCCGTTCAGGTCGACGACGAGCTCGGTCCAGCCGCCCGCCGTCAGTTCGCCCTTCGCCTCGGCGCAGCCGTCACGGGAACGGACGACGACGGTCACGGGGACGGGAGCCCCCTCCTCCGCGGCGCCGGTCATACAGAGCTCGAAGCAGAGATACGGGGAGACCGAGAAGTCGTAGGGCCGCTCTCCGGTCAGCCGGATGCCGAAGCTGCCGCCGTCCGAAACGACGTTCAGCAGGTCGGTCCTGCCGCGGTAGGAGACGCCGCCGGTCAGCTCCCGGCAGCCGCCGTCGTCCCGCCAGCCGCCCGTCCCGTTCTCCGCCGGGAAGGTCATGAACGAGTAGGAGCCGACCGCCGTCGACGGCTCGGTGTGCGTGATCACGCTCTCGGTAAACGTCCTTCCCTCGGCGACCGGACGCTCGAACGCCGGGATGACCTCCTTCCAGTCGCGGATGCCGATGACGTCGAGCGCGTAGGAGAGGCGCTTTTCCGCGCCCTTCACGTCGACCCAGCGCAGCGTGTCCCCGTAGTCCACGCCGTGCGAAACGATCAGCGCGTGGATCAGCGAGCAGTTCTTCGTCGTGATCTTATAGTAGCCGTACGCGTAGTCGGCGCTCTTTTTCAGGTACAGATCGTAGTTCACGGGCTGGGGCAGACGGATCGCGTCCGATTCCAGTAAGATCACCGAGCGGTAGCCCTCCCCGTAATAGAAGGAGCGGCGGGTCAGGTAGGAGAGCAGGACCTCGATGTTTTTCAGCGTAACGGTCGGCGCCGTCTCGTCCTCGACCGCGCTTTCGTCCTCGTAGGCGAGGTAATCCGAAGCGAGCGGATAGGGATCGAAGGCGAGTCGCCAGTCGATATTGCCGCCCTCGGTGAGCACGGCGTTCACGGCGTCGAGCACCGAGCGGGAGTCGAACGCCTTGGAGGTATGGATCGTGATGCCGCGGTTCCAGTCGCAGTCGAGCGAGAGGCAGACGGTCGCGGCGGAGGAACGCGCCTTGGCGGTATTGTAGACCGTGCGGACCGCGTCGGCGTACGCGGAGGCGAATTCGCTGAGGCTGACCGCGCCCATGCTGTAATTCGTCCACGCGCGGTCGACCGAGGAGCCGACGGTGCAGCCGATCACCGAGGTGCCTGCCCTGCCCGTCCCGTACCGGTCGAAGAGGAAGTCCGTCCCGGCGCGGAGGTAGCGGAGCCCGATCTGGGAGGAGGTATTGAAGGCGCTGCACGAAGCGTCCGCGGCGCAGTCGGGGTGGAGCAGGATGCGGTTCAGCGCCGCGTCCTCCGAGCGGGAGACGGTCAGCACCAGCGTGACCGAAACGCCGCGGGCGGCGTAGTCGGCAAGGACGCCGTCCAGTTCCCGGACGTACGCCTCGCTGAAGCGGTACTCGTTCCCGTCCACCGTATGCGTGACCGCCGATTCCCCGAGGGTCATCAGCTGCTCGAAGCGGACGCGGACCGACGCGTGGCGGACGCCGTCGGTATCGTCGAAGGAGATCCCGCCCGAGACGCCCTTCTTTTCTCCGTTTCCGGGTGCCGTCACCGCGGCGTCGGAAAGGATCTCGGGGTTCGTGACCGAAAGCGGCGTTCCGACCTGCATGAGGACACCGCGGTACAGCAGCTTGACGGCGTATTTCTTCGTCAGGCAGGAGTAATCTCCCGTTTTTAAGACCGCCTGGAGCTGGAAGGACGCGGCGACCGGGGTCTCCGCGACCGCGGCGTCGCCCGATCCGATCCCGGCGGGATCGGCAAAGAGGGGCAGCGCGTAGAGGCGGAGCGTTCCGCCGCGGTATTTTTCGGCGTCCGCTTCGTCCAGCGTCCCGCTGACCGTCACGCGGTCACGCGTCGGGGCGATGAGGCAGGAGGAAAGACGTCCGACGTCGGGCAGCGCCGGGACCGGACAGGAGACCGGCTCGACCGAGAAGATCTGCGCGTCGCCGCTCAGATTGCCCTCGAACACGATCCGCACCGCGTTCACGGCGTCGGTCCGGATCGGCAGGGTCACCGACTGGGAGGAGGCGGAGGAGGTGATCTCGGCGCTGACCGACTGGCGCGCGGAGAATTCCGGGCCGTCGGGCGTCGTATAGTACAGCGTGATGCGGCGGCAGCCCGTATAGTTGACGAAGCGGATCCGGATGCCGGATTCCCCGGGGAAGCCGACGTGACCGAGGTCGTCCGCCTCGATATACGGGTCCTGCCCGTTCATCGAGACGGTCATCCCGTCCCCGTAGGTGACCGTGCAGTTCTGCGCCCGGTAATCGGCGGAAAGGAAGCGGAGCGCCGCAGGCAGCGTCTCCTCCGACGACACGGTCAGCGCGTCGAGCGCGAGGGTCGTCTCTCCCTCCCGTTCTCCGGCAAGGAGCGTGACCGAGATCCGGCGCACGTCGCCCCGTCCGGCAAAGCAGCTCACGTCAAAGAGGACGGTCTCCCATCTGCCGCCGGAGAACGGGACCTCGTCGGTCTGGGTCACGGTCTCGCCCTCCTCCGTAACGCCGGTCAGCGTCAGGCGGAGGCGGAATTCCTTTCCTTCCGCGTCGGCGGCGCAGGAGAGCGCCAGCCAGCGGCAGTCGGTCAGGTCGGTTTTTTCGTTCTCTTCCCCGCTGCCGAGGATCCTGCCCACGGTCATCCCGTCGGTCCCGGTCACGACGAGGCAGCGGCTGCCCTCGAAGGGCTCGCCCGGCAGACCGGGGAACGACTCCGAGGTCACGAGCGTCACGCCGCTCTTCTCGGCCTTCCATTCGGTCACCGGGAGATTGAAGCCGTCGAGCAGGCGCGCGTTCTTTCCGGCACTCGTGCCGGTGAGCAGGGCGCGGTCCACGCCGCCGAGCACGACCGGGTCCGCCTTCTCGCGGGGCGGGGTCGGGTCTTCGGGGTCGTCCGGGATATCCGGATCGTCCGGATCGTCCGGGTCGTCCGGGTCGTTTGGTTCGGTCACCGGTTCGGTCTCCTCCGGCTCTGTCTCTGCGGGATCCGGTTCCGCCGAGGCGGGAATGCCGGTGAGCAGCAGGGCGAGGGCGAGGAGGAGGGGGATCAGTTTTTCAGCCATCCGTTTCAAAGAGGAAATCCTCACTTTCGGTTCAGATCGTATTCGGTCGTTCTTCTTGCCGCCGCGGCGGGCAGGCAGGTCAAAGCATCGCCTGGAAGCGGAAGAAAACAGAGTAAAATTCTTCCTCTTTTATATCATATCACGATCCTGTGAACAATTCAAGAGAGCGGGAAAAGAAATCCCTTGCGGGATCAGCGTCTTCGGCGCGCGAAGGGGGGGGGAACGGGACAAGATTTGTAAAAAAATATTATTTCTCTCGACAATCCGGGATATCTGTGTTATAATGAAAAAAATGCTAATTTCCGGAGGAACGATCATGAAAAAGAAATTCCTGCTTCTTCTCCTTGCAGCCGTCACCCTGCTCTGCCTTTTCACCTCTTGCGACGGAGGAACGGAACCCGGCAAGGGCAGCGAGGTGAAGATCACGCTGAACGGCAGCTCCGCCGAGGTCAGCGGAAAGGGCGCCGACGTCTCCGGTTCCGTCATTACGATCACCGCGCCCGGCGAGTACCGCGTCAGCGGCAAGCTCGACAACGGGCAGATCGTCGTCGCGCTCACCGAAAAGGAAAACGTCACCCTGATCCTCGACAGCGCCGACATCACCTGCCTCACGAGCGCCCCGATCTACGTCAAGGCGTGCAAGAACTGCATCGTCGTCCTCGCCGACGGCACGATCAACTCCGTGACCGACAGCGCCAGCTACCAGTATGAGAACGCGCTCGACAGCGAGCCCAGCGCCGCCATCTTCTCCAAGACCGACCTCAAGATCCGCGGGGAGGGCACTCTCCTGGTCAACGCCAAGTTCAATAACGGCATCGCCTCCAAGGACAGCCTGAAGATCGAGAGCGGCTCGATCAACGTCACCGCGCCCAACAACGGTCTCAAGGGCAAGGACGACGTCACGATCGAGGGCGGCATCATCAACGTCACGAGCGAGGGCGACGCCATCAAGAGCGACAAGTCGAACGACCTCTCCCTCGGTTACGTCGAGATCCGCGGCGGCTCCCTCCATCTCACTGCCAAGGACGAGGGCATCCAGGCGGAGACCAACGTCGTCATCTCCGGCGGCTCCGTCATCATCTCTTCCGATTCCAACGGCATCAAGGCGACCTACGGCGTTGAGATCGCCGCCGGCGTCAGCATCGAGATCACCGCCCGCAAAGAAGGCGTCGTCGCCCAGACCGTCACCGGCTCCGCCATCGTCAACGGCACCAACGTGAAGTATTAAGGACGCGCGTCCCCGCCCCCCGTCCTTGACAGACGGGGGGCGGGGTATACCGGAGGAAAACGGAAGAAAGGAGCGCGTTATGATCGATAAAGCGTATCTTGAGATCACGAACGTCTGCAATCTGTCGTGTTCGTTTTGTCACGGGACGAAGCGGACGCCGCGGTTCTTGACGCGGGAGGAATTTGAGCTCCTGACCGACCGGCTTGCGGGGATCCGGTATCTTTGGTTCCATCTGATGGGGGAACCGCTCCTGCATCCCGACCTCGGGTTCTTTCTGCGCCGTGCGCGGGAAAAGGGCTTTCGTCCCATGATCACGACGAACGGGACGCTCCTTTCCGGGCGGCGGGGGGACCTCCTTGCGTTCCCGCCCCACAAGATCAGTGTTTCCCTCCACGCGCCCGAAGCGAACGGCGCGTTCGCCTCCCCGGACTACCTCTCCTCCGTCTTTTCTTTTGCACGGGACGCCGCTGACGCCGGGGTGATCGTCGCCCTCCGTCTCTGGAACCGCGGCGGGTCGGAGCGCGGCAATCCCGCCCTTCTCGACGCGCTCTCCGCGTTCTTTCCCGGCACGTGGCAGGATCAGCGCTCCGGGAAAAAGCTCCGCGACCGCGTCTTTCTCGAATACGGGGAGTATTTCCGCTGGCCCGATCCGAACGCCCCCTGCCCGACTTCCGGACCGGAAGCTCCGGTCTTCTGCTACGCCCTCCGGGATCAGATCGGCGTCCTCTCCGACGGGACCGTCGTTCCCTGCTGCCTCGACGCCGAAGGCGCCGTTCCCCTCGGCGATCTCTTCTCTTCCCCCCTCGCCGATATTCTCGCTTCTCCCCGCGCCCGCGCGCTCTACGACGGCTTTACCGCCCACCGCGCCGCCGAGCCCCTCTGCCGCACCTGCGGCTACGCAGAGATCAAAAAGTACCGGGGGTAGGGGATGCGGGGATGCGGGGACGCGTGTCCTTTCTCTCCGGAGAGCCGGTTCGCCAAAGGCGAACCGGGACCAAAGAGGCAAAAACCGAACTTGATTCATTGTTCCTTCGAGTGAAGCGTTCTGCTGTCCGGCAGGCGCTTTTTTCGCGCCGCGTCTTCGTTTCCCTTGATCGCAATGCCGCAAAAGCGGCGCGGGATCCAACCGTAGGACGGGGGCTTGCTCCCGCCG
>JAZLIW010000007.1:0-10359 GCA_045617585.1 Eubacteriales bacterium
GAGGCGGCAGCGTTTGCGGCGGACGCGAAAAAGACCGGCTTCGGCGTTCTGATCGCGGCGGCAGGCATGGCGGCGCATCTCGCGGGCGCGGTCGCGGCGCGCACGACGCTGCCGGTCATCGGCATCCCGTGCAAGTCGGCGAATTTTGACGGCATGGACGCACTGCTTTCCACCGTCATGATGCCCTCCGGCATCCCGGTCGCGACGGTCGCCGTGGACGGCGCGGCGAACGCGGCGCTGCTCGCCGCGGAGATCCTCGCGGTCTCGGACGACGCCCTTGCCGCAAAGCTGGACGCCAAACGGGCTTCCGACGCGAAGAAGGTCCTCGAAAAGGACGCGGAGATCGCGGCGGAATTCAACGCATAACGAAACGTCAATCATTCTTATCACGATAAAGGAGTACAAGATCATGGAACTCGTTTATACCGGAAAAACCAAGAACGTCTACGCACTGGAGAACGGCAACTATCTGCTCAAGTTCAAGGACGACTGCACCGGAAAAGACGGTGTGTTCGATCCCGGTGAGAACTCGGTCGGTCTGACCATCGAGGGCGTTGGCGACGTCAACCTCAGAATGTCGGTCTACTTCTTCGAGAAGGTGAACGCGGCGGGGATCCGCACGCACTTCGTGAACGCCGACCTGAAGAACACGACGATGGAGGTCCTTCCCGCGAAGGTCTTCGGCAAGGGGCTCGAGGTCATCTGCCGCCACAAGGCAGTCGGTTCCTTCTACCGCCGTTACAGCGACTATATCGAAGAGGGCGCGGATCTTCCCGCCTACGTGGAAATGACCTTCAAGAACGACGAGAAGGGCGATCCCCTGGTCACCAAGGAGGGTCTGGTCTGCCTCGGCGTCATGAGCGAAAAGCAGTACGACGACGTCGCGGAGATGACGAGAAAAATCACGCAGATCGTTGCTGACGATCTGAAGGAAAAGGGACTGATCCTTTACGACATCAAGTTTGAATTCGGTTACGATAAGGACGGCGAGGTCATGCTGATCGACGAGATCGCGTCCGGCAATATGCGCGTTTACAAGGACGGAAAGTATATTGACCCCATGACCCTCTCCGAGCTCTTCTTCGCCTGAGATCCAAACGGGGTGCCGTGCCGCGGCACGGCACCCTTTCGTTTTTACCGTACGAATATCATTATCAGGAGTTATCATGGGTGGTTTTTTTGGAATGACGGCAAAGCGCGACTGCGTGGCGGACGTTTTCTTCGGAGTGGATTATCATTCCCATCTCGGAACGCGCCGTGCGGGGCTTGCCGCCTATGATCCGGAAAGCGGTCTTCAGAGGGAGATCCACAGCATCGAGAATTCTCCCTTCCGCACCAAATTCGAGCATATCTGCGACGAGATGAAGGGCTGCTCCGCCATCGGCGTCATCAGTGACTACGACCCGCAGCCGCTGATCATCCGCTCCAATCTCGGCACCTACGCGATCTGCGTGATCGGCGCGGTCAACAACGCGACGGAGCTGATCGATCAGTATCTTTCGTTCAGCGGCGGCCATTTCAACGCGATGACCGCGGGCAACGTCAACATGACCGAGCTGGTCGCGGCGCTGATCGACCAGAAGAGCTCGTTTGCCGCCGGCATCCGCTTCGCGCAGCATACGATCGACGGGACGGCTTCCATCCTGATCCTGCGGGACAACGGGTCACTGATCGCGGCGCGCGACCGCCTGGGCAGACTGCCGGTCATCATCGGCAAAGGGGAGGACTGCTACGCCGTCACCTTCGAGACCTTCGCCTACGAAAAGCTCGGCTGCGTGAAGGAAAAGGAACTCGGTCCCGGCGAGATCGTGGAGATCACGCCGGACGGGCTCACCGTCCTTGCGGAAGCGGGAAAGGAAATGCGCATCTGCTCCTTCCTGTGGTCATACTACGGCTATCCGACCTCGACCTACGAAGGGGTCAACGTGGAGGTCATGCGCTGCCGCAACGGAGGCATCATGGCGGAGAGCGACACGGAAGCGGGCAACAATCTCGGCGTCGACTACGTCTGCGGCGTCCCGGATTCCGGCACGCCCCACGCGGTCGGCTACGCGAACGAGAGCCACATTCCCTTTGCGCGCCCCTATATCAAATATACGCCGACCTGGTCCCGTTCCTTCATGCCTGCCAAGCAGGGCGACCGGAACCGGATCGCCAAGATGAAGCAGATCCCGGTCACCGAGCTGATCCGTGACAAGAGCCTGCTCTTCGTGGACGACTCGATCGTCCGCGGCACGCAGCTCAAGGAGACCGTTGATTTCCTGTATCAGAACGGCGCGAAGGCGGTCCACATGCGCTCTGCCTGCCCGCCGATCATGTTCGGGTGCAAGTACCTCTCGTTCTCCCGCGCCACCTCCGATATGGAGCTGCTCGCGCGGCGGATCATCCTCGAACTCGAGGGGGAAGAGGGCTTCCATCATATCGACGAATATTCCGACGGGAATACCGAGCGCGGAAAGAACCTGCGCCGCGCCATTGCCGATAAATTCGGCTTTGAATCCCTGGAGTTCCAGTCTCTTGAGGGCGTGATCAGGGCGATCGGCCTCGATCCCTGCAAGCTCTGCACCTACTGCTGGAACGGAAAAGAATAAAGGACGAAAGGAAACGGACCATGAACAACAATTCAAGATCGGAAAGCTACGCTGCCGCCGGGGTGGATATCACCGCGGGCTATAAGGCGGTCGAACTGATGAAAAAGCACATCGCGCGGACGATGATCAACGGTGCTGCCTCCGATATCGGCGGCTTCGGCGGGCTGTTCCCGCTGGATCTGACCGGATACGCTCATCCCGTGCTCGTCTCCGGGACCGACGGCGTCGGCACCAAGCTGCGCCTCGCGTTCCTCATGGACAAGCACGATACGGTCGGCATCGACTGCGTCGCGATGTGCGTGAACGACGTCATCTGCTGCGGCGCGAAGCCCCTCTTCTTCCTCGATTATATCGCCTGCGGCAAGAACTATCCCGAGCGGATCGCCGATATTGTCGCCGGCGTCTGCGAGGGCTGCGTCCGGGCGGGCAGTGAACTGATCGGCGGCGAGACCGCGGAGATGCCCGGCTTCTACCCGATCGACGAATACGACCTCGCCGGCTTCTCGGTCGGGATCGTGGACCGCGAACGCATCATCGACAAGAATTCGATGAAGGCGGGCGACGTGATGATCGCGCTCCCCTCCTCCGGCGTTCATTCCAACGGCTTCTCCCTCGTCCGCAAGGTCTTCGACGTCGAGCACGCCGACCTGAAGGCGCCGGTCGAAGCGCTCGGCGGCAAAAGTCTCGGCGAGACGCTGCTGACCCCGACCCGCATCTACGTGAAGCCGATGCTCGCCCTCTTCGACAAGGTCAGAGTCAAGGGCGTGTCCCACATCACGGGCGGCGGCTTCTACGAGAATATGCCCCGTTCGATCCCGGACGGCCTCGGCGTGCGGATCCGCAGGGAGGACGTGCGCGTGCTGCCGATCTTCCGCCTCATTCAGAAAAAGGGCAATATCTCGGAACGTGATATGTTCAACACCTTCAATATGGGCGTCGGTATGAGCGTCGTCGTCGCGAAAGAGGACGTCGACACCGCGCTTGCGATCCTGAAAGAGAACGGAGAGGAGGCTTACGTCATCGGTGAGATCGAAGCCGCTGACGATAAGATCACGATATGCTGAACTTCATCAAAAAGATCAACGACGGTATTATGGCGGGTCTGCTCATCGCGGTGGGCGGCTGCGTCTTCCTGAACGCGGAGAGCAAGGTGGTCGGCGCCGTCTTCTTCTCGGTCGCCCTCCTCTGCATCTGCATGAGAGGCTACTCTCTCTTCACCGGCAAGGTCTGCTACATTCCCGCCAACCACTCGAAGGAGGCCTTCTCGGTCCTTCTGCTCGGTCTGCTCGGCAACACGATCGCGACGATCCTCATCGGCTGGGCGGTGCGTTACGCGATCCCCTCGATCGGTGCGGCGGCGGAGACCGTCTGCGCGTCGAAGCTGACCCAGGATTTCTTCCAGACCCTGATCCGCGGGTTCCTCTGCGGCACGATGGTCTATCTCTCGGTCGCGATCTACCGGGAAAAGAATACGCCGATCGCCATCCTCTTCTGCATCCCGACCTTCATTTTGAGCGGCTTTGAGCATTCGATCGCCGATATCTTCTACTTCGCGGCGTCCGGCATGGTCTCGCTGAAGGCGTTCGGCTTCCTGTGGACGGTCATCCTCGGCAATATCCTCGGCGGGATCTTCCTCCCCGTCCTGGAAGACCTCGGAAAGAAGAAGGCGGAAGCAAAATGAAAAAAACGAGAATCGCCGTTCTCGTTTCGGGCGGCGGCACCAACCTGCAGGCGCGGATCGACGCGCAGACGAAGGGGATCCTGAAAAGCGGCGAGATCGTCCTCGTCATCTCCTCCAACCCGGAAGCGTACGCGCTGACCCGCGCGAAAAACGCGGGCATCCCGGGCTATATCGCCTCAAAGAAGGCGCTCGGCGGGCAGGAGGCCTTTGAACGGGAGATCGTCCGTCTGCTCACCGAAAACGGGATCGACCTGATCGTCCTCGCGGGCTTTATGTCGATCCTCTCGGCGGACTTCACCTCACGGTATCCCCGCCGGATCATCAACGTCCACCCGGCGCTCATCCCCTCCTTCTGCGGCAAGGGCTTCTACGGGCTCCGCGTCCACGAGGCGGCGCTGGCATACGGCGTCAAGGTCACGGGCGCGACCGTCCACTTCGTCAACGAGATCCCGGACGGCGGTGAGATCATCATGCAGAAAGCGGTAACGATCCGCGAAAACGACACGCCCGAGACGCTGCAGAAGCGTGTGATGCGGCTGGCGGAATGGAAGATCCTTCCCCTGTCGGTCGAAAAGATCTCGGCTGAAATGGCTGAAAAAGAATAAGAAAGATATGAGGTAACCGATATGGCACTGTACGATCTGAAAGAACTTCTCGCGAACAACACCTATCCCGGCAGAGGCATCGTCATCGGCAGATCCGCCGACGGCAAAAGCGCGCTGATCGCCTACTTCATCATGGGCAGATCGGTGAACAGCCGCAACCGTATTTTTGAGCGGTTTGACGGCGGCATGAGAACCAAGGCGTTTGACGAATCCAAGCTTTCCGACCCGAGCCTGATCATCTACAACCCCTATCTTGCGTACGGCAAGGACGTGGATATCATCACCAACGGCGATCAGACCAATACCGTTTACGATTATCTTGCGAAGGGCGGGGACTTCGAGGACGCGCTCCTCACCCGTGAATTCGAGCCCGACGCGCCGAACTACACCCCCCGCGTCTCCGGCATCTGCTACTACGATTTCGCGGCGAAGGACTTCCGCTACAAGCTCTCGATCCTGAAGAGCCGCAACGGCGATCCCGAAGAGTGCCTGCGCTTCACCTACGATTACGCGTCGCCGAAGGCGGGCGTCGGTCACTTCCTCCACACCTACAAGTGCGACGGCAATCCGATCCCCTCCTTCTACGGCGAGCCCGAAGAGGTCGGACTGCCCAATACCGCCGAGGAGCTTGCCGCGCTCGTCTGGGAAAACCTGAACGCGGACAACAAGGTCTCCCTCTTCGTCCGTCAGGTCCCGCTCTGCGGCTGCTGCGAACCCACCGAGATCATCATCAACAAGAACAAATAAGAAAGGATCCCGAACATGAAAGAATTTGAACTGAAATACGGCTGCAACCCCAATCAGAAGCCTTCCCGCATCTATATGCAGGACGGCAGCGATCTCCCGATCGAGATCCTTTCCGGCCGTCCCGGCTATATCAACTTTCTCGACGCCTTCAACTCCTGGCAGCTCGTCAAGGAACTGAAGGAAGCGACCGGGCTTCCCGCCGTCACCTCCTTCAAGCACGTCAGCCCCACCTCCGCCGCCGTCGGCATCAAGCTCTCCGAGAAGCTGAAGAAGGCGTGCTTCGTCGACGATATCCCGGGTCTTGACGATTCTCCTCTCGCCTGCGCCTACGCCCGTGCCCGCGGCACCGACCGTATGTGCTCCTTCGGCGACTGGGTCGCCCTCTCCGACGTCTGCGACGTGACCACCGCCCTCATGATCAAGCGTGAGGTCTCCGACGGCATCATCGCTCCCGGCTACGAGCCCGAGGCACTCGAGATCCTGAAGACCAAGCGCAAGGGCAGCTACAATATCGTGAAGATCGACCCCGATTACGTTCCCGAGGTCACCGAGCGCAAGCAGGTCTTCGGCATCACCTTCGAGCAGGGAAGAAATAATTTTAAGATCAATAAGGAACTGCTCTCCAACGTCGTGACCGCGAACAAGGAGCTTCCCGCTTCCGCGATCCGCGACCTGATCGTTTCACTCATCACCCTGAAATACACGCAGTCGAACTCGGTCTGCTACGCGGTCGACGGGCAGGCAATCGGCGTCGGCGCCGGTCAGCAGTCCCGCATCCACTGCACCCGTCTCGCGGCCTCCAAGGCGGACACCTGGTTCCTGCGTCAGAACGACAAGGTCCTGAACCTGCCGTTCCTCCCGACCCTCGGCAGACCCGACCGTGACAACGTGATCGACGGCTATATCAACCAGAACGAGGAAGACGTCTGCGCCGACGGCAACTGGCAGAAATACTTCACCTCCCGCCCCGAGCCCTTCACGAAGGAAGAGCAGAGAGCCTTCCTTGACACCGTGACCGGCGTCGCGCTCGGCTCCGACGCGTTCTTCCCCTTCGGCGACAACATCGAGCGCGCGAAGAAGAGCGGCGTGCAGTATATCGCCGAGCCCGGCGGCTCCATCCGTGACGATCAGGTCATCGAGACCTGCGACAAGTACGGGATGGCGATGGCATTCACCGGAATGCGTCTGTTCCATCATTGATCCCGTCCGCCGGACGAAACTCACAAGCACGGGGGGCGCACGTTTTCCGCGCCCCCTTCCATAGCGTCCGCCCGCTTCCCGGGTACGGACGCGATCCTCTCCCGAAAGGAAACGATCATGTTTTTTGATGAACTGGAACGGTATGATAAGGAAGTGTACGACGCCTGCTCGCTTGAGCTCGGACGGCAGCGGCACAATATCGAGCTGATCGCCTCCGAGAACGTCGTCTCCAAGGCGGTGCTCCTCGCGGCGGGCTCGGTCCTGACCAACAAATACGCCGAGGGCTTCCCGGGCAAGCGCTATTACGGCGGCTGCCAGTACGTGGATATCGTCGAGGATATCGCCAGAGAGCGCGCCAGGAAGCTGTTCGGCGCCGAGCACGCGAACGTGCAGCCCCACAGCGGCGCCTCCGCGAACCTCGCGGTCTTCTACGCGCTGCTGGAGCCGGGCGATACGGTCATGGGGCTGAATCTTGCGCACGGCGGACATCTGTCCCACGGCTCCCCGGTCAATATTTCCGGCAAGTATTTTCATATCGTGCCGTACAGCCTCTCTCCCGAGACTGATATGCTCGACTACGAAGACATCCGGCGCACCGCGCTGGAATGCCGCCCGAAGCTGATCATCGCAGGAGCGAGCGCGTATTCCCGCACGATCGACTTTGCCGCGGTCCGCGCGATCTGTGACGAGGTCGGCGCGTATTTCATGGTCGATATGGCACATATCGCGGGGCTCGTCGCCGCGGGGCTGCATCCCTCTCCCGTGCCCTACGCCGACGTCGTCACGACCACGACGCACAAAACGCTGCGCGGTCCGCGCGGCGGTCTGATCCTCTGCCGTGAAAAATTCGCGAAGCAGATCGACAAGGCGATCTTCCCGGGGACGCAGGGCGGCCCCCTGATGCATATCATCGCCGCGAAGGCGGTCGCGCTCGGCGAGGCGATGACCGAGGAATTCAGAGAATACCAGAGGCAGATCCTGAAGAACGCGAAGACGCTCTGCGCCGCGCTGAAGGAGGAAGGCTTCGATATCGTGTCGGGCGACACCGACAATCACCTGATGCTGATCGACCTGCGCCCGTTCGGTCTGACGGGCAGAGAAATGGAAACGCGTCTGGACGCGGTCCATATCACGGTCAACAAGAACGCCATCCCGAACGATCCGGAAAAGCCGACGGTTACGAGCGGCATCCGCGTCGGAACGCCGGCGGTCACCTCCCGCGGCTTCCGTGAGGAGGATATGCGCCGCATCGCGCACTGGATCAAGCTGGCTGCCGTGGACTTTGAGGGCAGCAGGGAAGAGATCACGAAAGAGGTCATCGCCCTCTGTGACGCTCATCCCATTTACGAAGACTGAACGACTGAAAGGAGAAAGCCATGAAGCTTATCGTGGTCGGCAGCGGCGGAAGAGAGCACGCGATCATCAAAAAACTGAAGATGAATCCCGCCGTGGAAACGATCTACGCGCTGCCGGGCAACGCCGGTATGATCGGTGACGCGATCCCGGTGGAGATCGGCGCGAAGGATATTCCCGCGATCGTGGAGTTCGCGGTCGGTAATCAGATCGACTACGCCGTCGTCGCGCCGGACGATCCTCTCGTGCTCGGCTGCGTCGACGCGCTGGAGGAAAAGGGGATCCCCTGCTTCGGTCCCCGCGCGAACGCGGCGATCATCGAGGGAAGCAAGGTCTTTTCCAAGAATCTGATGAAAAAATACGGCATCCCGACGGCAAGGTACGAGGTCTTTGACGACATGGAAGCGGCGCTTGCGTACGTTGAGACCGCGCCGATCCCGACCGTCATCAAGGCGGACGGGCTTGCGCTCGGCAAGGGCGTCATCATCGCCATGACGCGGGAGGAGGCGCGTGCCGCCGTTCGCTCGATGATGGCGGATCACGTCTTCGGCAAGAGCGGCGATCACGTCGTCATCGAGGAATTCCTGACCGGACCCGAGGTCTCGGTCCTCTCCTTCACCGACGGGAAGACAGTCGTCCCGATGGTCTCTTCGATGGACCATAAGCGTGCCCTCGATCACGACCAGGGGCTGAACACCGGCGGCATGGGTACCGTCGCGCCGAACCCCTATTATACGCCCGAGGTCGCGGAACGGTGCATGAAGGAGATCTTCCTTCCGACGGTCGCCGCGATGAACGCGGAGGGCAGGACCTTCAAGGGCTGCCTCTATTTCGGACTGATGATCACGCCCGACGGACCGAAGGTCATCGAATACAACTGCCGCTTCGGCGATCCCGAGACGCAGGTCGTCCTGCCGCTGCTCGAAAGCGATCTGCTGACCGTCATGACGGCGACGACGAACGGGACGCTGTCCGAGACCGAAGTGAAATTCTCCGACAAACACGCCTGCTGCGTGATCATGGCGTCGGCGGGCTATCCCGTGAAATACGAAAAGGGCTTCCCGCTTGAGATCCCGGACGAGGTGCGCGATCACGTCATCGTCGCCGGGGCAAAGCTCGATGACGGCGTGCTGAAAACGAACGGCGGACGCGTCCTCGGCTGCGTCGCGACCGCGGACACGCTGAAGGAAGCGATCGGCACCGCCTACGGCATCGTCTCGAAGGTGCATTTCGGCAACGCATTTTTCCGTCACGACATCGGTGCACGCGCTTTGCAGAAAGGAAACTGACATGGTTTTCAGAGTATTTGTGGAAAAAAGGCCGGAGCTTGCCAACGAGGCGAAGGCGCTCAGTCAGGAGCTGACCTCCCTTCTCGGCATTCCGGGTCTGAAAAACGTCCGCGTCTTCAACCGTTACGACGCGGAAAAGATCGAAAAGGCGCTCTTTGACGAGGCGGTCCGCACCGTCTTCTCCGAGCCCCAGCTCGACCTCACCTACGATACGCTTCCCGCGACGGACGGAAAGGTCTTCGCCGTGGAATATCTTCCCGGCCAATTCGACCAGCGCGCCGATTCCGCCGCGCAGTGCATCCAGATCATCTCGAAGGGCGACCGCCCGCTGATTCGCACCGCCAGGGTCTATGTGCTTGAGGGCGACCTTTCCGATGCCGATCTCGCGGCGGCGAAAAAATTCGTCATCAACCCGGTCGAGGCGCGCGAGGCGTCGCTTGACAAGCCGGAAACGCTCGATCTCCCCTTCACCGTTCCGACAGCCGTGAAGACGCTCGACGGCTTCAACGCGCTCGACGGCAAGGCGCTCACCGATTTCGTCGCGGCGTACGGTCTCGCGATGGACGACGCCGACCTCGCGTTCTGCCAGGCATATTTCCGCTCCGAGCACCGCGACCCGACGATCACCGAGATCCGCATGATCGACACCTACTGGTCGGATCACTGCCGTCATACGACCTTCCTCACCACGATCGACAACGCCGCATTCGATGATCCCGAGATCGAAAACACCTATCGGGATTATCTCGAGACCCGCCGTACCCTCGGCGTAAAGAAGCCGATCTGCCTGATGGATATGTCAACGGTTGCCGTGAAGTCGCTGAAAAAGCAGGGCAAGCGCCAAAAGCTAGATGAGTCGGAGGAAATCGACGCCTGCACCGTCAAGATTCAGG
>JAZLIW010000008.1:0-23000 GCA_045617585.1 Eubacteriales bacterium
TGCCCGAGGGAGAGCTGCTCTACATCGGCAGCACGAGTCTCGCCGCGCCGGCGCGCGTCGAGGCGCCGATTGTCGGCGCGTACGCCTATTGCGACTACGCCTGGTTGGCGGGGCCGCCGGCGGGCAAGGACGGCCGGGTGCCAGTTTCCATGATGAAAGAAGGAATCCGGTGAAAAAAATCTTCTTTGCTATTCTGCTTTTCATCACTCTTTTCCTTACGGTCTCCTGCCGGCCGGAGGAGCCCGTCTCTCCGCCGGAACAGACCGAAAAACCGGGGCTTCCGTCCGGGTTTACGGAGGGGATGCCGGTGCCGCAGCCGCTGCCCGGCGTTTACGGCGGGGAGATATCGGTCACCGTTTCGGCGCCTGCCGGTGCGGTCGTACGCTATACGCTCGACTGTACCGAGCCGACGTCTGCGTCCCCCGCGCTTGATACGCCTTTGACCCTCGGGATCGGAGGGGACGCCGCGGAAAACGGCGGCGTGACCGTCCGCGTCCTGCGTCTTGCGGCCTTCGACGCAAACGGGGAAAAGCTCGGGCAGACTGTGACGGCCTCCTATCTGTTCCCGCTGGAAGAGGACCGTTTTTCGACCGGGGTGGTCTCGCTCGTTGCGGAACCCGACGATCTGTATTCCTACGAACGCGGGATCCTCGTCGAGGGAGAGCAGGCGGATCTGTACCGCGAAGGAAAATCGGTGATCGCGGCGAACTACAACGCGAAGGGGAGAGAATGGGAACGTCCCGCTTCCTTTTCTCTGTATTCCGCCGACGGGCAGATGGAGTTCTCACAGAACGTCGGGATCCGGCTCAACGGCACGGGGTCAAGAAAGGAAGCACAGAAAAACTTTCGCATCTTCGCCCGAAAAGAATACAGTCCCGCGACCGGAAAAATGAAATATCCCTTTTTTGAGGGACTGACTTCCGGGATCACGGGCGATAGGATCAACGAGTTCGATACGCTTCTTCTCCGCGGCGGCGCCTCCAACGTCGGGAATACGCTGTTTACGAACGCGGCGGCGTACGAGCTGCTGCAGGACTGCGACGCGCTGACGACCGCCCGGTGCAGACCGGTCTCGGTCTTTCTCAACGGCAGCTATTACGGGCTGATGACGATCACGGAGGATTATTCCCCCGATTATTTTGAGAGTTATTACGGTGTGGACGCCGAAGACGTGACGACCGCCAATATGACGGTGGTACAGAACGCCGAATCCCCCTACCTCGGTTGGGAGCACGACGACGGGACGGAAGCGGATTTCCGCGAGTTCAAGCGGGTGCTGGAGTTCCTGCGCGGCGCGGACTTCACCGATCCGAAAAAATACGAGATCGCCTGCACCTATCTGGATATCGACAACTTCATCCAGTACGTGACCGCGGAATGCTATCTCAACAACTGGGACTGGCCGAGGAACAATATCCGCGTCTGGCGCTATGCCGGGAACGGGTATCAGCCGGACGAGGATCCTGGCTTTGACGGCAGATGGCGCTTCGTGATCAAGGACATGGATATCACGATGAATACCCTCGTGAACGAAAGCCTCGGGTACAGCAGCGATATCGGGACCGATTTCTTTCAGGTCCTGGAGAAGGACGGCGGCGCGCCGCAGCTGATCGACGGGATCTTCCGGCATCTGCTGCAGAACGGGGACTTCCGTCAGCGCTTTACGGAATACCTGCGTCTCTTCGCAAACTCGATCGGGGAACCGTCGAATCTCCTTGACGCGATCAGCCGGTATCAGGCGGTCGTTGCGAAGGAAGCGGGGTATCACCTTTCCTATTACGCCGACGCCTACGGGGAAAGCGCTTACGACTGGGATCTCTCGGTCGAGCGGATGCGCGTCTTCGCCGAGCAGCGGCAGACGACCGTTCTCCCGCAGATCGAGGAACGGACCGGCGTTGACTATACCGCGGTCGCGGTGCGCGGCGCGGAGGGCGGAAGACTGCTGATCGACGGGCTCCCGCTCCGCAAAGAAGGACAGGATTACTATACCGTGCCCGGCTATTCGCACGTCTGTACGGCAGTGCCCGATCCCGGCTGGCGCTTCGTCGGGATTACGGTTAACGGAAAACTGGAAAAGACGGGGGACGCCTCCTTTACCGTCCGTGAAAAACGGGGTGAGCTGACGCCGGTCTTTGAATGGACGGGGGAGGAAACGTCCGCCATACCGGAGAAGAACGGTTACCGGGTCACGCCGGATCCGACCGTGCTTCACGCGGTCGTTGCCGACGGGGTCTTCTATCCGGACGGGACGCTGGAACGGAACGAAGCCGGTGAGATGCTGATCGGAATGGACGACGTGCGTCGGCTGCTCGGCGATCACGAATGTGCTTCCCGGTACGTCGGCAGAGTCGGGTCGCTTCTGAAGGACAAAAAGGTCACCTTCACCGAGTTCATCCGGATCTTTTCCCTCTACGGCAGAGTGATCTACGTACCGGATGCCGATACCTACCTGATCTCCTGCGCGGAGTAACGGCGGATCTTTTCCCGATTTCCACAAAAAGACTTGCACTCCGCCGCCGGACGTGCTATAATGAAAAAAACGAAAAAGGGGTGTTCATTATGAATCATCAACCCGCATTTCTGACCGATATGATCAATATCGTTTCCCTGATGTACGATCACGGCTGGGACGAGAGAAACGGCGGCAACGTCAGCCTGCTGCTCCATGAGGATGAGGTCAAGCCCTGGTTCGATACCGAAAAGGTGATCCGCGAGATCCCGATCGGCTTCGCCGCGCCCTCCCTTGCAGGGGAATATTTCCTCGTGACCGGGACCGGCAAGTATTTCAAGAACGTCAAATACGATCCCGCCCGCAACATGGGTCTCTTCCGCCTGAACGCCGCGGGGGATACCGCGGAGCTGATCTGGGGCTACTCCGACGGCGGCAGATTCACCTCCGAGCTTCCCGCGCACCTCATGTCTCACACGGTGCGCCGCTCGATCGACCCGCAGAACCGCGTCGTCATGCATTGCCATCCGGTCAATCTGCTCGCCATGTCCTTCATCCACTCGCTGGATGAAAAGGAATTCACGCATACGCTGTGGCAGATGTGCACCGAGTGCATGGTCGTCTTCCCGGACGGCGTCAACGTCCTGCCGTGGATGCTCTGCGGGACCAACGCGATCGGGGAAGCGACCGCGGAAAAAATGAAGACCGCCCGCCTCGTCGTCTGGGCACAGCACGGCATTTACGGCGTCGGCAAGGACCTGGACGAAGCGTTCGGTCTGATCGAAACCGCCGAAAAGGCAGCCGAGATCTATATGAAGATCGAGGGCAAGCCGTGGCTCCAGACCATTACCGACGAGGACTTGAAGGTCATCGCCAAAGCGTTCGGCGTCACGATCCGCGAGGGATTCCTCGACTGAACCGAACAGAAGCGAAAATCAGAAAGACCCGCCGAACGACGGGTCTTTTTCAATTCGCGAGATGATACTTCGGTCACTCCCGGTAAATAAAGTGCCGTACTTCGGTATTCTGCCGCTCCATGAGCGCCGCGACGTTCGTCGGGAAGAGCTCGATCTCTTTCAGCTTCTGCAGCAGCATTTTCCCGTTCTGCACGCAGATGCCCGCCACCCGGCAGGAAAAAACGTATTCTTCGGTACGGAACAGAATATCCATGAAGCTTTTTCTCCTTCTGACCCGCTTTGGCGCGGCGGATCATTCCTTTTTACGGAAAATGAAGAGCTTGGAAAAAACGTAGTTGAGGATCACGACGATGACCTCCGCTCCCGCTTTGATCGCAAAATCACCGTTTTGTCCGAGCAGTCCGGCGCCCCATTCCACGAGCGCCCACTTGTCGGCGTGGATCACGTCGATGAAAAGGAACATGATCCCGTTCTCGATCAGAAGCGTCAGGACCCTTGCCCCCGCAAAGGAGAGGATCTCGGGGATCAGGACGCGCGGGGCGAAGCTTTTCGATTCAAAGACGAAGAGCTTGTTCGTGAAGTAAGCAAAAAGAACGGCGGCGATCCACGCGATGACGTTCGTGATCTGATACCACGGCAGGGTAAAGAGACCGAACACCGGAATACGGTGATCCGCGCCGAGCAGATTGGTGAGGGGCGTATAGACGAGGAAATTGACAAGGGTGGTCAGGAGACCGAAAATGATATAAAGGACGATCTCCTTCGTCTTTTTTTGTTTTTCGCTGCGTTCTGTCATGTCAGTGGTTTTCTCCTTTGGCTGCTGCGAGAAGAGAACGGTATTCCTCCTCGGTGAAAAGAAGGTTGATCGCCTCCAGAAACGCGTTCGTGCCGATCGAGGCGGGAAGTCCCGCTTTCAGGCAGAAGGCACGACGGAGAAGGGAACTGCCTTCCCCTCCGGTCAGCCCGTCCTCGTAAAGATCGGTCTTCGTCAGGGCTGCTTTTTCCCTGACTTGATCCGCGCCGACGGTATACGGGGCGAACAGGGAACGGATGACCTCCGCGTCGATCCCCTCCACGCCGAGGAGTCCTTCCTTCGAGGGCTGGGCCTTTCTCTTTTCTTTCCCGCGGACGGCGGGAACGTAAAGGTGGATGACGTTTTCTCCCGCAAGAAGGTTTTTCAGGTGGTTGCGGATGACGAGTCCGGCACCGTCCGAGTCGGTGAGGACGATGATCCCGCGCTCTCTTGCCAGACGGCGGAGCAGGGCGGCTTTTTCCGGTTCCTTGAAGATACAGAAGCCGTCGCAGGGGATGACCGTCGCGTCGAGAAGAGAGTCCAGCTTGATCTTATCGTACTTTCCCTCAACGACGATGACCTGTGCGACGGACGGCTTATCGGTATGATTCATTTCCCGGTCCCTCCGTTTCGTTTGATCCGCCGCTCTCTTAAATGCAGGACCCCGATGAGCACGAATACCGCCGCTGGGATCAGGGAAAAGATCGCTTCCGCAAACGCGTCCGTGATGCCGAACAGAGAGATCAGCGCCGTGTAACTGAGCACGGGGAGATCGAGGGCGAGCAGAAAAAAGGGAAGAACGGCGGAGTCCGCCGCGGCTTTAGCCGCTGCGGCATCTGCGATCAGCTGGATCAGGTAGAGCAGGATCCCGGCACCCCAGAAAGCGGTCTGGAAGACGGTGAGCTCCGCGGTTTTCGCCCGTCTGTGGGAGAACCAGGAAAAGATCCCCCATCCGGCAAGCGCGGCGATCGCAAAGATCACGGTCGAGACGGAAACGGGCTCTTCCGTTCCCGCAAGCAGCAGGATCAGGGCGGAAACGGCGGAAAGAACGGTCGGGATCAGGACGCCGGAGACCGGAAGAACGAAAGCGAGGCGCTTTTTTTCGCTTTCTTTGGAAAAGATTCGTTTCATATCAGCGAAGGGTCGCCGTCTCGACGACGAGACGGTCGAGCAGGACGTATGGGTCAAGTGGGGTGCTCTTGATCTTCAGGTCCGCGTCGGAGCAGAGCGACAGCGCCTTTTTGAGCAGCGCGGCGGGTTTTTTCGACGCGGTACGGAGATAAAGATTGACCCGGTATTCGTGCATATTCGTTTTCTGTGACATTTCCTTCGGTGAAAAACCGTTGTCGTACAGGATCCGCAGCGTCAGAAGATCGGTAAATACGGTGGAGACGCCTGCCAGAATGACTTCCGGTGCTTCCTTACGCAGCTTCTTCTCCGAAAGAAGGGAGAGTGCCTCGCAGAGGTCTCCGTTCAGGATCGCGTTCGCAAAGTCGAAGGGCTCCTCTTCCCGGTAACGGCAAGCTGCCTTGCGGATATCCTCCTCGGTCAGACGGTCACGCCCCTGCGCGAGAACGTAGCAGGCGAGTTTGTCGATCTGACCCGCGAGCGCGTACATATCCTTCCCGACGTAGTCGGTCAGGAGCTGGCAGAGCTCGTGCGGCGCAAAGACGTGCTGCGCGGCAAAGTGCTGCTCGATCCATTTCTGCAGACGCGCGGGCGTTTCGCGGTCGAAGGCGACCGGCGTCAGTACGCCGGACAACGTCTTGAAAAGAGCGGACGGTTTTTTGACGGTCCCGGGGTCGAGCTCGTCCGGGGTGGTATAGAGGACCAGTACCGTCCCGTCCCCTTCCGTGATCTCGGAGAGGGCGGAGGTGAGGTCGGTGATCTCCCCGGAGGACATCTGACGCAGCGGGAGGGAATGGAGCTCGATGAGCTTTTGTTCCGCCATGACGGGAAAAGAAGCGATCGCGCTGCGCAGGGAATCGGCGTCGTAATTCCTCTCGTCAAAGGCGAAGCGGTTGAAGGCGTCCAGACCGGGATCGGGGAGGATCCGTTTGCGGAGCGATTCCAGATAGCGGTGCTTCAGATACGCTTCCTCACCGTAGAACAGATATCCGCCGGAGACGCCTTTTTTGAGCAGCGTGCCGAATTCGGCTCCGGTCATGCGTTTTTCTCCTCTCTCGTGACCCGGAGACGCAGAACGGTGCGCTGGGTCCGGGTGCCGCGGATCTCGATCTCGTAGTCAAGGAAGAGCTCGCCGCCGTTCTCGGTCAGCGTGTTGACGACCCGGTTGGTGTTCATGACGAACTCGATCGGGAAATATCCGGTATGATAGGAAACGACCTGCCGCTTTTCCGCGGCGGAAAAACGGATCGCCGTGGAAACGTCGCCGGTGCGGACCATCGTAACGGTCTCGGGCTCTGCCTTTTTGAAATAGACGATGGTCGAGGTGTTGTCGGAAAAGCCCATGTCTTCCCGTTCGTTATAGGAAAGACGGAGATATTCTCCGTCGGAATGCAGTCTGCCCTCGACCGTGCAGCTGATCATTTCTCTCTCCGGCATGTCATCCTTCCCGGACCCGGGGAAGAGCAGCGACATATCGGGCTCGGCGCCGATCTCAAAGGGGCCGGGCAGCTCCGTGATGACGGAATGGATGCGGATCCGGACAAGCCGGGTTTGTTCGATCATGATGTTTCCTTTTTTCAGTCCAGCGGTTCGGTATAGAAGCCGCGGAAGATTCCTTCTCCGTCGGTGAATTCAAGCCGGACGGTATTGACGCAGCCGGGGCGGAGCAGTACGGTGAACGCGGCGCTGTCGTAGCCCGCGGCAAGGTTGATATAGGACCAGTCGGTATCGTTGACGATCAGGCGCAGATGAGAGAGGGGCACCTTCGTTTCGTAGACGAAGCGGAAGGAAAAACGTCCGCCCTCCATCCCGTCGAGCTTGGTGAAGATCAGATTTTTTCCGCGCTCGACGATCGCGTTCCCGTCCCCGTCGAACGTCGCTCTGCGGTCGAGCCGCACCGCGGCGGAGGCAGGGAAGAAGGGGGTGTCGTCGGGGAGCGTTTCTTCTTCACCGACCGTCTCACAGGGGACAGCGGTCTGGACGACGGGGAGAATGTCTCCGTCCTCGTCGAAGAAGAGCTCGTCCACGCAGACCGAGCGCAGATTGCCTCTGCCGCCCGAGATCACGCAGTTGTGATAGAAGCAGTACCACCGGTCGCGGAACTCGACGACCGAGCCGTGCGACGTGTCGCAGCCGGTCGGGGTCAGATAGATCCCGCGGTGCTCCCAGGGTCCGAGCGGATGATTGGAGACGGCGTAATGCATCCGGTTGTTCCCGTTCAGGTTGTCCGAATAGGTCATATAGTACAGCCCGTTGCGTTTGAAGACGTAGGACGCCTCGTGGAAGTCTTCCAGTCCTTCCATTTCGTAAACGGTCCCGTCCTTGACGGTCATCATATCGTCTTCGAGGATGACCGCGCGCGGCATGGCGCCGCCGCCGAAATAGAGGTAATTGATGCCGTTGTCGTCAATGAAGATGCTGGGGTCGATCATGCACCAGCCGCCGATCCCTTCGATATACCCCATGTCGTGAAAATCGCGGCAGGGGGATTTGCTGACGGCAACGCCGATCTTCCAGGTGTCGTTCCAATGCGATCCCGAGGGATGCGGGTAATAAAAGTAATAGGTCCCGTTCTTGCATTTGCAGTCGGGCGCCCACATAAAGCCGCCCTCCGGTCTGCCCCAGGTGACCTCGTCGGAACGGAGGATCTCCCCCTCGTCACGGAAGTGCACCATGTCGGCGGTCGAATATACGTGATAGCGGTCCATGCAGTCGCAGCCGCGCGGCGGGTCCATATCGTGGGAGGCGTAAACGTACAGTCTGCCGTCCTCACCGACCGAAGCGGCGGGGTCCGCGGTATAGATCGCGGAGATAACGGGTTTTGCGATCATGGTCGGTTTCTTTTCGTCCAATCCGTAGTCATGAAAATCGTACAGCATCGTCGGCTTCCTCCGATCACACTTTTTTTCATTTTAACATAGCGGGAAGGGAAATACAAGGGATATTTATGAATTTTTGGACCCCGGAAACAGAAAACCGGAGCCGCACGGAAGTACGGCTCCGGAGAGAAAACGGGATTACTTGATGACGGTCATCTTGGGTTCGGGGAATTCCTTTGCGAATTTCAGCGTGTCCTCGAAAGAACGGATACCGTCGGACGCACCTGCGGTAAGGATGGAGCAGGAAGCAACGGCAGTACCGAAGTTCATCGCGTCGATCATGCTCATGCCCTTGTAGGCTGCGTAGATGGTGCCGGAGCAGAACGCGTCACCGGCGCCGGTGGTGCCGACGATCATGGAACGCGGGATGTCGAGCGCGTCGATGCGGACGTAGGTGCCGTCCACGTCGAGGCCGTAGCTGGCGTCACGCGCGTGGATGATGATCCAGTTGGAAACGCCGAGCTCGCGGAGCGCGCGCAGGATCTTCGGCATATTTTCCTCGATGATATTGCCGTCCTCATCCTTGGAGGGGATCCCGACGATCTTCGCGGATTCGACCTCGTTGATGATGCAGTAGTCGGTGTACTTCAGCGCGGGAGCGACGGTCGTGCGGTAGCGGTCGCTTTCCTCGGAGACGATGTCGATGGAGGTCTTGATGCCGTGCTTCTGGGCGTCGGCAAGGAGGCGCGCCATCTTGGTGCCGTATTCGTCGTCCGGCTCGTCGAGCGTGTCGAGGAGGAGGATATAACCGATGTGAAGGATGTCGCCCTCGATCTTGTCAAAGTCGATATCCGCCTGAGAGAACTCGGCGTTGGCGCCGCGGAACTGGAAGAACGCGCGGGTGCGGCGGACGCTGTCGTACATAACGTCGGTGAAGGAGGTCTGACCGGCTTCCTTGACGAATTCGGTGGAGATGTTCGGATATTTTTTCAGGTTTTCGACGATGAACTTGCCGTAGTCATCCTTGCCGACGATGCCGACCGCCTTCAGGGGAAGGGTGGGGTCGATGATGGCGAGGTCCTGAATGCAGTTGGGAACGAGACCGCCCATAGACTGCTCGACCTTGCGGATCGTGGTCAGGTTACACGCCTCCGGATACGCGTCGATCTTCTTCAGCAGGTCAACGATCATGTTGCCGGCTACGATGATGCCCTTATTCATGAGAAATACCGTCCTTTTTATGAAATTCATTCATTCATCCGACGAAAAAATAGGGAATTCTCCGAAATTAATTTTTTTTCGCCGAACCGCTTGATTTATTGTATTATAGCATATATAATGTAGATTGTAAAGTAATTTTTCCGAATTTCTTTTCTGAAAGGACAAAATAAAATGAAAAAAGCAGTAATGTACGGCGCTGGCAATATCGGCAGAGGCTTCATCGCCCAGCTCTTCTACGAGTCCGGCTATGCGGTCTCTTTCATTGACGTCAATATGACGGTCATCAACAAGCTCAACGAGGATCACGAATATCCCGTTTATATCACGAAGAACGGCGAGTACGAGGAACACCCGGTGAAGAACGTCAGCGGTGTTGACGGCAAGGACGTCAAGGCAATCGCCGAGGCGATCGCGGATGCCGACATCATGGCGACCGCGGTCGGCGTCAACATCCTGAAGTTCATCCACGCAAACGTTGCGGAAGGCGTAAAGCTCCGCCGTGCCCGCGGCATCGAGGCTCCTCTGAACATCATCATCTGCGAAAACATGATCGGTGCCGATCATTACTTTGCGGAACTGGTCAAGGGCGATCTCGGTGACGAGGATAAGGCGTATTTCGATTCTCACGTCGCGCTCGTCGAGCCCTCCATCGGCAGAATGGTCCCCGCGACTCCCAAGGAGATCGCGGAGAAGAACCCGCTGGCGGTCTGCGTCGAGGAATACTGTGAGCTGCCCGTCGATAAGGCGGCGTTCAAGGGCGAGATCCCCGCGATCAAGAACATGGTCCCCTTCACGCCCTTTGATTTCTATATCCAGAGAAAGCTCTTCATGCACAACATGAGCCACGCCGTCACCGCGTACTTCGGCAAGCTCAAGGGCTACACCTATATCTGGGAAGCATCCAAGGACGCAGAGATCAAGTATCTCTCCCTCCGTGCCCTGCTGGAATCCTCCCGTGCGCTCTCCGCTGAGCACGGCGTTGAGCTCGGCTCTCTGCTTGACTTCTCCGCAAACCTGATCAGCCGCTACGAGAACAAGCTTCTCGGCGATACGATCGACCGTGTCGGCAAGGATACCAAGAGAAAGCTCTCCGCGAACGACCGTCTCGTCGGCTCCGCGAAGCTCTGCATCAAGCACGGCATCAAGCCCGTCAACATCTGCGCCGGCATGGCAGCAGCGCTCTTCTTCGCTCCCGAGGACGATGCCGCCGCGATCGAGGTCAGCTCCTTCTGCGCGGAGAACGGCGTCGCTGCCGCTCTTGAGAAGTACGCCGAGCTGCCCGCAGATTCCGAGATCACCGCGATGGTCAGCGCCGACTACGAGCTGCTGAAGAACGGCGTCTCCCTGATCGACCTTCTCTGCGGGATCAACGCCTGATCTTTGATCGCCTGAACGTTCAGAAGCCGAAGCGCCTGCCCCGGACGGGTGCTTCGGCTGACTGTTTTTTGACGCGGCGTTTCCGGGAGGAAATCCCCGCGCGGCGGGATATCCCCGGGCGGGAATGAAATAAAGAGGATGACCATATGATCAGAACGGGTTTCAATCAGGAAAAATATATCGCCATGCAGTCGGAACGGATCGAGGAACGGATCTCGCAGTTCGGCGGGAAGCTGTACCTGGAATTCGGCGGGAAGCTGTTCGACGACTATCACGCGTCGCGCGTCCTCCCCGGTTTTCAGCCGGACAGTAAGGTGAAGATGCTCCTTTCCATGAAGGACAGCGCGGAGATCGTGATCGTCATCAACGCCTCCGATATCGAGAGCAACCGTGTCCGAGCCGACATCGGCATCACCTACGACAGCGACGTGCTTCGTCTGATCGACGCGTTTCGTGAGATCGGTCTTTACGTCGGTTCCGTCGTGATCACGCAGTTCAACGGACAGAGCTCGGCGGTCAAATTCAGGGAACGGCTGGAAAACCTCGGGATGAAGGTCTTCTTCCATTATCCGATCGAGGGCTATCCGCATGACGTATCCCATATCGTCAGCCCGGAGGGGCTCGGCAGGAACGATTATATCGAGACCGTCCGTCCGCTCGTCATTCTGACGGCGCCCGGCCCCGGCTCCGGTAAAATGGCGACCTGCCTTTCCCAGTTGTACCACGACAGCGTCCGCGGCATCCGCTCCGGCTACGCCAAGTTTGAGACCTTCCCTATCTGGAACCTGCCGCTCAAGCATCCGATCAACCTTGCCTACGAGGCGGCGACCGCCGACCTGAACGACCTGAACATGATCGACCCCTATCACCTTGAGGCGTACGGCAAGACAACGGTCAACTATAACCGCGATATCGAGATCTTCCCGGTGCTCAACGCGATCTTTGAGCGCATCTTCGGCTCCAGCCCCTATAAGTCTCCGACTGATATGGGCGTGAATATGATCGGCTACTGCATCGACGACGACGCGGCATGCTGCGCCGCCGCAAGGGAAGAGATCATCCGCCGCTATTTCCGCACGCTCTGCGACGTCAAGGCGGGAAAGGTCAAGAACGAGGCGATCCGCAAGATCGAGTCGCTGATGCGGCAGACCGGGATCACGCCGGAGGACCGCACGGTCGTTGCCGCCGCGATCAGACGCGGCGAATCGACCGGGGACCAGCCTGCCGTAGCGATCGAACTGCCGGACGGCAGGATCGTGACCGGCAAGACCTCCGATCTGCTCGGTGCCGCCTCCGCAGCGCTGCTCAACGCCGCGAAGACGCTTGCCGGGATCAAAAAGGAAGTCAAGGTCATAGCTCCCGAAGTCATTGAGCCAGTTCAGTCGCTCAAGACCGGGATCCTCGGCAATCACAATCCCCGTCTCCACTCCGACGAGGTCCTGATCGCGCTTTCCATCAGTGCCGCGACCAGCGACGTGGCGCGCCGCACGATGGACGCGCTGAACGATCTGCGCGGCTGCGAAGCGCATTCCACCGTGATTTTAGCGCAGGTCGACGACGACGTCTACCGCAAGCTGGGTCTGCACCTGACCTCCGAACCGAAATACTACACCAAAAAACTGTATCATAAATAAAAGATATGAAGATCTATCACGATATCACCGAACTGATCGGGCACACGCCGCTGATCGACGTCACCGGCTTTGACGGCGAACCCTCTTACGCAGAACTCCTCGTGAAGCCCGAGGGAAGGAACCCTGCGGGGTCTTCCAAGGACCGCGTCGCGGCGGAGATGATCGCCGATGCGGAGGCAAAGGGACTTTTGCGTCCCGGTTCCGTCATCGTTGAACCGACGAGCGGCAATACGGGCATCGGACTTGCCGCCGTTGCCGCGGTCAAGGGGTACCGCGTGATCCTGACCATGCCGGATTCCATGAGCAGAGAAAGGATCAAGCTGCTTGCCGCCTACGGGGCGGAGCTCGTTCTGACCGAAGGCGCCCGCGGTATGGCAGGTGCGATCGAGAAGGCGGAGGAGATCGCCGCGGCGACGCCCGGCAGCTTCCTCGCGGGTCAATTCGTCAATCCCGCGAATCCCACCGCCCATTTCAAAACGACGGGTCCCGAGATCTACGAGGATACGGACGGGACCGTGGATCTGTTCGTTGCCGGCATTGGTACCGGCGGTACGATCACGGGGACCGCACGGTATCTCAAGATGAAAAAGCCCGGAGTAAAGGTCATCGGGGTCGAACCGAAGAATTCCCCGGTCCTGACCGAGGGACGGTCCGGTACGCACGGTCTGATGGGGATGGGTGCCGGGTTCGTTCCCGATACCCTTGACGTTTCCCTGATCGACGAGGTCTTGGCGGTCACGGAAGAGGACGCTTACCGCGTCGGACGTCTGCTCGGAAAAACGAAGGGGATCCTGGTCGGGATCTCGTCGGGCGCCGCGCTCTGTGCCGCGCTGATCGCCGCAAAACGCCCGGAGAACGCGGGGAAGCGCATCGTCGTCCTGCTGCCCGACGCCGGCGACCGGTATCTCTCCACCCCCATGTACGACTGACAAGTTTTGAATAACGCACGCCCCCTGTCGGAAACGAAGGTGACCGACGGGGGGCGTTTTGACGCCGGATCAGTTCCGGCTGTTTTGTTCTTCGCGGAGCGCGTATTCGCCGAGCGCTGTTCCGGCAAGGGTGCCGAGGACCTGCAGACCGTGCGCGCCGAAATGTCCGGGAACGAAGGGATTCACGCACCGCGGGTCCCGAATGAGTTCCGCCGCTTTCTCGGTCAGCATCACGAAGAAGGGAGGTTCGTCCGGGTCTGCCGCGGCAAGGCTCTGTGCTTCCATGATAGCGTCGTCCCGTGCATCGAAAGTGAAATGCCCGACGCGGATGATACCGAACGCACGGATGCCGAGAGATTCACGCAGGGCATTTCCGAGAAGACGGAGCCGCTTCCCGTAAATTTCAGCGTCAGTGCCGAAGATCGCGTCGCTCTCCCCCTGCAGCCAGACGAAGAAGACGCGTCCGACGCCATACCGTTTTCCGACCGCGCGCAGCGCTGCCGCGGCCTTTGTTACGAGGATCGTGAAGCCCGGCGTGCCGGGAAGCCAGTCAGCGATCACGGTACTGCCCTTTGCGATATGGACGGCGACCGCTGGACGCTGCGTCAGGGCGCGGAAAGAGGACAGGAAAGCGGGGACGAGCGATGTATGACCGTAACAGGACGACCCCGTGACGTGTTCGCTCAGCCAGCGCGGGACATCCGTTCCGACGGTGACGTCCTCTCCCGGCTCCCCGTCGTACCGGATCGATTCCCCGACGGGATCGGCGAGCGGGATCAGGGAATCCGTCAGATAGCGGTATTCGTAAACGTCGTCGGGAAGGGAAACGGGGAGCAGTGCTTCCGACTGCCCCTGCATATTGCTCTGTCCCGAAAATATGATGAGATCTGCTTTCCGCATCGTATACCTCCCGGAGTCATTCATCGCTCAGGTAATTCCGGATCACGCTGATGAACGCGTCTCCGTATTTCGTTGCTTTTACGCGCCCGACACCGGAGACCGTCATCAGCTCCTCGGTATCGGTCGGCATTTTTTCCGCCATGTCCTGCAGCGTTGCGTTGGAAAAAATGACGTAAGCGGGGACCTTTTCCTGCTCCGCAAGAAGAAAACGCAGGGTACGGAGCTGCTCGAAGAGGTCGCCGTCGGACTGCCTTGTGCTTGCGGTGCCGCGCTTCCCCTTCTTTTTCGGTTTGGCCTTCGGCTTGGGCTCCGGTTTCGGCGTCTCCTTGATGGCTGCGGTCAGACGCACGCCGCCGAACAGGATATCCTTTGCCGCCGGGGTCAGGCTGACGCCGCCGTGGACCGGATCGGTGACGAGATAGCCCCGTTCCTCCAGCAGGTCGGCGAGTTCCCGGATCTTCGTCTGCCCCATCTCGCGCAGGAGACCGTAGGTCGAGATCGTGTCGAGCGAGAGGGATTCGATCCGCTCGGTATCCGCGCCCGCGAGGATCTGCGTGATGAGGAGCTTGCCCACGGGATAGCCGAGGTGATCGTAGGCACGCCGCACGCAGGAAAGAAGCTTCTGTGCCGGGACGGTCATATCCTCCTCCCGGAAGGACGCCCGGCAGTTCCCGCATTTTCCGCAGGAATCGGGGTGCGCCTCCCCGAAATAGGAGAGGATGTACGCGCGGAGGCAGGCGGTCGTTTTGCAGTAACCGACCATCTGATCCAGCCTCTTTTTGTTCTGCCGGAGCAGTGTTTCCTTTTCTTTTTCCGTCAGCTCCGTGTTTTCGTTCCCGTTTTCGATCAGCATCAGCGCGGTGTGCAGATCGCCTCCCGACCAGAGGAGGATGCAGTCGGCGGGGCTGCCGTCGCGTCCGGCTCTGCCCGCTTCCTGATAATACGCTTCCATGCTGAGAGGCATATTGAAATGGATGACGAAGCCGACGTTGGACTTGTCGATCCCCATACCGAAGGCGTTGGTCGCGACCATGACCGGAGAGCGGTCGTAGACGAAGTCCTCCTGATTGACCCGCCGCTCTTCTTCACTGAGTCCGGCGTGATACCGCGTCGCGGCGATCCCGCTTTCCCGGAGAGCGTCACAGACCTGCTCCACCTTGTTCCGGGTCGCGCAGTAGACGATGCCGCTCTTGCCTTTCCGCTCGGCGATCAGTTTTTTCAGTGCCGTCATCTTGTTTGCCGGCTGCAGGACCTCGAAATTCAGGTTCGGGCGGTCGAAGCCGGTCAGGACGCTGACGGGGGAACGAAGACCGAGCAGGCGGACGATGTCCTCCCGTACCCGCTCGGTCGCCGTCGCGGTGAACGCGGCAACGGTCGGACGGCAGGGAAGCGCGTCGACGAACGCCGGGATCTTCAGATAGCTGGGGCGGAAATCCTGTCCCCATTCAGAGATACAGTGCGCCTCGTCCACGGCAAGCTGTGAGATCTTCAGCCTGGAGGCAAGCTCAAGAAAGCCCCCGGTCTCAAGCCGCTCCGGCGCGATATATACGATCTTATAACTGCCGGTCTCGATATTGCGGAAGACCTTGCTCATCTGTGCGGACGTCAGCGTACTGTTGACGAACGCCGCGGGGATTCCCGCTTCCCGCAGCGACATGACCTGATCCTTCATCAGGGAGATCAGCGGAGAAACGACGAGCGTGATCCCGGGCAGCAGCAGGGCGGGGATCTGGTAGCAGATGCTTTTCCCGCCGCCGGTCGGCAGGATGGCAAAGGCGTCCTTGCCGCCGAGGATCGCGTCGATGATGGGTTCCTGCCCTTCACGGAAGGACGGGTAACCGAAATATTGTCGGAGTGCTTCGTATTTATCCATTTTTTCCTTATTGACGTATCAGCGGTTCTGTCAATCGGCTCCTTCGGGATCCGATGCCGAAGAGATCGGTTCCTCCGGCGATTTGTCTTTTTCTTTTTTCGTTTCGACCTTGATCTCCCAGTGGATCAGGAAGGTCATCGCGGCGCGCAGCAGAATGACCGCGCCGAGGATCAGCAGCTCCTTCCATTCGCGGACGATGACGGTACGCAGCAGCTCTCCGCCCATTTTGAATTCAAGGGAGAGCGCGATCCCCTCCGCGAGCGTCAGCCGGAGCGTGGAGTCCTTCCGGAAGATGCCGATCACGGCGCGAAGGATCGCGTACAGCAGTACGCTGACGCCGATCAGTTCGATCAGCAGGATCGCGTACTGGATGATCGTATAAAAGGCGGATTCGACGATTACATAAAGACGGTCCATATTTTTGAACATGGCTTTCTCTTTGCGAAAGCTTCCTTTCTTCCGGCAGTCAGATCGATGATAAAATCAGTATACCACCTCCCGGCGCCTCTGTCAAGGCAGGAGGGGAGGAAGGGAGCGGAAAAACTGCCGCCATGTGTGAAATGATAATGAATCCGGCAAAAAAAGCCCCGTTTTCATCACAATGACGCTTGAAAACGGGTGTGTCTTATGATAAAATGAAAAGGAATACGGAACCGAAAGGATGAGAAGCCGATGAAATTCCGGGAATTCCTGAAAAAGAAAAACGTCACCCTTTCCGCAAAGACCTACTTCGTCACCGCGATGGGCGCGATGGCGCAGGGTCTTTTCGCCTCCCTGCTGATCGGGACGATCTTCAAGACGCTCGGCGGCTGGATGCATTTTGACGCGCTGACCGAGCTCGCCTCCTTTGCGATGAACGGTTACGTCTGCGGCGCGGCGATTGGGATCGCCGTCGCGAGCGCGCTGAAGGCACCGCCGCTGGTCCTCTTTTCCTGCGCGACGGTCGGCGCCGCCGGCTATATGTGCGGGACGACCATTCTTGACGCGGGCGCTGAGATCGCCTATACCGCGGGTCCTGCCGGCGCTTTCCTTGCGGTGCCCGCGGCGTGCGAGCTCGGCAAGCTGGAAGCCGGCTCGACGAAGATGGATATCCTTCTGACGCCCGCCGTGACGCTGCTCAGCGGCTTCGGACTGGCGAAGCTGATCTGCCCCGGCGTAGCGTACGTGATGTACTGGCTCGGTGCCTTCATCAACGATGCGACTGCGCTGCATCCCTTCCTCATGGGGATCGTGGTCTCGGTCGTCGTCGGGATCGTTCTGACCCTTCCGATCTCCTCCGCGGCGATCTGTGCCATGATCGGGATCTCGGGGCTCGCGGGCGGCGCTGCCGCGGCGGGCTGCTGCGCGCAGATGGTCGGCTTTGCCGTCATCAGCTTCCGGGAGAACGGCTTCGGCGGTCTCATTGCGCAGGGGCTCGGCACCTCCATGCTCCAGATGGGCAATATCGTGAAGCGCCCGGTGGTCTGGATCCCGCCGATCATCGCCTCGATGATCACGGGACCGATCTCCACCCTCGTGTTCCGGCTGAACTGTGAGGGCGTTTCCGCCGGGATGGGGACCTGCGGTCTGGTCGGACCCCTCGGCATCATCACCGCGACCGCGGAGAAGGATGCCGCGTTCTGGTGCGGGCTCGTGCTGGTATGCGTGGTGCTTCCCGCCGTGATCTCCCTGCTTCTCGGTGAGCTGATGCGGAAGCTCGGCTGGATCAGAGAGGGCGACCTCACGCTCGAGCTTTGAAAGGAAAAGATATGGAAAAGATCGTCACGTACGAAACGCTTCGCCGCTTTGCTTACTCGAACGACGGCTCCTGCACCCGTCCGATCCGCGGCATCGTGCTGAACTTCTACGGGCTCGGCGCAAACGGGATGAAAAACGGGAGCGAATGGGGAGACGAATTCGCAAAGCAGGGCGTGATCCTGCTGGAACCGTACTATAACCCGTGGTCGTGGATGAACGACCTGACGGTCTCCTTCGTCGACGAGCTGATCGACGTGCTGTTTGATGCGTACCGCCTCCCGGAGGGAACGCCGATCGTTTCGACCGGGTTCAGCATGGGCGGTCTCGCCTCCCTCGTTTACGCCCGCTACGCCGCGCGGACGCCGAAGGCGTGCGTCTCGAACTGCCCGGTCTGCGATCTCGTCTATCATTTCGGGGAACGGGAGGATCTGCCGCGCACGCTGTACAGTGCCTTCCATCACTACGATATGACGCTGGAGGAGGCGCTGAAGACCGCGTCTCCGCTCCATCTCGTCCCGTCCATGCCGGATATCGGGTATCATATCTTCCACTGCGGGGCGGATCAGGCGGTCAATATCGACCGGCATTCCCGCCGCTTCGTTTCCGCGATGCTCGAAGCGGGGAAGCGGATCGAGCTGCGGGTCTGCCCGGGGCAGGGACACTGTCAGCTCACGCCCGAAATGACGCGGGAATACCACGCGGTCTGCCTTGCCGAGATCGGCATCTGAAACGAAAAACCGAAATATCAAAAACGCCGTACGCTTTGCGATCGTAAGACCGCAAGCGCACGGCGCTTTTTTCGTCGGGAGCGCGGTTCAGCGAAGGATCACGTTCCCTTTCTGATCGTATACCGTGACTTTACCGTCCGGCTCGACGGTGAAGATATCGACCCCGTAGCTGCCGAGAGGGAAGATGGCGTACCCGCCGCCCGGGAGCGCCAGACGGACGCTGATCGCGATCTGTTCTCCGTCCGTGAGCGGATACGTTCCGCTCACATCCGCGAGGAGGGCACCGCCTTTGTCCGGCTCCAGTTTCTTTTCCAGAAGGACCGTTCCGCCCTGCTCCAAAAGCACGGAGGCTTTTGCGTCCTTTGGGAAGAGATCGGGCAGAAACAGCAGGGCACTGCCGGAAAGGATGATCTTGCCGTTTTTGCTTTCCGCGGCGTCGACCGAGCACATGGCATGGATCGGGTCCTTGATCAGGGAACGGTTTTCCTTTTCGTTTCTCACGGTGTCGCCGTCGGTCAGGGTCAGGGTCAGGCCGCTGTCGGTTTCGTCAAGGAGCGGGACCGTGACCGTCGTTTTCCAACCGTTCCCGTCGCGGACGCAGGGGTATTCGGTCCCGCGATAGGTCAGGGTCAGAACGGCGTCCTTCGTCATTTCCTTCGGGATGATCCGTACCGCGACCTCTGCCGTCAGCGCGTCCCAGTCGTAGGAGATCTCTTCGCTTTCCAGCCCGTAAAACAGGCTGTTCTGCGTTTCAAGGCGGTTTTCCATCTCGTTGATGATCTCCATTCTCAGGTAGTTCATCCGGTTGGAGAGCTGACCGACGTTGAATTCGAGAGACGTGACCCTGTCGCGCAGATCCCCGACGCGCCAGAGGAGAAAGACGAGGAGCAGGACGAGCACGACCTTCCAGAACGTCGTGAGCGCGGAGGAAGGAGCGGGGATGCGCGCGTCGTTTGCCGGATCGTAGGAACCGGTGACCCGCTCGTTGGCTTTTTTATTATAGACGATGAAATAAACGATCAGCCCGATCAGCGCGCAGACGATCGCGGCGATGAACAGCAGAATGATGGACTGCATAGCGGCCTCCTTAAATACCGAAACGGTCCTTGAACGCGTGGTAATAGCTCCGGGTCACGTCAACGGCGGAGCCGTCGGTGAGACGGAGCACGAACTTCTGTGACAGGGAAGGGCGGATCTGACGGATCTTTTTCAGGGAGACGATCATGGAATTGCTGATCCGCATGAACTGCACGGGGTCGAGCAGGCAGGAGAGCTGATAGATGCGGTCGGCGGTCGAATACCTGCCGTCGTCGGTCACGACCTCGACCTCCTTGCCGAAGGACTCGATCTTCACGACCGTGTCGGTCGGAACGTGCAGCTTCTCACCGGTTTTCGGGTCGCGGACGGCGAGATGGCTGACGTATTTGTCCCGCTCAGTCAGAAGGAACGGGGCACTGTCGTCTGTTTCGATGCCGAGGGCGAGGAGCGCGCTTTTCACTGCCTCGTAGTTTTCCTCGCTGACTGCCAGCGCGATCTTCATGGTCCCCCTCCTTTCCGTTTTCGTACGTTCATTATAGCGCGGCGGCGGGGAAAAGTCAACCGATCCGGAACGGATTGCATTCCGCAGGGGTACGGATTGCGCATTCCCTCTTGATTTTGTATAGAAAACGCGGTATAATGCATACAATGAAACAAAAACGGAGGCATGAAATGAGTAAACTCGAATGGAAGGGCGGCACGCTGCTCGCGCCCGTTCCCCCTGCGCTCGTGAGCTGCGGCACGATGGAAAAGCCGAACGTACTGACGGTCGCGTGGACCGGGATCCTCTGCTCGGATCCGCCGAAGACCTACGTTTCGGTCCGCCCGTCCCGTTATTCCTACGGACTGATCAGGGAAAGCGGGGAATTCGTGATCAACGTCCCGACCGTGCCGCTCGCACGTGCCGTGGATACCTGCGGCGTGTATTCCGGAAGGGATAAGGATAAGTTCGCGCTTTGCGGGCTGACTGCCGAAAAAGGCTTTCAGGTCTCCGCGCCCGTGATCGCGGAAAGCCCTCTGTCTTTGGAATGCCGCGTCACCGATACGGTGGACCTCGGCAGCCATACGATGTTCCTTGCCGATATCGTCTGCGTCGACGTGGACGAGGTCCTGCTCGACGAGAGCGGAAAATTCTGCCTCGACCGCGTGAAGCTCCTCGCCTATTCCCACGGGGAATACTACGAGCTCGGGAAGCGGATCGGGACCTTCGGCTGGTCGGTGAAGAAGAGACACACCGGAAAGAAGAAGTGACCGTATGTTCCGTACCGATTATCCGATCGAAGCACTTTCCGTCCTTCTGGACGAAGCCTGCCTGATGCAGTCGTACGCGCCGCTGATCCCCCGGAGGGACGCACTGATCGCGGGTCTGCGCGGGCTCGGCTGCGTGACGAAGAGCGATGCCGGAAAACGGACGGACGGGGAACTGATCGCCGCGGGACTGCCCGATGCCGGAGTGGTACGGCTCTTCCGGCGCTTCCTCGCGCTCTACGATCCGAGACCGGCGAAGTTCAGGGAGCTGTCTGCTCTGCGGCTCGATCCGGAACGGCAGGCGGCGTACCGCGAACTCTACCATCTGCCGGGCGTCAAAGAGATCCGGGCGGAGCTGTATTTCCGCGCCGGGTTCCGTACGCTTGCAGAGATCGCCGCGTCCGACGAAAAGACGGTGACGGAAAAGACCGCTTTCGTGATCGCCGCGGAGGGGCTTTCCTGCGTCGTTCCGCTGCCGAAAGAGGTCCGCACGCATCTTGCGGTCGCGAGAGCGTTCACGATGAACTGAAGCCGGAAGGGCTCTTCCGGAAAAAACCGGAGCTTTCCCACGAGAAAAGCTCCGGTTTTTATATTGGCTTGGAATTACAGATATCTTTCGTCGATCGCTTCTCTGACACTGTCAAGGGTATAACGGAAGAAGAAGGCGAACGTGACGCCGACGAGCAGGACGAAACTCCAGAACGTGAGGGTGACGCGAAACGAACCGAGGGTGATCACCGGATCCGGCGTGAAGAGCAGGGCGTATTCCGCGGCGGAGAGCAGTTTGGAAGCGGCAAGAAAGACGGCGCTTCCGGTCAGAAGATTTTTCAGCCTCAGTTTCTGCCGCGCGATCTTTTCACCGAGGCGGAGATATTCCTTTTCCGCTGCCATGCAGGCGTGTTCTTCCACGATCCCGTTCAGGCGGGCGCGGACGGAAAGAAACGCGAGAACGGTCAGGAGCGCGGAGACCAACCGCAGCACGATATTGATCCGGAACCAGAGCTTTCCCCCTTCTCCGACCGCTGCCGCGCCGATACCGAGCACGGTCGCCGCCTCGTAGTACCGGTCGGCGAACAGAAAGGCGGAGACGTCCGAGACCAAAGACAGCAGGAGCGCCGCGACGGAGAGCGGCAGAAAATGAGCAGGAGAAACATTTTCCGCCGTCCCGTCTTCTTCAAGCCGCTTCAGTCTTCCCATGCCGAGGAGGAGCAGGGAAAGGGCAAGAAAATCCGGGATCACGGGAACGCCGTCGGCGAGAAAATCGAGGAAGGCGAATCCCGCAAGGAGGAAGAAGACGAACGCGGAACATACGGTGCCGCGGACGACGGCGCCCCGGTTGGGGACCGCTTCCGCGAGGAGCCTGCCGATCGCTTCCTCCGTCCCTTCCTCCTCCCGGATCCGTTTGAAATACCGGAGCCAGACGAGCAGCGTGATCAGTCCGGAAACGGTGACGATCACGAGGTTCATCGCGATCATCAGGTTCCGGTAGGGCAGCAGACGGTTCCCGGCGAATTCGGTCCCCGTGATGATCCCCTCGTCCCCGGTCGAAAGATAGGCAAGATCGGGCAGGATATTGAAGAAGGCACGAAGGAGCAGGAAGACGGTCGTCTGCATGCGGAGACCGCCCGTTTTCCCGAGGGCGCGGTTCCCGGAGCGGACGGAAAGATAGTCGAACGACGCGATCAGCGCGTTCAGCCCGCGCCAGAGATAATATCCCTCGAGGCAGGAGAAGACCATCGTAAAGACGAGGTAAAAGGTGGTCTCGTCCCGCCCGACGACGGCAAAGACCGGGATCACGGCGATGCGCAGAAGCGAGACCTTGACCAGTGCCCGCAGTTTTTCCCCCGCGTCCTCCGCGGACGGGGAGATCGGCGTCAGACGGTCGGTAACCCGCAGAAAGAGCAGGCAGCCGATGAAATCGGGCAGAAGATCAAAAATACTGAAGCCGGGATTGAGAAAAAAGATCAGCCCGGCAATGAGGAGCCCCGTCTTCATAGGGGATCCCTCCTTTCACAAAAGGCGCATCGCGCCGCGGACGGGCGATGCGCCGGATACGGCGAACGGAGCGGAGATCAGTCTTCTCCGGACTGTGCTCCCTGATTTCTGCCGCAGCATTTTTTGTATTTGAGGCCGCTGCCGCAGGGGCAGGGATCGTTTCTGCCGACGCGTTCTGCTTTTTTGACGACCACGGGACGCTTCTTTTCGGGGG
>JAZLIW010000009.1:0-2233 GCA_045617585.1 Eubacteriales bacterium
GCGGGAGCAAGCCCCCGCCCTACGGGTTATAGGCGCGGCTCCGGTTCGCTTTCTGCGAACCGTGCCTTAACGGTCGGGACGCGAACGGGGGGCGGGGGCTTTCGATCGGGGCATGGGAAAAGAGCCGGCCTGCGATCTTCGGGATCGGCGGGGCGGCTCTTGGGGGTCAATGATTATAGGGGTTATTGATATAGCAGGTCGGCTGACGGGTGACCGTCACGGTGCCGTCGGCGTCGTAGAGGCAGTATTCGCCGAGATGCAGGATCTGCTTCTTTTCGTCGGGGCCGTAGGTCCTCCGCATCGCGCCGTTCAGGGACAGGCCGAGGAAATAGGGGTTGAGGTCGGAGCAGGCGAAGAAGGCGCTGTCGTCGATGCGCGCGCCGCCGATCTTCAGGACGACGTCGATCGCGTCCTCTCTGCCGAGGCGGGTGAGGAGCACCGCGTCGCCCGCGCCGGTGAAGGACAGCGCGGAATAGAACTGCCCGCCGTAGGTGACGCCGTTCTCCGCGTAATCATTGGCGGCGACGAACTTTTTGACAGAGTTCAGATACTTTTCGTTCCCGGTCAGGTCGTAGGCGATCAGTACGGCGACCGTGTTGCGGGTGTCGAGCCAGAGATAGCTGCCGTCCGCGCGCTGCTCGGAAACGACGCGGTCCGCCCATTTCCCGGCGAGCTGCCGGAATTTCGCGGGATCCTGCCCGCAGCGGATCATGAAGTCGCACCCGGCGATCGGGCTCTCCCAGAAGTCGGGGATATAATGGTCGCGGTCGATCTCCCGGTCGCACTCCCTGAGCGCCGCCTCGGCGAATTCCACCGCTTCCTCCCAGCCCCCGACGCCGTATTTCTTCATCAGATAGGCGCCCGCGGCAAGGCCGCCGAGGCTGTGGTCACAGATATAGGTGGGATCGTAGCCGTTACAGCCGTAGGTGCCGTCCGTCAGGATCCGGTCGGCGAGATAGAAGGGATACTGCAGGTCGGTGTCCGCCGCCTGGATGCCGACGAGGCTGACCGTCGGCTCGTCGCCCTTGTCGAAATACAGGATCAGCTTCGTGAGCTTGCCGCCCTCCGCGACCGTCTCGGCGGAGACGGGGAGCAGGTCGGTCGTCACGAGGACGCCGTCGGTGTGCCAGTACTGACCCGAGAGGAAGAAGTAGCGGTCGGAGATCTCAATCTCTCCGCTCTTCGCCCCGAGGACGTTCTTTGCGCTGTCGACCGCGACGTTCGGGTACGTGACGTAGTTTTCAAACGAGATCTCGACGCGGTACGCGCAGTCGGAGGAGAGCGCCGCGGTCGTCGCGCGGTCGGACCTGCCGTCGAACCATCCGATCGCCGCGTTCACCGTTCCGGCGCTGCCCTTGAACGTGACGTCCATCCCGCCGTTCTTGTCCTTCTCCTCGCGGAGGACGGAGGTCAGCTTGGCGGCGCCGTCCCCCTCGGGGATCAGCTTCATCGCGGCAAAGGGCTCGAGGACGTCCTGCGCGTTCGTCCAGACGAGGCTGCCGCCCTCGGCGCGGACGCGCTTGGGACGGGAATCGTATTTCAGGAAGATACGGTTGACCGAGGTCGGGACGATCGCCCCGCGCAGCATTTCGTAGATCCCCATCGCGTAGTCGAGACGGACGACGGGGGAATAGATCTCCTCGTACGCGAGGGCGATCAGCGCGCGCGCCGTGTCGCCGACGTAGTAGAGGTCCTGCAGCAGCACCGAGGAATCGAACGAGTTGATGCCGATCTCCTTGTTATAAAGGGAGGAAAGATAGTTGCCCGCGAGCGCGTTCAGCTCCACGGTATCGTAGGGCGCGTAAGCGTAGGTCAGGGGCGTCGTCTTTCCGTCGAGCGTATAGGAGGGCTCGGGATAGGGGACCAGACCCTCGTAGCCGGGGCGGATATTCTCCGCAAGACCGACCCTGCCGTCTTCGTCCGCCTTCGCGGTCACGGAGAGGACGAAGCTGCCCTTCTTCACCGCGTCCTCCGGGATCTTCACGGCGAGGATGCCGCCCGAGGAGGAGAGGAGCGCCGCTTCCTTCCCGTCGATCTTCACGGTCGGGAAGGACGCCGAGGAAATAAAGCCGAACGAGACGCCGAGCCCGGTCACCATGCTGTCGGGCAGGGTCACGGTCCGCTCAAAGGTCACGGTCTTCCCCGCCGATACGGTGAGCGATCTGCCGACCGTATAGTCCTTGCCGTCCGCCTTCCAGCCGTCGTTGATCGCGATCCTCGCGCCGCCCCTGCC
>JAZLIW010000010.1:0-34455 GCA_045617585.1 Eubacteriales bacterium
ATACTGCGCCAGCGCGTAGCGGATGCTGACCGGGCAGTCGGCCGGCATCGGCACCGTCAGATACGGCACCATCGGCACGGCAAGCGCGCCGACCGGGACGAGCGCAAGGCTTTCGGAATCGAAGACGGCGTATTTCCCGCCGAATGAGATCACGCGGATCATGGTATCACGTTCCTTTCACCGGGCTCCGCGCGGAACGTTCCTTTACGGATGCCGTCCGGCGGCGGGGAGCCCGCCTCCGCGGACGCCGCGTGCCGCGGCGATCCGCCTTTTTTTCTTTCTTTTTTTCTCCTTCGCGGGAGACGGCGCGCGTTCCCGCCCCGCAAGTCCCGCCAGTGCCGAAGCGGCTGCCGCGGCAAAGGGGAGCCACGGGACCCGGATCCCGTCCGTCAGGGCGGAAAGCAGGGTGAGAAGAAGAACGAAAAGGACCCCGCAGCCTCCGCCGGCAAACAGCCCCTGCCCGCCGTTCAGTTTGGCGGAAAGGAAGCCTCCCGCCGCGCACCCGCCGAACAGAGCGAGATACGCCGCGGCACCGATGAATTTGCCGGGGTCCTTCATGCCGAGCGCCGCGAAAGACAGGACGGTGAGCAGTACCGCACTGACGAGTACCGCCGCCGCGAGCCCGACGAGGACACTTTTGACGAATTTCGGAATCATGGGATCCACCTCACAGCTTTTTTCCGATTCTATGAGGAAAACGGATCCTTTATGTCTCCGCGCGGGAGAAAACGGACGCTTCGGGCGCGTCCGGTGCGATCATTTCGCGTCTTCCGCCTTGACGTCCACGCGGCTGATTGCGGAACGCAGGATGCGGATGCGGGTGCAGTCGCGGCTGGTCTCGATCAGGACGGTCTCGTCCTTCATGGAGACGATCTTGCCGATGATGCCGCCGATGGTCGTGATCTCGTCACCGACCTGCAGGCTGTCGAGCAGATTCGCCTTCTCTTTTTCGGATTTTTTCTGCGGGCGGTACACGAGGAAGTAGAAGATCGCGACGAGGAAAACGATGCTGATGATCATCGTGATCAGGCTGGACTTCTGGTCCGCGCCCGCTTCCGCGAGAAGATTGACAAAAAACATTTCGGTATCCTCCGTTTTACAGTTCATTTCCTTTGTTTGACTTTATTATTATAAGTAGTTCCGGCAGGGATTACAAGGGAAAAAATGTGAATTTTTGCCTTACGAATCCCCGTCCGCATATTCCCGCGGCACCCGTTTGCCGACGAGGCAGCAGACCTCGTAGGCGTTGGTCTTCCCCATATCGGCGATCGCCTCGGGCGGGCGGTGCTTTCCCGTCACGGAGTCAGTGCCGAAGACGGTCACCGTATCGCCGGGCCGGACGCCGCGTCCGGTCACGTCTCCCATGCACTGGTCCATGCAGACCCTGCCGAGCAGCCGGACGTCCGCCCCGCGGATGCCGAGGGTCGAGCCCTTGAACGCGCGGCAGAAGCCGTCTGCATAGCCCAGCGCGATCGTCGCGACCTCGGTATCCCGTTCGACCCGGAAGGAAGCGCCGTAGCCGATCGTCTCCCCGGCGCGGACGTGATGGACGTGCGTCACCGTCGAATAGAGCGACATGACGGGGCGGAAGCCCTCCGCGGTCACGTCCTCCGACGGCATGAGCCCGTACAGAATGATCCCGGCGCGGACGAGGTCGAGCCGCGTTTCCGGATAGCGCAGGATCCCCGCGCTGTTGGCGATATGCTTTATCGGAAAGGCAACGCCCGCTTCCTCCAGCGCGGCGACGGTATCGAGATAGCGGCGGAACTGGAGCTCCGTCATACGGTCCTCCGCCTCGTCCGAGGTGACGAAGTGGGAAAAGATACCGTCGAAGGAAAAGCAGCCGAGATCGCGGAGCGCCTTCAGCTGTCTGACGGTCTCCGTCCGGTCCTCCTCACGCGCGGAAAAGCCGAGGCGGTTCATCCCGGTATCCAGCTTGACGTGGACCTTCAGCTTTTTTCCTGCCGGCAGCGCCGCGGCAAGCGCAAGACCGTACTCGTAGGAATACAGTCCGAGCGTGACGTCCTCGTCGGCAAACGTCTCCGCGTCGCGCGGGTCGGTCCCGCCGAGCACGAGGATCACGCCCTCCGGCAGCTTTGCCTCCCGACGGAGGGTCACCGCTTCGTAGGGTCCCGCAACACCGAAACAGCGCGCGCCCGCCTCGTACAGCGTCTCCGAGACCCGGACGGCACCGTGCCCGTAGGCGTCCGCTTTGACGATACAGAGCACCGCGGCGTCTCCCGCCGCTTCTTTGATCTTCAGATAATTGGAACGAAGCGCGCCGAGATCGATCCGGGCGCGGATCAGCGAATGTACTTCCTTCATCACGTTATCTCTTTAAGATTCCTCTTTCGGTCTTTCATAATCCGTCACGGTGACCTCCGTGCGCGCGTTTTCCCCGCTCAGCACAAAGCGCTCCGGGATCCCCGTTCCCGGAAGAAATGTGATCTCCAGTTCTCCCGCGTCGGTCACGACCGTCATCCGGTTCCCCTCCGCCGCGGTGATCCGCGTCGGGTCGGGCGTCAGAACGGTATACAGCGCGGGGAGCGGACCGTCTGCCGGCTGCGTCAGTCCGAGCTCCGTCCCGTCGGGCAGGAGAACGGACACGGCTTCCCGCGTCACGCGGTAGAGCGTCTCCTCCGTCCGGACGAGCAGCGTCCCGTCCTCGTTTCCGACCCCGGCGTCAAGCGTTCTTCCCAGGTCGTCGGTCAGCCGCACCGTCATCCGGTAGGGCGGAAGGCGGAAGGAAAGCGGTTCGGTCCCCCCGTCCGTTTTTCCGCAGGCGGAGAGGAGAAGCAGCGCCAGGATGACCGCGGTCAGATATGCGATGCGTTTTCGTTTCATGAGCAGCACCTCCGCGGCGATCCTATGCGGGAGCCGGGAGATTTATGCTCCGGTATATGCGTCAGATACGCACCTTTTCCACCACCGTCAGGCGGTTGTGGAAGCGGAGCAGATTCAGCGCCTTGTTGGTCGGCTCAAAGAAGATGACCGACTTCACGCCGTCGTCGTCGAAGATCGCGGCGTAGATTTCGGGCGCGCTCATCGAGGAAACGGCCTCGTAGCGCTTTTCGATGTCCGGCGCGTCCGCCCTTGCCTTGTATTCGTCACGGTAGGGCGCGATCATCGACATATCGGAAATACGGATATTGACCATGTCGCGGCGCTTGCAGCGGCCGAGGATCTCTCCGAAGCGCATCTCACCGGCGACGATCTCGTATTCGTATTCGATATACACATAAGGATAAAAACAGGGCTTGAGGATCTTCATCCAGATCAGCGGATAGATCGGGATCAGGATGACCCAGATCGGCACGTTCACCAGAATGAAGATGATGCAGAGGATCGGAAGCGGGAGCCACAGCGCGATCTTGAGCAGGATCCGTTTGAGCCGATAGGAGCCCTCGACCTTTTTCTCTACGGTGTAATTGGCAAAATTCTGTAATTCTTCCATCGTTCAGTCCGAGCCTTTCTTTCATATTGTTTTATTATACCATCTTTCGGGGTCGTTTGCAAGACTTTTTTCTCGTCCGCCGCAGAATTTCCTCTTGCAAAAGCGAAAAAAATGTTGTAGAATAAAAAAAAGGCTTATCGGAGGAAAAGAAGATGAAATTTGAACGCACGGCGGTCTTCAATTTGGAGAACGCGATCCACGGGATGCGCAATCCCCTGAATTCCTGGGCAAAATCGGACAGCGCCTACGACGAAGACGGGAACTATATCCTCGGCGAAAACGATATCGGGCTCGCGGGGCGGCTGATCTCCGGCGGGACCGAGCACCGCAAATTCATGCGGCAGATCTTTATCAGTGTTGACATCACGGCGCCCATCTACTGGTGGTCGGAATTCGACACCTACAAGGTCGGTACCGCGGCGAACTCCACCTCCACGATGCATACCCTCAGCAAATTCCCGATCAATAAGGATATGTTCGAGATCGATCCCGTCGATTCGGAGGATCCCTATTGGGACGCGGTCATCGCGCATCTGGAAGAGCTGCGCGTCAGATACAACGAGACGAAGGACTACGCGTGGTTCCGCTGCATGAAGCAGCAGCTTCCCTCCTCCTTCCGTCAGACGCGCACCGTCACGATGAACTATGAAAACGTCCTTGCCATGATCCGCCAGCGGAAGAACCACCGCCTGAAGGAATGGAGAGAGGACTTTATCGCGTGGACCCATACCCTTCCCTACGCGGACGTTCTGTTCGCCTCGGAATACGGGGCCAAAGCGGAGTGACTTCTGCCGTTCCCGACCCATCGAAACCCCGACCGACCCGGTCGTGCTCCGAGTACGACCGGGCATTTTTCGTCATTTTCCGTCCGGCTTTTTCGTTTCATCCGCGGTTTTCATCCGTTTTTCACGATAAAAATGTGAAAAACGGTAATTTTTCCTGATTTTCGGTTGACAAGCGTCCGGTTCTCTGTTAAAATATAATATGTATCGTTCTCCAAACCGGAACGAAAAAACAGAATTCCGAAGAATCAAAACAGGAAAGGATCATCATGGACCAACCTCCCACCGAAACGGCGATCGTACCCCGAAGTACGCGCAGCCCCTTATGTGAACGAAACAGAGGGGGTGTGCGCAGATGAGTACCGCGACCACGGTCATCGTCATGATCGTTCTCGTCTTCTGCTCCGCATTTTTCTCCGCCACCGAAACCGCTTTTTCCACCCTGAACCGTGCCAGAATGAAGACGCTGGCGGATGACGGAAACAAGCGCGCGAAGCGGGTCATGGAGCTTGCGGAACAGTATGAATCGCTGATTTCCACCATTCTCGTCATGAACAACCTCGTGAACATCTCTCTGTCCGCGATCGCGACCGTCTTCTTCGTCGATCTGATCGGGTCAAAGGGTGACACCGTATCGATCGCAGTCATCACCGTCGTCGTACTGATCTTCGGTGAAGTGACGCCGAAAAGCCTCGCCAAGCAGTCACCCGACCGGTTCTGCATGGCGGTCGCTCCCCTGATCGGCTTCCTCGTCCTTCTGCTGACGCCGATCAACCTCTTCTTTGCCGGCATCAGCAAGCTGACGCACAAGCTCTTCCGCGTCAAGGAGGAGCCTCCGATCTCCGAAGACGAGCTGATCACGCTCGTGACAGAGGCGGAGCAGGACGGCGGCATCGACGGCGTGGAGAGTGAGCTGATCCGCTCCGCGATCGAGTTCAACGACCTGAAAGCCATCGATATCTACACACCGCGCGTCAACATCGTCGGCGTCGCGGACGACGACAGCCTCGAGGAGATCGAAAAGACCTTCCGCGAATCGGGCTACTCCCGTCTTCCCGTTTACCACGAGACCGCGGACGAGATCGTCGGCATCCTGCATGAAAAGGACTTTTACGACCTGATCCGCGGCGGAAACGGCACCGTCACAGACGTCCTGACCCCGCCCGTCTTCATCGCGCGCAGCAGTAAAGTGGGCGACACCCTGCGTCTGCTCCAGAAAAACAAGGCGCACATGGCGATCATCGCCGACGAGTTCGGCGGTACGGTCGGCATCGTCACGATGGAGGACATCCTCGAGGAGTTGGTCGGTGAGATCTACGACGAGCACGACGAGGTCTCCGAGCCGATCCATGAGATCGCGGAAGGCGTCTGGCGCGTGGACTGCACCGCGGAGCTTGACCGCTTCTTCGGGCAGTTCGGGATCGAGCCGGACGAGGACGAGCTGGACGACGGCGTGACCACCGTCGGCGGCTGGATCATGGAGATGGCGGGTGCCATTCCCGCGGAGGGCGATGTGTTCACCTGCATGAACCTGTCGGTCCGCGTCACCTCGGTCGATCCGCCCCGCGTTCTGGAAGCGGAGATCACCGTGCTTCCCGAAGAGGAAGAGAACGAGGACGGAGACGGCGAGGACAAGGACAAGGATAAAGAAAAGGACAGAGAAAAAGACCGCGAAAAGGAACCGTCCGTCCATCCGTTCCAAAGAAAAAAAGAAACCGACTGACCCGGTGCGGACGCCGTGCAAAGCCCTCCCCGGCGGCAGTTGTTTTACGGTGTCCGTCGCGTCATCGCTTTCATAGCCATTTACGCCCGCTGAAATCTTTTCAGCGGGCGTTTTTTCATGCGTCCGGGCTGCGGAGAACGCGTTCGGTTCAAAAATTCCGCTCCGGAAAGATGAATATTTTTTCAAAAAGTATTGACTTTTCAGCGTATATGATGTATAATTCACGCATATTTATTCATGCGGTTTTGATTTTCAGAAAGAGCGGAGGAAGACGGATGACGAAGGTTTTCATTGACGGGAGCGCCGGGACGACCGGACTCCGCATTGCCGAACGGCTGGCGGGGCGGGAGGATCTGACGCTGCTCCGACTGCCTGAGGAAATGAGAAAGGATCCCGCCGCGCGGCGGGAGAGCATGGCGCAGGCCGACGTCGTCTTTCTCTGCCTCCCCGACGCGGCTGCGGAAGAGGCGGTCACGCTGATCTCCTCCGACCGTACGGTCGTGATCGACACCTCGACGGCGCACCGCACCGCGCCCGGCTGGGTCTACGGCTTCCCGGAGATCGGGGACCTCGGAAAGAAGCTCAGGGGAGCGAAGCGCGTCGCCAATCCCGGCTGTCACGCCTCCGGCTTCATCTCCCTGATCGCTCCGCTGACCGAACACGGCCTGCTCCCGGCGGACACGCTCCTCACCTGTTTTTCCCTGACCGGCTACTCGGGCGGAGGAAAGAAAATGATCGCCGACTACCGTGACCCGGCACGGGCGGAGGCACTTGAAGCACCGCGCGCCTACGGGCTCGGACAGACGCACAAGCATCTGCCCGAAATGAAAGCGGTCTGCGGGCTTTCCTCCGCACCGGTCTTCACCCCGATCGTCTCCTCCTATTACGCCGGAATGACGGTCACGGTCCCCCTCTTTGCTTCTCAACTCCGGATCCCGGTCGGGGAGCTGCCCGATTTTTACCGCGGCTATTACCGCGGCAGGGTCGTTACCTACGACGGAACGGACGACGGGGACGGTTTCCTCTCCGCCGCTTCCCTTTCCGGCACCGACGGCATGAAGATCGGCGTTTACGGCAGCGGCGAGCGGATCACGCTCGTATCCCGCTTCGATAACCTCGGCAAGGGCGCTTCGGGCGCGGCAATCCAGAACATGAACATCATTCTCGGACTCGACGAAACGTCGGGACTGACGCTGTAAAAGACCCCCAAAAGAAAGGAACGAACACCATGAAACTGATCGAAGGCGGCGTGTGTGCCGCGAAAGGCTTTACGGCAAGCGGGATCCATTGCGGGATCCGCAAAAACAAAGTCAAAAAGGATCTGTCTCTGATCTTCAGCGCCGTTCCGGCTAACGCCGCGGCGGTCTACACGACGAATCTTGTCAAGGGCGCGCCCCTCGTCGTAACGAAAAAGCATCTTGCCGACGGGAAAGCGCAGGCGATCATCTGCAACAGCGGCAACGCGAACACCTGCAACGCAAACGGCGCCGAGATCGCCGAGGAGACCTGCCGGCTGACGTCGGAGGCACTCGGCATTTCACCGGAGGACGTCGTGGTCGCCTCGACCGGCGTCATCGGTCAGCCGCTCGATATCGCGCCGATCGCGGCGGGCATCCCGCTCCTGAAGGCTGATCTTTCCCCCGACGGCAGCGCGGACGCGGCAGCGGGCATCATGACGACCGACACGGCGATGAAGACGGTCGCGGTCGAGTTCGAGCTCGGCGGCAAGACCTGCCGGATCGGCGGGATCGCCAAGGGGAGCGGCATGATCCATCCCAACATGGCGACGATGCTCGTCTTTCTGACGTCCGACGTGTCGATCTCCTCCGCCATGCTGCAGAAGGCGCTCTCCTCCGATATCGCGGAGACCTTCAACATGGTGAGCGTGGACGGCGACACCTCGACGAACGATATGGTCGTCCTGCTGGCAAACGGTCTTGCCGGAAACATCACGGTCACGGAGGAAGGCGAGGACTTCGCCCTCTTCATGAAGGCGCTGAACACCGTGACCGTTCACCTCTGCCGCATGATCGCCGGGGACGGCGAGGGCGCAACCAAGCTGATCGAATGCAGGGTCGCGGGCGCGAAGGATCTGACCGCGGCAAAGAAGGTCGCCAAGAGCGTCATCTGTTCCAGCCTGCTCAAGGCTGCGATGTTCGGCGCGGACGCGAACTGGGGCAGAGTGCTCTGCGCGATCGGTTACAGCGGCGCGGACGTCGACGTGAACAGGGTGGACGTTGCCTTCACGAGCAGCGCGGGCACCGTTGAGGTCTGCAAAAACGGCGCCGGGATCGACTTCTCCGAGGAGATCGCCAAGAAAGTCCTGACGGAAAAGGAGATCGTGATCCTCGTCGGGCTGAACGACGGTGACGCTGTCTCGACCGCGTGGGGCTGCGATCTGACCTACGAATACGTAAAAATCAACGGGGACTACCGGACCTGAACCGGCAGAAAGAAAGGAAAACCGTATGGCTGACAGCATCATGAACAAGGCACGGGCGGAGATCCTCACGCAGGCCCTGCCCTATATCAAGCGCTACGCGGGCAAGACCGTCGTCATCAAGTACGGCGGCAGCGCGATGGCGGACGAAACGCTCAAAAAGCAGGTCATGGAGGATATCGTCCTCCTCTCCACGGTCGGGGTCCGGGTCGTTCTGGTCCACGGCGGCGGCCCGGAGATCAGCGAGCTCATGGAAAAGCTGGGCAAAAAGCCCGAGTTCATCGACGGGCTGCGCGTAACCGACCGGGAAACGGTGGACATCGCGCAGATGGTCCTCGCCGGTAAGATCAACAAGACGCTGGTCAATCTGATCGGGCTGAACGGCGGGCACGCGGTCGGCATCTCCGGCATGGACGGGCGGCTGATCGAGGCGGTCCGGCGGGATGAGAAGCTCGGTTACGTCGGCGACGTGACCAAGGTGCATATCGGCGTCGTGCTCGACATTCTGGAAAAGGGATATATCCCGGTCGTCTCCACGCTCGGCTGCGACGCGGAGGGGAACGTGTACAACATCAACGGCGATACCGCCGCCGCAGCGGTCGCCGGCGCGCTCGGCGCGGAGCGTCTGATCATGATGACCGACGTCCCCGGGATCCTGAAGGATCAGAAGGATCCCTCCTCCCTGATCCCGGAGATCAGCGTGGGCGAGGCGGAAAAGTTGATCCGCGACGGGACGATCTCGGGCGGCATGATCCCCAAGGTGGACTGCTGCGTCGAGGCGCTGAAAAAAGGCGTAAAGAACGCCGTCGTCATGGACGGCAGAGTTCCCCATTCCATTCTGACCGAGCTCCTCACCGACGAGGGAGCCGGGACCATGTTTACGGAGAAAAGAGATATGACGGTCAAAGAAAAAGACGCGAACTATATTGCGGGGACCTACAACCGCTTCCCCGTCGTTCTTTCCCACGGCAAGGGCTCGGTCCTCTGGGACGAAAACGGGAAGGAATATATCGACATGGGCTGCGGCATCGGCGTGACCGCCTTCGGCATCGCCGACGACCGCTGGCAGGCAGCCGTCTCGGAGCAGGCAGGCAAGCTCCAGCACGTTTCCAACCTCTATTACACCGAGCCCTGCGCCGTCCTCGCGGAAAAGCTCTGCGAAAAGACCGGCATGAGCAAGGTATTCTTCTCGAACTCCGGCGCGGAGGCGAACGAGTGCGCGATCAAGGCGGCACGGAAATACGCCGCGGAGAAAAAAGGCCCGGAATACAACGTGATCGTGACCATGAAGAACAGCTTCCACGGCAGGACCCTCACGACCCTTGCCGCGACCGGGCAGGAGCACTATCACGAGCTCTATCAGCCTCTGACCCCCGGCTTCCTCAGCATCGACCCGAATAATATCTACGAGCTGGAGGCCGTCGGCTCTTCCCACAAGATCGCGGCGATCCTGCTGGAATGCATCCAGGGCGAGGGCGGCGTGATCCCGCTCAAGAAGTCCTTCGTCCACGAGGTCGCGGAATACGCGCAGGCGCACGATATCCTGCTGATCGTCGATGAGGTACAGACCGGAAACGGACGTACCGGAAAGCTCTATTCCTATATGAACTACGGCATCAAGCCCGATATCGTCACGACCGCGAAGGGGCTCGCGGGCGGACTGCCGCTCGGCGCCACCCTCCTCGGGGAAAAGGTCGAAAACGTCTTCGGCTTCGGTGACCACGGCTCCACCTTCGGCGGAAATCCGGTCTGCTGCGCCGCTGCGATTTCGGTCCTCGACCGTCTGAACGACGATCTCTTCTCCGGCGTTGAGGAACGCAGCAAATTCCTGTTCTCCTCCTTCACCGGCGCACCCGGGATCACCGAGGTCACGGGGCTCGGGCTCATGATCGGTCTCAAGACCGTCCGTCCCGCCGCCGATGTCGTCCGCGACTGCATGGAGCAGGGCGTCCTCTGCCTCACCGCAAAGGACCGCGTCCGTCTCCTCCCCGCCCTCAATATCCCGAAGGACGTGCTGAAAAAAGCCGTCGGGATCATTCTGGAAGCCTGCGCGAAGTAAACGAAGGGGACCGTTCCCCCGCGCGGCAAACATTCTTCTCTTCCGCCGGAGTCAGGTGCGATATGCCTGACTCCGGTCTTTTTTTCGGAAAAATGCTGTTTTTCCGTCGTCTTTCTCTTGACAAAACGATTTCCCTTTGATATAATATGCTTGATATATAACAAAATTGATTTTTGGAGGTCTCCATGGCACCGAAACAGAAGATCACGAAAGACGAGATCGAAAGCGGAGCGTACGAATTCGTCAGAGAAAACGGCATCGCCTCCATGAAGGCGCGTTCTCTCTCCGCATATCTGCACTGCTCCACGCAGCCGATCTTTTCCAACTTTGCCGGAATGGATGAGGTACGGAGCTGCGTGATCCGGAGGGCACTCGCCTGCTGCGAACAGTATCTCACGGCGTCCAAGGAAGGAGACGGGATCACGGCGTTCACCTCCATGGCAAAGGGATATCTCCGTTTTGCCAACGAGGAAAAGAACCTGTTCCGGATGCTCTTCCTCGAAAGCCGTCCCGAAGTAGAAAAGATGACCGAGGCCGCTTCCATCCCCGAGGTCCGCAGCGTCCTGCGCATGATCGCCGGCGGTGAGGAGCAGGATCCCGATTACCGCTTCCGCCTTGAACTGTGGTTCTTCGCGCACGGCATCGCTTCCCTGCTCTCGAACGGCTACGTTTATTGGGAAGATATGCCGATCGAGGAGATCCTGAACGAGGTCTATCTTTCCCTTGCCTCAAAAAAGCATCCGGCTGACTGACAGAACACCGGAACGAAAAGAAGAAAAAGGCGTGAAACCTTGACTTTTTTCCGTCCGCGGGGTATAATATCCCCAACCGAGTTTTTTACAGCGAAAGGAATCAACCACAGCTATGGACGAAAATCAGAATCAGATCCCCGAGGAAGCCTGCACCCATGACTGCTCCACCTGCCACGCCAACTGCTCTTCCAAAGAAAAGAAGAGCCTGATCGAAGCGCCTCATCCGATGAGCACGATCAGGAAGGTCATCGGCGTCGTCAGCGGCAAGGGCGGTGTCGGCAAATCCCTCGTCACTTCCGTACTCGCAAGCAAAATGAGAGCCCTCGGCAGCGAGGTCGCCGTGCTCGACGCGGACATCACCGGTCCCTCGATCCCGAAGATCTTCGGTGTGAGCGGCGACGTGACCGGCACCGACGACGGCATCTTCCCGCTGGAGAGCCGCGCGGGTGTCCGCGTGATGAGCGTCAACCTCCTTCTTGAGGACGAAACCTCTCCCGTCGTCTGGAGGGGCCCCGTCATCGCGGGTACCGTCAAACAGTTCTGGACCGACGTGATCTGGGGCGACGTGGACGTCATGTTCGTCGACTGCCCTCCCGGAACCGGCGACGTGCCGCTGACCGTCTTCCAGTCCATCCCGCTGGACGGCGTGATCATCGTCACGAGCCCGCAGGAGCTCGTCTCCATGATCGTCGCAAAGGCGGTCAACATGGCAAAGATGATGAATATCCCGGTCCTCGGTATCGTCGAGAACATGAGCTTCATCCGCTGCCCGGACTGCGGGAAAGAGATCCCCGTCTTCGGTGAATCCAAGGCGGAAGCGGTCGCCGCCGAATTCGGTCTGCCGCTGCTCGGCAGACTGCCGATCGACCCGACCTACGCGCGTCTTTGCGACGCGGGCGAGATCGACCGCGTCGAATGCGCGGAGCTGGATCCCGCCGTGAAGGCGATCAGCACTCTTCTGAACTGACCGGCTCTGCCGGAGATCGGGCAGCGTCGGCTGTCCGCAGCATCACTTCCGATGGGGTCGGATCACCCGCGTGAACCGACCCCTGTCCGTTTTTTGTCACCCTTTCCGAAAGGAGTACCCATGCGTCTGAACCGTTCCGATATCCTGCGGCACGCGGCCGCCTATCCCCTCTCCGAGCCGGTCGATCTTCTCAAGCTCGCCTTTCAGGAAGCGCTCGGTCCCGGGCACATGATCCCCTCGCCCGAAAAAGCGGTCGCCTTCTGCCTGACCGAGCGGCGTTCCCTGCTCGGCGGCTGTACGGACGGGATCCTGCCTTCTCCCGCTGCCGTGGAACCGCTCGGCGACGAGTTCTGCCGTGTCCCTCTCTGCTGCGTCAGCGAGGCGCGGTGCCGTCGGATCGCCCGTCTTTTCGTCGCCTCGGCGGCGGAGGTGACCGATCCCGCCGGACGCGAAGCACGGGAAGAGGCGCTGGAGGAGAACCTTTCCATGATCCGCGAGCTCGCGGAGAAAGGCACGTTTTCCTTCCCCGTCGGGGACTGGGACGCGCTCGTCTCCCGCTGGAAGGAAGCGGGACGTCCCCCGGTCAGCCACAGCCCTGCCTACCGCACTGCCTACCGCCCCTCCTATCGGGTCGTGAAGCGCTCCCTCCTCGGGATCGGTTGAGCGTCGGCAGCCCGCCGCGTCGCCGTGCGTTCGGAAAGGCTGAGAGATCATCGAAAAAACACCTGCTGAAAGAGAGTATTCAACTCTTTCTCAGCAGGTGTTTCGTCTCATAAGGCGGCAAACGGGGATCCGTTCGCTTCCGTTCGCGGCGAGAGCACGGGGGCTCCCGTCAGGCAAGATTGCGGTGCAGGGTCATGACGGAGGATTCCAGCTCGTTCAGATAGTCCCGGACGGATTCTCCCGCGTACCCCATATCGGTCAGCACGATCAGCAGGAAGGGCCTGTCCCCGAGGACGATGCCCATATCGTGATAGGCGCCGGTACTCTGCGTGTAGCGGTGCAGGATCCGTTCCCCGGGGAAAAGCGCGGACATTCCGGACGTGACCGAGAGGACCAGACTGTCCCGCAGAGAAGCCGAGCCCGGCTCCGCCGCGTAGGCAAAGCGCATGATCTCAAGCCACAGACGCGAGACGCTTTCCAGCGTCGCCGTCCCCTCCGCGAGTTCTCCGCAGCCGAGGGACTCCAGCAGTGCCGACGTTCCGTCGGTGCCGTAGATCTCCTCCAGCACGTGGGAAGCCGTGGCGTCGTTATAGCGGAGGACCAGTTCGATCAGGCGCAGACGGGTGAATTCCGTGCCCTCCTCCTGATTCTTGAGGATCCCGCTGCCGCTGACGGCGTCGGCGGGGTCGAAAGGATAGACCCCGGTCAGCGTATCCCATTCATTTTCAAGCAGATACAGTGCCTGCGCGAGCCCGGTCAGGTCCCCGGCGGCAAAGGAAAGTTCCTCGCCGTAGGAAAGCGACAGACCGCCGTTCAGGTCCATGTAATACAGGGCAACGGGAGGCGTGACCTCCTCTTCGGTCACGACGGGGAACCCGTCCTCCCCGTCCCGCGTGATCTGCTCGGTCCGGACGGGAGCGCTGCGCACCAGTTCTCCGACCTTCGTGAAGCCGAGCCGCCCGGCGTCGGAGCCCGTGACCGACGCGAAAAGCGCGTCGTACGCCTCCTGCTTTTCCCGCACGGTCTCGTTCAGCCGTTCGATCTGCTCCTCCAGACTGCGATGGATGGGATCGGTATCGGCAAGGGTCTTCTGCAGACTGTCCCGTTCCTCGGTCAGTGCCGCGAGGTCCTTTTTCGCCTGCTCCAGCTCGTTGAGCTGCACGTTCAGCTGCTCCGAGATCGCCGCGGCGCGGGAAAGTGCCTCGCCTTTTTCGTTCTGCGCGGCGCGGAGCGCCTGCTCGTAGGTCGCGACGAGATCCGCGTTCTTCTCCTCCTCCGCCTTGAGGTCCTTTAACAAGCGCCGGGACGTGAAGGTACTGACGATAAACAGTACCGCCAGAACGCAGCAGAGGAGCGGGAGAAGGATCCCCTGCCCTTTCTTTTTCTTCTTTTTGACCGGAGGCTGTGCCGCGGCTCCCGCGCTCCGGTTTTCGGTCATCAGATTCATTGGAACATCCTCTGTTTTTTCGGTCCGGTTCCGGGGCTTGCCCCCCGGGACCGGCGGTGCTTAACGGTCGTTATAGATGATCAGGTCGCCGGGCAGACAGTAGCCGTTCTCCCGCGCGAGGTCCATGATCGCCTCTTCGTCCATCGGCTTGGAGAGTTCGTCCTGCATTTTCTCAATATTGTCCTCCACCTGATCCTTCCTCTCCTGAAGCTGATCTCTCTGCTCGCGCAGATCGTCGAATTCCAACTGGAGCTTGAAAATATTGATGATGCAGAAGCAGACGAAGACGAATACCGCCAGCTTCATGAAAATATTCAGCCTGCCGCTGAGTCTCATACCGTGCCATCCTTTCTTTTGATCGGTCGTGTCCTTTTCCGCGTTCCCCGCGGGAGCTTATGCTTTGCCGCCCGTTTTCCGATCCGTTCCGCCGTGCGGCGAACGGGAGCGAAAAGCGGCGCGAAGAGAAATGATACGATCTTTTTCGTGATCCGCAGGGCGGCTTTCACGCCCCGGATCACCGCGTCCGCGCACTTCATGACCGCCCGTCCCGCAGACGCCTGCCAGGCAAAAAAGCCGATGCCTGCGGAAACGAACGCAAACCAGCGGAACCTGCCGTCGTTTACCGCGTAGGTCAGTAAGATCATGGCAGCGGCGGAAAAGAACGCGAAAAGCAGGTCGCCGAGGAAAACGGCGATCAGGTGCGGCGCGCCGCTCCGTTCCCTTCCCGCGGCGAGATGCAGGATACGGAACACGTCGTAGACCGCCCCGAGGAAGATCCCCGCTGCCGCCGAGAAGAGCAGATAGCGCCCGTAAGCCGACTGTGACAGGAACATTCAGGAGAACAGCCCCCCGAGCCCGCGCTTCTTCGCACCCGTTTTCCCCGCGTCCGCGAGATAGTTCAGCCCCGTGACCGTGCCCTCGATCAGGATCTCTCCGCTCTCCGTATCGAGCGAGAGGATCCGCAGTCCTTCCCCGTCCACCGACAGAAGGCTGTCGGAAAGGCGGATCAGCACCTCGTTTTCGTCAAAGCTGCACACGTCCTCCGTTCCGGTGACGGTCAGTGACCGCCGCTCGTTCAGAGTGACGCGGTGCGGCGCCTTTTTTTCGGTCGTGTTCCGGTCCATATCTGCCTCCGTCCTCGTTTTTCACAGGAGTATATGACCGGAGGAGGGGAGATATGATCAGTTCACCGCTTCGTAGAGCGAAGCCGCCTCGTTTTTCCCGGGGTGCTCCGCGGTCGAAAGCACGCGGACCTTCATCGAGCGCTCCCCGAAGGTGATCTCGATGATATCGCCCTCCCTAACGTCGCAGGACGCCTTGGCGGGTCTGCCGTTCACCGTCACGTGAGAGGTATCGCAGGCTTCGTTCGCGACCGTGCGCCGCTTGATGATGCGCGATACCTTGAGATATTTGTCAAGTCTCATCGTCTTCTCCGCCGCCTTTCAGATTCTTGCCGGGCGTGAAGGTCACGCGGCGGGACGCCGGGACGTTCATTTCCTCCCCGGTATAGGGATTTCTGCCGATATGTCCGGCGCGTTCCTTCACGTTGAAGGAGCCGAAGCCGGCGACGGTCACCTTTTCCCCCGCCTGCAGCGCCTCGGTCATCGCCTCAAACAGCGCCTCGACCGCCGCCTCCGCGTCTTTTTTCTTCCCGCCGGTCTTTTTCGCCACGGCGTGGACCAGTTCCGCTTTCGTCATACGTCATTCCTCTTTCCGATCTGATATCGTTCGTCCTTCCGCCGCGGCTTTTTCTTCCCGCAGCGTCCGTTCAATATACTTGTCCAGGAACCGGGTCAGCGCTTCCTCCGCGTCGATCCCCTTTTCCTTCGCTCCGGCGGCAAGCGCGAACAGACGCGCCCCGAGCTCCTCTTCGCCGTCAAAGCCGGTATCCGGCACGGCAGGCGTGGTCAGACCCGATTTCTTTGCCGTCGAGGCGATCTTTCCGGCGCGCATCAGCGCGGGCAGCGTCTTTGCCGCCGCGTCGAGCCGGGCGCCGGGCGTGTCACGGTGCTTGGTCTGCGCCTTGACCTTCTCCCACATCTCGCTGACCTCCGCGGAGGTGGAGAGCTTCATTTCTCCGAAAATGTGCGGATGCCGCTCGATCATCTTCCGGGTGACCTCGCTGACCGTGTCCTCAAAGGTGAAGGCACCGTCCTCCTCCGCCATCGTCGTGTGATATACGACCTGCAGGAGCAGATCCCCGAGTTCCTCGCGGAGCATCGCGGGGTCGGCGCGGTCGATCGCCTCCGCCGCCTCGTACGCTTCCTCGATCAGGTTCTTCCGGATGCTTTCGTGCGTCTGCTCCCGGTCCCACGGACATCCCTCCGGGGAACGCAGGAGGCGCATGACCGCGCGCAGATCGTCCGCGGTATAGACGGTCTTTTCCGCGAGACGCTTTGCTTCTTCTCCCATCAGGCTTCCTCTTTCATCAGCCGGATCCTGCACAGAAGACGATAGATCTTTTCTCCCTTCGGCAGGAGCATCACGTCGCTCTTCCGGATCCCGCGCAGTAAGAAGAGCGCGATCACGTAGACGACGCCCGCCGCCGCGATGGAGAGCAGCGTGCCGATCTTCGCGCCTCTTCCGTTCAGCAGCGTGTCCCACAGCCAATGCACGCCGAGTGCCGTGAAGCCGCAAAGCGCGGCGGAAAGCAGGGGGGCAAGGAAGATCTTGCCGACGTCCGGCGTATAGCGCAGCAGCTTTTTGATGAACCAGAAGTTCACGAGCATGACGGTCAGATAGCAGAGCACGTTCGAGATCGGAGCGCCCATCATATTGACCTTCGGGATGCCGATCAGGATAAACGAGCTGATCAGCTTGACGACGCCGCCCGCCGCCATGGAAATGATCGGGATCCACTGGTAGCGGTGCGCCTGCAAAATCGCGCCGGTGATGGAGACGATCGCAAGGAAAATGATCGCGATCGAGACCACGGAAAGGAGCGGCGCCGCCATAACGGCGGACTCCTCCTTGAAAAGCAGCTCCAGGATCGGGAGGGAGAGCGCGGAAAGACCGATCGCGCAGGGCATCCCGATGATGGCGGCGACGCGCAGTGAGCTGTCCATCGTCCGCTTGGCTTCCCGCTTCTTTTTCGCCGCGACGAGCGCGCTCAGATGCGGCACGATCGCCGCCGTGATCGGATAGATCAGGACGGGCGGCAGCTTGAACATCGTCAGCGCGAGCGTATCGTAGTTCCCCGTCGCGGTCTGGATCGCCTCCTCGGAATACCCGATGGCGTAGAGCCTGCCGTTGATGATGACGCCGTCGATGACGTCCGTGAGGCTCATGATCGAGGAGGAAAGCGTGATCGGCACGCAGATCATCAGGAGCATGACGAGGATCTTTTTCGTATCGGAGACCGGCATCTTCTCCCAGCCCGGCTTCATATAGTCGGCGTTATACGCCTTCTCGTCGAAGAAGAAGCGGTAAACCATCAGGAACACCATGCCGAGCGCGACGCCGAGCGTCAGCCCGACGACCGAGTATGCGGCGGTCTTCCAGAGCGGGTAACCCTTCGAGATCGCGTAATTCGCAAAGCCGAGCCCGCCGATGAGCTTGCACAGTGCCTCGATGATCTCGGAGACCGCGGTCGGCATCATGTGCTGGTACCCCTGATAGTAGCCGCGGAACGCCGAGGTCACGCTGATCAGCGTGACGGTCGGTGCGATCAGCAGGATCGCGAGCCAGGCGTCCTCCAGCCCCTTGTGCATCGACGCAAAGCCGCGGCAGAAGATCATCAGGATGACCGTGCCGAGCAGACCGATGGCGGTAAAGAAGATCAGCGCGACGCGGAAGATCTTCTTCGCCTCCTTCAGATTGCCCTGCGCGCGGGCGCGGGAGGTCATCAGCGCGAGTGCCGTGGGGAGCCCTGCCGTCGAGATCGTAAAGAGCAGGACGTACAGCCGGTTCGCCACGTTGTAGTACGCCATCCCGCCGTCGCCGAGGATATAATCCAGCGGGACCTTCAGGAACGCGCCGATCACCTTGACGAGGATATTCCCCAGCGTCAGGATCAGCGCCCCGGACAGGACGAGATCAGCAGATTTTTTGGCAGACGTTTTCACATTCGTTCCTCATATCGTATTTCAGCTTTTCGATATCGATCGTGGTGTATTCGCCGTCCTTGTAGAGGATCTCGCCGCGGACCATCGTCAATACGACGTTTTCCCCCTTGGCGGCGTAAACCGCCGCGGCGCAGGGATCGTAGACCGGCATCACGTTTTCGGCGCTCGCGTCGAGCAGAACGATATCCGCGTCGCAGCCCTCTTCGATCCTGCCGCAGTTTTCCCTTCCCTGCGCCTTCGCGCCGTTTTCGGTCGCCATCCGCAGGAATTCCGCGGCGGTGTACTCGGTCGGACGTCGGGTAAAGCCCTTATGCAGGATCGAGGCAAGATACATTTCCTTGAACATATCCAGCGTATTGTTGGAGGCGGAGCCGTCGGTGCCGAGCGCCACGTTCACGCCCGCGGCGCGAAGCTTGCCGTACGGCATGACCCCGCTGCCGAGCTTGAGGTTGGAGCAGGGATTATGGACGGCGGAAACGCCCTTCTGCGCCATCAGCGCGATATCATCGTCACTGACCCATACGCAGTGCGCTGCCGAGACCGGGGCTTCGAGGATCCCGCAGGAATCGAAGAAGGCGAGCGGCGTCATGCCGCGGCGCGCGATCCCCTCGTTCTGCTCCTTCTCGGTCTCACTGAGGTGGAGCATAATCCGCGCACCGTATTCCCGTGCCATGTCAGCGACCTTGACCACGCCCGAACGGACGTTGGAATATTCCGCGTGGAGGCACATTTCCGCGACGATCTGTCCGTCGTTCTCCCCGTTGTGCCGGAGGAAAAGGTCTCTTGCCTCGGCAAAACGGCTGTCCTTCCCGTAATCGGCGTTCTCGTCAAAGGAGACGAGGGATCTGCCGATGTTCAGCTTGATGCCGCAGTCGAGCGCGGCGCGCACGACGTCCTCCGAAAAGAAATACATATCGGAGCAGGAGACCGTCCCGGTCCGGATCATTTCGGCAAACGCCATCATCGTGCCGGTATAGACGGCGCTGCCCGTCAGGCGGTCCTCCGCGGGGAGGATCTTTTCGTTCAGCCAGCGGTCAAGCGGCAGGTCCTCTCCGTAGCTGCGGAAAAGGTTCATCGCCGCGTGCGTATGCAGATTATAGAGCCCGGGCATCAGGATCCGGTCGGTGCAGTCGAGGATCCTGTACGCGGGAAGTTCATTTTCCTGTATTTTCTGTCCGGGCAGAGTCACCGCGGCGATCTTTTTGCCGGTGACCGTCACGTCCCGGCGTCCAAGCCCCGGGATCAGGGCGTTGCGGAATACCGTAGTTTTCATGTCTTACCTCTTATTTTTCGGTTTTGATATCGCTCTCTTTGCCGATGAATTCCCGGAAGACCGAATCCTCCGGAATGCAGGAGCTTTCCAGAGAGGGCAGCTTTTCCAGCTTTTCGGTCAGCGCCGCCGCGTCCGACGCGAAGGGACTTCCCTTCCCGATCTGCGAAAGGACGCGGATCGCGTCGTCGCGGATCACGAAGGGCTCGTACGCCATCATGGAATCCAGATGCATATCGGTCTTCGCCGCGTAGGGCTCCACGTTTTTCAGCTCGTTGTCGACGACCTTCTGCCACATACTGTACGTCAGCTCGGCGGAGGCGCCGCGCGTACGGTCGTCACGCACCAGACGGCGCAGGAAGCGCAGCTCCCGCCCGGTGAAGGAGACGCCGTTGACGGTCAGGTCGGAAGCGACGCTGATGAACACGCTGCGGAACGGGGTCTTCCCGAACATGGCGGTGACCTCCGGATAAAGCGCCTGGATCCCCTCGAACAGAAACACGTCGTAGTCGCGGGGGTCGATCTCCTCGTAGTCCCTGCGCTTGTTGACCGTAAAATCGTAGATCGGGCGAAGGACCTTTTTGCCGGAGAGCAGCCCGGACGTAAAAGAACGGAGGTAATCCGCGTCGAGCGAGGCGAAGGTCTCCCAGTCCTGCTTCTGCTTTTCCTCGTCGGTCAGCGGGCGGTCAAGCTCGTTCTCCCGGTAGAAATCGTCGACCGAGATCTGCCGGACGCGCATCCCGTCCCCGGTCAGACGGCCGATGATCGTTTCCGCGGTCGTCGTCTTTCCGGAACAGGTGGGACCGGAGAGCGTGATGATCTGCGGGCGGTACGCCGTGAGCCGGCGTGCCGTGCGGTTGAGAGAAGAGCGGAACGCGCCCTCTGCCCGGCAGACGACGCAGCGCTTCTCCCTTTCGGTATCAAAATCAAAGTTGAAACGACAGATTTTTTTCATCGTTCCGTCTCCTTTCCGTGCGGGAACCGGTTTCCGGTTCAGTCAAGCTTCATCCGGGAGAAGACCCCGTCCACGTCCTCCATCGACAGATACTCGTAGGGGTACTTGGGCATGAAGACGCGCTCGATCCGGTTGTTCTTCCGGTCGACCAGCTTCGTGACCGCGCCCGCACCGATCGCGTAGATATCGTGGATCTCTTCCATAATAAAGATGTTGTAATACCCCTCCGCACCCGGCTTCGCGAAGCCGACGTTTTCAAAATTGCCGAGGGAATTCTTCTGGCGGTAGATATAATAGGGCACGTAGCCGTGCTCCGCGGCGGCGATCTGCGAATAGTCCACACATTTGCCCGTCTCCGTCCCCGTACGCGAATAGATCGGTACGCCGGAGGTCAGGATGTCCGCAGACTTTTTGACGCAGAAGGTGTGGACCGTGACGTTGTCGGGTTCGAGCGCCATGATGCGGTCGACCGTATCCGAGAAGGAACGGAAGGTATCGCCCGGCAGTCCGGCGATCAGGTCGGTGTTGATATGCGGGATCCCGCTCTCCTTCGCGAGCGTGAAGGCACGGAAAAAGTCCTCACAGGTATGGCGTCTGCCGATCGCGCGCAGAACGTCGTCCGACAGGGTCTGCGGATTGATGCTCACGCGGGTGACCCCGTGGCGCGCGGCGATCTCCAGCTTTTCCCGGGTGATCGTATCCGGTCTGCCCGCCTCCAGCGTGTATTCCAGCAGCCCCTCGGGCAGTTCGGCAAGATGCGCGTCGATCGCCGACAGAAGGTCCTCCAGCTGCTCCTCGTTCAGGATCGTGGGGGTCCCGCCGCCGATGTAGACCGTGACCAGTTTCTTGCCCGATTCCCGGATCACGCGGAAGATGCGGTCAAGGTCGCTCTTGAGACGGACGATATATTCCGGGATCAGGGAGAGCAGACGTTTGGTCGCGTAGGAGATGAAGGAGCAGTAAGCGCAGCGCGTCGGGCAGAACGGGATCGAGATATAGAGCGAGCAGGTGCCCTCTCCGTACCGTCTCACGATATCCTTCTCGTGCAGGGCGACGTCGGTCACCAGCGCCGCTTTTTTCGGGCTGACGAAGTATTCCCGCATCAGCTCGCGGATCACGCCCTCCCGGTCGTTTCCGCCGTCCAGGGAAGCGAGCGCCAGTTTGGCGGGGCGGACGCCCGTCAGGATGCCCCACGGCGGCGCCGTGTCGAACATCTTCGTTCCGGCGCCCAGCATCGCGACGCCCGCCGCGATCCGCGCCGCTTTTTTCGGCGTTTCCCAGCGTTCGGTCTGCTCGGTATGGGACGCCTCGGTCTTTTTGCCCTGATATCTTATCGTTACGCGCGCGTTCGTCTTCTCGCCCTTTTCCGCGACCGAAAAGGTCACGGTCGGCGTATCGCTGCCCCGTTCCTCGTGCTCCGAGAATTTGGCGCCGGGGAAAAAGATCAGACAGAGCTGCTGCGCGTAGGAGGGGTTCAGATCCCCCTTGATCACAAGTTTCATAGCCGTTCCTATTTCTATGTCCCGTCCGTCGGACGGATTCCTTTCGGAAATTATTTTTTGCGTTTCAGGACCTCGGAGTCCATGACGACCGTCACCGGTCCGTCATTCACGATCGTCAGCTTCATATCCGCGCCGAAGATCCCCTCTCCGACCTCACCGGAGGTCAGAAGGCTCCGCAGGAAGCCGATAAAAGCAAGATACAGCTCCTTTGCCCTCTCCGGCTTCTCCGCCTGCAGATAGTCCGGGCGGTTCCCATGCGCGTAAGAGGCGAGCAGTGTGAAGTTGGACACCACGAGCGCCCCGCCGCCCACGTCATTCACCGACAGATTCATTTTTCCGTTTTCATCCGAAAAGATACGCAGCTTCGCGATCTTTTCGGCAAGCAGGCGCGCGTCCTCCTCCGTGTCGCCGCATTTCGCGCCGACGAGGAGCATCAGCCCTTTTCCGCACGCGCCGGTGGTCCTGCCTTCTACCTCGCAGCGTGCCTCGCTGACTCTTTGAATGACCGTTATCATCTCTTTACGCCCTCGTCACGCTCTCGACGTTCGGGATCGAACGGAGTCTGGCGGAGATCGAACGGACGTGGTCGAGGTTGCGGCAGCCGACGGCGATGCGCACGATCACGACCGACTCGTTCTGCTTGTGCGTCGAGATCTGGTGGAGGGAGACGTGCATATCGGCAAGGACCATCGTGATATCGGCGATCAGGCGGAGGTCGGGAGAAGCGACGATCGTCAGGTTTGCCTCGAAGTCGGCGACGCCCGAATTCGGGTCGCCCGTGTTCTCCCAGAACGCCTTGACAAAGCGGCCCTCGGAGCCGGGATTCTTCCTCTGCTCCTGCACGTTCACGCAGTCCGATTTATGGATCGAGATGCCGTAGCCCTTGGTAATGAAGCCGATGATGCCGTCACCCGGGAGCGGGTTGCAGCACTTGGCGAACTTGACGGAGCAGCCGTCCACACCGTCCACGATGACGCCTCCCGCGCTCTTGCGGCGGGCGGGAGCGACGACGGGGACCTGCTCGACCTCCACGGGAGGCTGCGCCTCCTCCTCGACGCGGACGACCCGGTCGAACTCGTCCTTCATCTTGGAGGCGATCTTGGTCACGCTGAGACCGCCGTAGCCGATCACGTTGAGCAGATCGTCTGCGGACTGGATGCCGATGCGCCTGGCGACGTTGCCGAGGATCTCGGTTTTCTGCGCCTCGGTGACGGGTCTGCCGTAGCGGCGGAATTCCCGGTCGGTCTCGGTCTTGCCGTAGGTGATGTTCTCGGTGCGCATCTCCTTCTTGAACCACTGGCGGATCTTGGTCTTGGCCTCGGAGGTCCTGACGATCTTGAGCCAGTCGCGGCTCGGTCCGCGGGAGGCGGAGGAGGTCAGGATCTCGACGATCTCGCCGTTCTGCGGGACGCGGTCGATCGGGACGATCATGCCGTTGATCTTGGCGCCGACCATCTTATTGCCGACCGCGGAATGGATCGCGTAGGCAAAGTCGATGACGGTCGAGCCCTGCGGCAGCGTGATGATATCCCCCTTCGGCGTAAAGACGAAGGTATCGTCGTGGAGCATATCGATCTTGAGCGCCTGCATGAACTCGTCGGGGTCGCGGGTATCGTCCTCGGTGTCGATCAGCTTGGCGATCCACTGGAGCTTCTTATCCAAATCGTCCTTGGATTCGGTCACGCCGGACTTGTATTTCCAGTGGGCGCAGACGCCGTATTCCGCGATGTGATGCATCTCCCAGGTGCGGATCTGCACCTCGAAGGGCGTCGCGTTGCGTCCCATGACGGTCGTATGGAGCGAGCGGTACATATTGGGCTTCGGCGTCGAGATATAGTCCTTGAATCTGCCGGGCACCATTTTGAACATATCGTGGATCAGACCGAGGACCGTATAGCATTCCGCCTCGGTATCGACGATCACGCGCAATGCGTAAAAATCGTAGATCTCGTCGAACGATTTGTTCTGCTGATACATCTTGCGGTAGATCGAATAGACGGATTTGACGCGTCCCTCGAGAGAGAAGCTGATGCCCGCCTCGGTCAGTTTATCCGCGACGGTGTTCCGCGCGCTCTCGATGAAGTCGCGGCTCGCGCCGTATTTGCGCTCGATGTCGGCGCTGACCTCCCCGTACCCGATCGGGTCGAGATAACTCAAAGAGAGGTTTTCCAGTTCCTGCTTGATGCGCTGCATCCCGAGACGGTGCGCGAGCGGTGCGTATACGTGCATCGTTTCGAGCGCGGTGGAGCGGCGCTTCTCGTCCTTCTTGACGCCGAGGGTCCGCATATTGTGCAGACGGTCGCACAGCTTGATGAAGATGACGCGCACGTCCTTCGACATGGCGAGGAGCATTTTACGCAGGTTCTCGACGTGCTCCTCCTCTTTGTTCTCGAAGGGAATCTGCACGAGCTTGGTCAGCCCGTCGACCAGCATGGCAACGTCCGCGCCGAAGCGGGCGCGGATCTCGTCGAGGTCGACGCGCGAGCCGCAGTCCTCCACGGTGTCGTGGAGCAGGGCGGCACAGATCGAGTCGGTATCGAGGCCGAGGGTCGTCACGATCTCCGCGACCGCGACGGGATGGGTGATATACGGTTCGCCGCTCACGCGGAACTGCCCCTCGTGAAGGGTCCGCGCAAATTCATAGGCTTCTCTGATCTTTTCTGTATCGTAATGCTTGCCCGATTTTTCGATGGCGAGCATCAGGGTATCAAAGCCGGTCACGTCGCCGGTCTCTGCTGCACACATGGGTAGGGTCGTCCTTTCATTCAGAGTCGGAAAAGGGGATCAGCCGGTGATCCGCCGCTTGAGGGAACGGAACAGCTCGGAGCGCTCGAGGTTCACCTTGGAATCGGTCGGGATCACGCGGAAGCGGAAGCATTCCCCCTCGGAGCAGGAAACGTTTCCGTCCTCCGCCGGGGAGACGTCAAGGATCCCGGTCTCCCGCAGTACGTCCAGGATCACGCGGAACTTGACGTAGCCGATCGCGCCGAGCGCGGGATCCGAGAGAAGACGGTGGAGGAAGAAGAAGCCCTCCCCTCCGTTCGCTTCCCTGCGCAGACGGACGTACGCCGCGGCAAAATCGTTTCTGCCGGGCAGCGCGTCCCACGCGGCGGGAACGGGAGAGACCCCGTCGACGGCGGCAAGGTAGCGCAGCAGTTCCTCTCCGTGCGCCTCGGCGTACGCGTCGGAATGGCGGACGTCGCGCACGATCAGCTGCGCCGAGCGCTCGCCGCGGTACTCGTTGATGCCGAGCTCAAAGGCGACGTCCACGGTGTCGCCGACCGTATAGTCCATCCGGGAGACCGAAGCGCCGAACCAAACGGCACTCATGGTCCGGTCTCTCTGCTTCAGCGTCAGGCGGGCGTGTCTTCCCCCGCCGATCGGGACCAGCTCCGCGATGCGGGCTTCCCGGAGGCAGAAGAGCGGAACGGGATTGGATACCCCGTAGGGCTCAAGATAGTAAAGTTCCTTCGCCTGTTCGAGGGTCAGTTCCTCGGCGCGGACCTCCGCGTCCGCCGTGAGGACGGTCACCCGGTCCTCCGGGCGCAGGCAGCGCGCCGCGTACTCGTTCATGCGGCGGCGGAATTCGGGCAGTTTGTCACGCTCGATCGAGAGACCGGCGGCAAGCTCGTGCCCGCCGTATTTGATCAGCAGATCGGAGCAGGAGGCGAGCGCCTCGACGAGATTCATCCCCGGGATGCTCCGTCCCGATCCCTTGCCCACGTCCCCGTCGAAGGTGATGAGGATCGAGGGGGTGTGATACTGCTCGGTCAGACGGGAGGAAACGATCCCGATCACGCCGTGATGCCAGTGATCGCTTTCGAGGATCAGCATCCCGTCCTCGCCGCGGTCCCCGCTCTCGGTGATCTGCGCGATCGCCTGCTCCATGATCTCGTTCTCCTCGTGCTGGCGCTGCCGGTTGATCTCGGAAAGCTCGGCGGCGATCTGCTCGCCCTCGACCTCCGATCCGGTCAGGAACAGCTCGACCGCGCGGGACGCCGTGCCGATCCGCCCCGCGGCGTTGATCCGGGGCGCGAGCGTATAGCCGACCGTTGAGGACGTGACCTTGGTACTGCCGCGTCTGCCCGGTCCCGCGCTCTGCTCCAGCAGGGCGCGCACGCCGGGGCGCGCGGAATCGGAAAGCCTTCCGAGCCCGAGGCTGACGATCAGACGGTTCTCATCCCGGAGGGGCATGACGTCCGCGATCGTGCCGAGGGCGGCGAGATCGATGTACTCGAGGACGGGGCGCATATAGTCCGCCGCGATGGGGTCAAGCCCCTCTCTCTCGGTCAGCCGGTATTCGATCGCCGAGATCAGCTTGAAGGTCACGCCGCAGCCCGCAAGCTCGGGGAACGGATAGTGCGAGTCCTCTCTGCGGGGATTGACGACCGCGGCTGCCGCAGGCAGAACGGGCGGGCAGGTATGATGGTCGGTCACGACGGTATCCATGCCGACCGACGCCGCGAATTCCACCTCTTTGACGGCGGTCACACCGGTGTCCACCGTGATCATCAGGGTAAAGCCGCGCTGCGCGAGCTCGCTGATCGCGCCCTCGTTCAGGCCGTAGCCCTCACCGATCCGGCTCGGGATATAGAAGTCCGTGTCTGCGCCCTTGCTTTTCAGATACAGATACAGGATCGAGACTGAGGTCACTCCGTCCACGTCGTAATCGCCGTAGATCACGATCTTTTCCCCGGCGTCAAGCGCGCGGATCACGCGGTCGCACGCCCGGTCCATGTCGTCAAGCAGCATGGGGTCGTGAAAGTACTCCGTCTCTATCTTCATGAAGCGGAGCGCTTCGGCCGCCGTCCGGCAGCCTCGGTCGTACAGCAATCCCGCGGTCAGCGGCAGGATATGCAGCGTGCGCGCGATCTCAGCGATCGCCGCTTCGCTTCCCTGCTCTCTCGGCAGGATCACCCATTTCTGAAACTTTCCCATGCTCTTTTCTCTTTCTCATCTTCTCTTCTTGTTTCCGCGTTCCGCGGATCTCATTCCGCGCCCTTTGCCGGCGCGTTCTCCTTCATCAGCGCCAGCGCGCAGGAAAGACCGTCGACCGCGGCGCTCGTGATCCCGCCGGCGTAACCGGCGCCTTCTCCGCAGGGATACAGATTGACGCAGCCGGGCGCCGTCAGCGTCCCGGGCTCGCGCAGGATCCGTAAAGGGGAGGAGGTCCGCGTTTCCGCGGCGGTCAGGATCGCGTCCGGAGACGCGAAGCCGTGCAGCTTCCGGTCGAAATCTCTGATTCCGAGCTCCAGCATGGAGCTCACTCTGTCGGGGAACAGCCCGTGCAGATCGCAGGGCGTCACGTTCCCGTTCATATAGGTCGGCAGGACCCTGCCCGGCTCTTTTCCGTGAGAGCCGGAGAGAAAATCGCCGACCGTCTGCATCGGCGCGCGGTATTCCCCGCCGCCCATCCGGAACGCCGCCCGTTCGAGCCCGCGCTGGAATTCCACGGGCTCCGGGGCTTCCACGGCGACGGCGATCGCGGCGTTCGCGTTCCGCCCGTCCCTTAGATAGCGGCTCATGCCGTTCGTGACCACGCCGCCCTCCTCGGACGCCGCGGCAACGACCTCGCCGCCCGGACACATACAGAAGGTATAGACACATTCGTTCCCGACCCGGCGGGAAAACGCGTATTCCGCGTGCTTCAGCCCGTACCGGTCCATGCGGGAGGCGAATTTCCCGTACATCGCGCGGTCGATATCCTCCTGCAGATGCTCGATGCGCACCCCGACCGAAAAAGGCTTCGGTACGAGGGAAAAGCCGTCCGCGATCAGCCGCGCCGCGGTATCCCTGGCGCTGTGTCCGATCGCGAGGATCACCGCCCCCGCCTGGATCTCGCCCCGGTCGGTCACGACGGCGGTCACGCGCTCCCCGGTCTTTTTCACCGAAAGGAACGCAGTGCGGAAGAGGATCTCTCCGCCGAGAGAACGGATGCGGTCGCGGATCGCGCCGACGACGCCGAGGAGGCGGTCGGTCCCGACGTGGGGCTTCGCCTCGGTCAGGATCTCGGCGGGCGCGCCGAACCCGGCGAACCGTTCGAGCACCCAGCGGCACTTCGGATCGTTGATGCGGGTGACCAGCTTCCCGTCCGAAAACGTTCCCGCGCCTCCGGCGCCGAACTGGATATTCGTCGAAGGATCGAGGATCTTCGTCCGGTAAAACCGTTCCACCGCCGCCTGACGCTCCGCGGTGTCCTCCCCGCGCTCCAGCACGAGAGGACGGTAGCCCTGCTCCGCGAGGAGCAGCGCTGCGAACATCCCGCCGGGACCGAAGCCGACGACCACGGGGCGGGCGGAAAGCGGCACGGTGCCGGTCTCCGGCGTCAGCGTCCCGTCCTCCATGCGCACGGCGTTCAGTCTGCCGAGCGCCTCGGGTGCCGGGGAAAGCTCCGTCCCGATCAGGACGGTATAAACGAAGCGGAGCGCGTCGGAATGACGCGCGTCCACCGAGCGCCGGTAGACCGAGGCGGTGACGATCTCACCCCCGGGAACGAGCGGCGCGAGCTTCTTCTTCGCCTCTGCCACGGCAGCCGCCGCGGGGGCGGTGACCGGGAGGACGATATCACGTATCAGGATCTGCGTCATCTGCTTCGCCTCAGCCCATTCTCACGGTCACCGCATAGGTGCCGAGCTCGTAAACTCCGCCGTAGCCGGGGGCAAAGGTGAAGGAAACCGGGATACTCACGGTCCCGGAGGACTCAGACACCTGCGAAAGATCCACGATCGCGGTGATCGCGGCGGGTGTCAGGTACCGCAGCACCTGATCCGGTCCGCGGAGCACGACCGCGAGCGAATCGGTCAGCAGCGAATAATCCGCGTTCCCCGGATTGCTCACCGTAAAGTCGCGGATCGTGACCGTCCTCGTCGGCATCCCGACGGGCTCGACGCTGATGCGCACGGTCTGCTCCCCGCCGACCGCCGTGACTCCGTTCGGCAGGCGGAGCGCGACGTTATATTCGCCCTTCTCGAAAACATTCTTCTCGTCGACCGTGTACGACCACTCGACCGTATCCACGATGTCCGCTTTGCCGCGGATGCGGACCGAGGCGGGCTCTACCGTGACGTTTGCGTTATTCCTGTTCAGGAACCCATAGCGGAAGCTGACGTTCAGCGGCAGGTCGCGGTATTTGAAGACCGGGACGGTCACCGTAACAGCGGAGGCAGCCGCCTTCAGATAGCTGCTCGTGACCTCGGCGCCCGAGGCATCCACGAGGACCGCCGCGCCGTTATAGTTGACCGAGCCCGTCACTCTGCCGAGCTCGACGATCACCTGCGCGCAGTCGATGGTATCGAGGACCGATTCCGGTCCGGTCACGCGGAGGGAGGAGGGATTGCAGACGATGCCGCTCATGTCGAGGTCGTAGTCGGTCTCCAGCATGAACTCGGTGATCTTTGCACGCACGGGGACGGTCGTCGTCGCCGTGTTGTCGAGATATACCGACAGACGGGACTGGGACAGCGCGTCGACGGTCAGACCGTTGGTCGGATCCACCTGGATATCGAAGGTATATTTGCCCGCGACCGTGTCCTCGGGCACCGTAACGTAGGCGCTCACGTCGGCGGCGGTCAGGTTCTTCTTGACACTCCGTCTGCCGAGCACCGTCACGTCGACGGTCACCCCATCTCCCGACAGTACGGACAGAGAACTGCCGTTCTCGATCCTCACCGGCACGTCCTCGATGACCCAGCTCACGTTCTGTGAGGAGGTCGCCATGACGTAAAACCACAGGATAAAGGCGAGAAACACGACGACGATTCTTGCCGTCCAGTCGGCAAGAGGAGAACGCCGGACCGAGATCTCACCGGTCAGATTGCGTTCATCCGTTCTTTCATTCGGTTCCGTGCCGCGGTCATTCATATCGGAGGTCCTTTCTTTCTTCGTTTCAGCGTTGTCATTCCCGCGCTGTCAGCGCGCTTCGGATCAGTTCCCGAAGGAGATCTGATAAGTATTCGTGACGGTCACCGCCTGCCCCTGATAGAAGCCGACGATATACAGGACGTGCTCCGCACGCACGATGCTGCCGTCCGCGTCCGTAACGTAGTGCGAGACGGATTCGGAGGATTCGTAGGAGCAGGACATTCCTTCCATATACGCCGCGCACGCCTCCGGGGCGGCTTCCGCGTAATACACGGTGATCTCATTCTCTCCGTTCCGGACGGAGACCGAGGGCGTCATGAGGGAAATGGGCGTGGGGAACATCAATTCCATGATGAGCTGCAGCGCCGCTTCATCGGTCCACGGGTTGATCTGCTCGTTCCCGCCCACGACGACGGTCTGTTCCCCGTTCGCGTAGCGGAGAACGAATTCGGTTTCGTCGGTTACGGCATTACAGTCAAACGTGACCTTCCCGTCCGTGATCGCGTACGAAACGGTGTCCGTCTCGTTCTGGACCGACTCGCTGCCGGCGATCGCGATCTTATTCTGAAAAACGTAAACGAAGCTGCCGCTCGTTTCTTCCGACCGCGACAGATACCTGTCAAGGGTCTCCTGCGCTTCCTCGGCGGTGAGCAGTTCCCCGAAATTGGCTTCGTCGATCGTATCGGGACGCTTCACCGCGTCGTATTCGGAATACGACGCCGAGATGCAGATCGTGGGGACGATGCCCTTGACCGCCGGAAAAGAGACGCTCATCCCGACCTGCGTCGCGTGGAAACCGGCGTCGATGTGAAGGATCTGCACCGCCGACGTGGGTTTGCCGAGCATGGAGACCATATCTTCGTAGCCTTCCATTTCCTCCGCGGCTTCCAGAGACATTTCGGCGGTGATCACCCAGCCGTCGCCCTCTTTTTCGGCGCGGATCGAGGCGATCTCGTCCTCTTCGATCACGTATCCCTCTTTGGCGTTCGCCCACGCATCCTGATCAAACGCCTGATCAAAGGGCATCGCTTCCCGGAAGCTTACGGTGTCTTTCCCGTCTTCGATCACCTGCGCGGTATAAAGCGTCCCGCCGAGATATTCCTTTCCGACACCGGTCAGGCTCGCCATTCCCAGTGCCTCCATCGCGGTGACGGTCATTTCCCGGCAGGAAAAATAGGGGTCTTCGGTATCCGCGCCGGAAACCGCGAGCTCTATGCCCTGCTGTGACGCGACGATCATATTTTCCACCACGAAGTTGGCTTCCGTCTGCTGCTCGTAGCGGAATTCTTTCAGCGCGTTCATCATCTCGGTCACCTTCGCGAGGATCTCCAGGGCTTCGTTCCCGGGCTCGGTCTCGGGCTCCGTTTCCGGCTCCGTTTCCGGCTCCGTTTCCGGTTCGGTTCCGGGCTCGGTTTCAGGTTCCGTTTCGGGTTCGGTCGCTTCGGCGGGAGTTTTCGTTTCCTCCGGCTTCCCGGAATCGGGGGAGCAGGAGGCAAGCAGCGTCACTGCCGCAAGAAGGAGGGCAAGACACGATATCAGTTTTCTTTTCATTTCAGAGTTCCTAAGCCTTTCGTTTTTTTCGGTCAGGTCACCGTTCCGCCGGTTCTTGGCCGTCTGCGTTCTTTTTCTTTTTCTTACCGGTTTTTCCGTTTCCGTTCTTCGTGTTCTCGGGGATCAGGATCTCCTCAAGCGCGCGGCGCAGGGAGCTGTAATTAAAGCCGCGGCGGAGGCGTCCGTCCTCGGCGATCGAGATCAGGCCGTTTTCCTCCGACACGATGATGACGACCGCGTCGCTGTTCTCGCTCATGCCGATCCCGGCGCGGTGCCGCGTCCCGAGGTCCTTGATGATCGCTTCGTTGGTCGAGAGCGGCAGGAAGCAGCCCGCCGCGTGGATCCGCCCGTCGCGGATCACGACCGCGCCGTCGTGCAGCGGCGCCTTGTTGAAGAAGATATTCTTGAGCAGGAAGGAGGAGACGTCGGCGTTCACCACGATGCCGCTCTTGATCACGTCGCCGAGCTTGGTCGTGCGTTCCAGCACGATCAGGGCGCCGGTCTTCGAGGCGGAAAGGTCGCTCGCCGCCTCGCAGATCTCCTTGATCATCGCGTTTTTCGGCGTACCGTCCTTGATCTCGCTGATCGTTTTCAGCCCTTTGAGCGGCTCGCCGCCCAGTTTTTCAAGACCGGACCGCAGCTCCGGCTGAAAGACGACCACCAGCGCGAGCAGTCCGACCTGCAGGATATTGCGCATCAGGAAGCTGACGGCGGACAGCTCGAACACCTCGGCGGCAAGCGCGAGGAGCATGAAGAAGACGACGCCCGCGGCAAGCTTGCCCGCGCGTCTGTCGCGGATGAACCGGTAGACCTGATAAAGCAAAAAAGCCACAGCCAGGATATCGATCACGTCGACCGGCGTTATCTGTTTGACGACCGAGAGAAAGAAGTCTCTGCCGTTTTTCAGTCCTTCCGTAAATTCCGTCATACGCACCTTCCGAATTGAATTGATTCCCTTCTATATTGTATCACAAAAAAGTCCGTTTTTCAAGTATCTGCGCGGAAAAATACACTTTTTTTGCCCGCCGGGCACAACTCTTCTTTTTCGCCGTTTCTCCTCCGCTTTTCCGCCCCTTTTCCATAAAAACCGTCAGAGACGGCTGCCGCTTCGGCTTCCGTCTCTGACGGTTTGAAAACTGTATTCAGCTTTTGGAAAAAAGTACGGGGATCAGATCAGGGTCTTGACGACCTCGTGGGTCTCGCCGCTTTGGAAGGCGGCCTCCATGACCTTCATGACGCGGCGCATCTCGGGATGGGTGACGAGCTGGGTCGTCTTTCCGTCGATGGCGGCGCAGAAATTGCGGTAGTAATCGTGGACGTCGGCGGTGGGCTGCGCAACGGTATGGGATTCGGTCGTCTCGGCGGTCCGGGGCGCCATCGTCTTGGTCAGACCCGCGGCGGTGCGGACCGGAACGGCGTCGCTGTTCTCCCACGTTTTGACGCGCACGATCTCGACGTCGGAGGGCCAGTCGCGGATGAGCGCGGAGCCTCCGGTCCCGAGGACGTAGAAGCGCGGCAGATTGATGAAGTTGCAGGTGCCGACTTCAACGCGGTAGAGCGTGCCGTTCTCAAAGAAGATGTCGATCCTGCACCCGTCGTCGACCTCGGCATTCGTGATATGATCGAGGGTCGCGTAAACGGAGGTCACGGGATACGGGACCATCTGCAGCGCCTGGTCGATGAGGTGAACGCCCCAGTCGAGGACCATGCCGCCGCCGTGCTCCTTCTCTTTTCTCCAGTCGCCCGGAATGCCGCGGGAGCCATGGACGCGGGACTCGATGCAGAAAATATCCCCGATCTCTCCCGACTCGAAAATGTGTTTGATCGCAAGATAGTCGGTATCAAAGCGGCGGTTCTGATGGACGGAGAAGAGCTTGCCCGCCTTCTCGGAAGCGGCGATCATCTCTTCGAGATCCGCCGAGCAAAGCGTGACCGGCTTCTCGGAGATGACGTTCTTTCCGGCGGCAAGGCCGCGGATCGCGAGCTCCTTGTGGCAGTCGTTCGGGACCGCGAGAGTCAGGATATCGACTGTCGGATCGGCAAGGACCTCCTCGAAGGTTTCATAGACGCGCACCCCGCGGGAACGCGCCAGATTGCGCTTTGCCTCCTTGATATCATAAATGCCGGCAAGCTCGACCACGTCGCTCTGCATCGCGTGCGCGCAGTGCCAGTTACCCATTCCGCCATAGCCGACGACGACAAGTTTCTTTTTCATCTTTCTTTGCTCCCTGATGGTTTGTATTTCCGTTTTTCAGCCTGCACGGCTGTTTTACGTTGTTTTTATGCCCAACTCATCGTGCCGGGCTTGGGCTCGCGGATCATGGATTCCTTGAGGAAGGCGACCGCTTTTTCCAGCCCTTCGTCAATGGACATCAGGCTGTCCTCGTGCTCGATCGACAGGACGCGGTCGTAGCCAACCAGACGCAGATTGCTGATGAGGTCGCGCCAGTATTCCAGCCCGTTGCCGTAGCCGACGGTGCGGAAGACCCAGCTGCGGTGGATCTCGTCGCTGTAATGCTTGGTATCCAGCACGCCGAATTTCGCCGTGTTGTACTTGTCGATTTTGGTGTCTTTCGCGTGGACGTGGTAGATCGAATCGCCGAGCGCGCGGATCGCGGCGACCGGATCCATGCCCTGCCAGATGAGGTGGGAGGGGTCAAAGTTCGCGCCGATGACCGGTCCGACGGCGTCGCGCAGACGGAGCAGCGTTTCGGGATTGTACACGCAGAAGCCGGGGTGCATCTCGAAAGCGATGCGGGAAACGCCGTGATCCTCGGCGAATTTCGCCGCTTCCTTCCAGTACGGGATCAGCACGTCGTTCCACTGCCATTCGAGGATCTGGAGATAATCGTCCGGCCACGGGCAGGTGACCCAGTTCGGGAAGCGGGATTCCGGGCAGTCGCCGGGGCAGCCCGAGAAGGTGATGACGGTATCGACGCCGAGCTTTTCGGCGAGGAGAACGGTAT
>JAZLIW010000011.1:0-11804 GCA_045617585.1 Eubacteriales bacterium
GGTGCGGCGGGAGCAAGCCCCCGCCCTACGGGGGATTCGTTCGCGGCTCCGGTTCGCTGGAAGCGAACCGTGCCTTAACGAATGGGACGGGGTCGGGGCAGCGGCGGGATACGGCCGGCAGCACCGGGTCCGTTTTTTTCGCGCGTTCATTGACTTTTGGAACGATTTGTGGTATCCTTGAAGAAAAGAAATATCAGGAAACGAGGTATCCTCCATTGAAACTGCTGATCCTTTCGGACCCGCACGCGAACGTCGATTCCCTGCGCGCGGTATGGGAAAAAGAATCCGACTGTGACCGCATCATTTTCGCCGGAGACATGATCGACTTCGGCTTCCACCCGCGTGAGACCGTCCGCTGGTTCATGGAACGGAAGGACATTCTGTACGCGGTCCTCGGCAATCACGACGAGGGCATCCTCGCGCACCGTGCCGATCCCGTGGACCGGACGAAAGCGCCCGCGAACTTTCAGGAGCTGACCTATGCCGAAATGGGGGAGGAGGAATACGACTTCCTTGCTTCCCTGCCCCACGAAACGACCTTCACGCTCGACGGCGCGGATTACTATCTCTGCCACTGGCCGGACGAGCTTTCCCGCTCCGACACCTACGCCGAGGAGCAGCTCCCCGCGCGGGCGCTGCGTGCCTTCTTTGACGAGCGCTTCGCCGCCAAGTTCCCGTCCTCCGCGAGCGCCGAAAAGCGCATCGTCTACGGGCACTCCCACCTCCAGTGGGCGGGCTCCGCCGGGACCGGGAAGCTGCTGATCAATCCCGGCAGCCTCTCCTACCGCTTCGGCAGCTTCGAGAGCCACCGCTGCGCCGACTATATCGTCTCGGTCGACGGCGCGCTCTCCTTCCGCCACGTCGATTTTGACACCTCGCATCTGTACGCCCGTGCCGCGGCGTTCTCCGACCCCGAGGCCGCACGGCTCGCGCGCGCGTTTTTCCGGAAAGTATAAACACCGGGCATTTCCTGCCCGGAAAGGAAGGCATAACGTATGAGGATCACGAAGATCACCGATTTCACTGCCGACCCCTATTACCCCTACGTTCCCCTGCAGATCCGCAGCGTCGAGACCGACGTGCAGAACTGCGGACTGATGCCCTCGGTCCCCGTCACCGTTCCCGGCTCGCTCTACGACGCGCTCGTGAAGGTCGGGTACATCGAGGACCCGAACTTTGAGATGAACAGCTTCAAGGCGCGCTGGGTCGCCGACCTCTGGTGGGTCTACACCGCAAAGGTCGAATTCCATCCGGTCCCGGGTGAGCGGACCGAGCTCGTCCTCGAAGGGATCGACTTCCGCGGGCGCGTCTATCTGAACGGGACGCTCCTCGGCATCTCGGAAAACGTCTTCCTCCCCTTCGTCTCCGACGTGACCGAGCTGCTGCACGACGGGGTGAACACCGTCGCGGTCATCCTTGAGAACGCGCCGGAGGAGATGGGGCAGATCGGGATGACGAGCGCCGTCCGTTACCTCAAGCCCCGCTTCAACTACCAGTGGGACTGGTGCACCCGGCTGATCTCCATCGGACTCTTCCGTCCCGTCTTTTTCCGCTCCTTCCCGGAGGTCCGGCTCGACGACTTCTATTTCAAACCGGTCGGCACCGAGGGGGACGCCGAGCTGTACGTCACCCTGCACGGGAAGACCGAAGGACTGACCGTCCTTGCCGAGATCGGCGGTTTTTCGGTCGAGGTCCCGGTGAAAAAGAATCAGGCGAAGACCCGCGTCCGGGTGGAGGGCGCGCGCCTCTGGTACCCGAACGGCGCCGGAGCGCAGCCGCTCTACGACCTGACCCTGACGGTCAGGCGGGACGGCGTCACGGTCGACACCTACGTGAAGCGCGTCGGCTTCCGCGATCTGCGCCTGACGCCGAACGACCGCAAACCCCTCGGCGCGCTCGACTACGTCTTTACGGTCAACGGGAAAAAGGTCTACGCCAAGGGCGCGAACCTCGCTCCGCTCGACCATTCCTGCTACGAAGACCCCGCAAAGATGAAAAAACTCCTCACCATCGCCCGCGACGCCAATATCAATCTGCTGCGCGTCTGGGGCGGCGGGCTGATCGAGGACGAATATTTCTATTCTCTTTGCGACGAGATGGGGATCATGGTCTGGCAGGAGTTCAATCAGTCCTCCTCCGGGATCGAAAACTACCCGTCGAAGATCCCGGAATTCCAGGACGCGCTGCACGCGGCGGCGGTCCACGCGGCAAAGACCCTGCGCAATCACCCCTCCCTCGCCGTTTTCAGCGGCGGGAACGAGCTCTTCTCCCCCGCGCATTCCGAATGGCTTGCCGGGCAGCCGCGCTCCTGCCTCCCCGCCGACTTCTCGGAGGAGACGATCGGGATGCTGCTCGGCGTCGTCGTGACCTACGCGCCGCATGTCCCGATGCTCCCCACCTCGGCAAGCGGGCCGAACGACGTCGTCCGCTCCGACGAGCCCGACGACAACCACGACGTCCACGGGCACTGGAAGTACCTCGGCGCAGTCGGGCACTACGATTTCTTCAACCGCTCGGACAGCCTCTTCCACAGTGAATTCGGCGTGGACGGCTTCGCCGAAGAGGCGACGCTGCGCACCTTCCTCTCCCCCGCCAACCTTCACCCGGACGACATGGGCGCAAACTGCGTCTGGCGTCACCACGGCGCGTGGTGGGACACGAACAGCCGCGACAACCCGATCTTCGGGAAGCCGGAAACGCTGAAGGCACAGACCGTGCGCTCGCAGTTCATGCAGGCGGAGGGGATCCGCTACGCGATCGAAGCCAATCGCCGCCGCGCCTTCCGCAACAGCGGCAGCGTGATCTGGCAGCTCAACGAGCCGTATCCGAACGTCTCCTGCACCTCCCTGACCGACTATCTCCTGACGCCCAAGCAGGCGCTCTATCAGGCGGGAAAGGCGTACGCGCCGCTGAACCTCTCCCTCCGCTACGGGAAGCTGATCTACGAAAAGGGCGAGGACGTGACCGTCGAGGTCTTCGCGGTCCTCGACGACGCGCCGGAGGAGGTCTTCTGCCGCTTCGGCACCGCGGAAAAACCGGTCGAAGCCGCCGTGACCGCCGGCGACGGACGCGCCGTTTCGCTCGGGGTCTATACCTGCAAAGCCGACCGTGATTTCGTCGATATCTCTCTGGAGGCGCATACTTCCTCCCGCTCCTTCCGCAATACCGTCCGTCTGCTCGTCCGCGGCGAAAACGGGCTCTGCTCCGACGCCGGGCTTGAAGAATTCATGCTTGAAAACCGCTGAACCCTATTATTTCCGAGAAAAGAGGATCACGCTATGAAATACGTACTCGACCACGATCTCCACATCCATTCCCGTCTCTCTCCCTGCTCGAACGACCCGGAGCAGAACCCCGAAAGCATTCTCGAACACGGGGTCAAGGCGGGGTACAAGCACATCTGCCTGACCGACCACTTCTGGGATCACGACGTTCCCTGCGCCTCCGGCACGTGGGCGGGCTTTGAAAACGTCAGGAAATCCCTGCCCCTCCCGCAGGCGGACGGCATCTCCTTCCACTTCGGCTGCGAAGCGGACATGGACCGGTACAGCGTCGTCGGCATCAGCCGCAAAAATATCGACAAGTTCGAGTTCATCATCGTTCCGATCAATCACCTCCACTGCCCGTGGGCGAGAGTCCAGCGCGGTGAAATGGACAAAAAGGAGCAGGCGAACATCCTTGCGCAGCGCTTCTGGAACCTGACCCAGCTCGATCTGCCCTTCCATAAGGTAGGACTGGCGCACATCACCTGGGACGGCGTCGCCGGCGGCTCCCCCAACTGGTCCGACCATATCGAGATCCTCAACTACATTCCCGACGAGCGCTGGCGCCTCCTCTTCTCCGAGGCTGCCGAAAAAGGCATGGGCATCGAGCTCAACGTCAACTTCAAGCGCTACGCAGAGGGCGACGAGCGCGAATCCATGCTCCGCCCTTACCGCATCGCCAAAGAGTGCGGCTGCAAGTTCTATTTCGGCTCCGACGCCCATCACCCGAAGGAGCTCCCCGCGCTCCCCGAACGCGCCGCCTTCTTCATCGACACCCTCGGTCTGACCGAAGACGACAAGTTCTGCCCTTTTAAGTGAGGGGTACGGGGGACGCGACGTCCTTTCTCGCCCAAAAGACCGGTTCGCCTTCGGCGAACCGGGACCAAAGAGGCAACTGCTGTATATTTTTCATGGTCGCTCCGAGTGAAGCGATAAATGAAATATAGGCGCGCTTTTCGCGCCGCGAAGCATCGACCCGGAAGGGATCCCGTCCCCTCCGGGTCTTTTTTGTCAGGCGCGTTCTTCTTCGCCGCAAGGCGGGTCCGCGAAACAGAAACCCGGAAGGGATCCGTCCCCTCCGGGTCTTTTTTTGTCAGGCGCGTTTTTTCGCGCCGCGAAGCATCTTCCATAAATTGCCCGTTTGCAAAGGCGGAGCCGCGCCTTACGCCGTAGGGCGGGGGCTTGCTCCCGCCGCACCGCGATCGCGTCCCGAACGCAAAGGCGGAGCCGCGCACCTCCACCGTAGGGCGGGGGCTTGCCCCCACCGCCAACGAACGTTTCCCGATTCATAAGGCGGAGCCGCGCACCTCCACCGTAGGGCGGGGGCTTGCTCCCGCCGCCAACGAACGTATTCCGATTTGCAAAGGCGTGAGCCGCGCAGGAACCGGAGCCGGGGGGAGGCAAGCAGCGTGCGCGGCTTCGCCTTCCCGAGCGGGACGAGAACGAGGCACGGCGGGAGCAAGCCCCCGCCCTACGGTTGAATCCCGCGTCGCTCCGGTTCGCTTACAGCGAACCGCTCCTTTGCGATCGGGACGCGATCGAAGAGGCGGCGGGAGCAAGCCCCCGCCCTACGGTTGGATCCCGCGTCGCTGCGCTCCTTGCGGAACCGGACGAGAACGAGGCGCGGCGGAAGCAAGCCCCCGCCCTACGGTTGGATCCCGCGTCGCTGCGCTCCTTTGCGATCGTGACGAGAACGAGGTGCGGCGGGAGCAAGCCCCCGCCCAGCGGTTGGATCCCGCGTCGCTGCGCTCCTTACGGAACCGGACGAGGACGAGGCGCGGCGGGAGCAAGCCCCCGCCCTACGGCGTCAGGCGCGGCTTTGCCTTACGAACGGGACGAGCAGGGAGAACGGAATAGAGTAATTCAAAAAACAACAGAGACGTCAGCCTCTTCGGCATCCGTCTCTGTTTCCCTGTTTTTCTTTCCGCTATCCCTGCTCCGTCCCGGAAAATAAGTCGGCGCGGTTCACGCTTCTTTCTCTTCTCCGAAATACGCGAGCGCGGCGAGATGGGCGCGTTCCTCCTTCGTCGCGGGGTTCGGCGTGCCGGAGACCGGATCGAAGCAGTACTGGTAGCAGAAGAACGAGATCCCGGAGCAGCGCTCCATGCCGTCAGCGTAGGTGACGCAGCGGGAGAGGATGTCCTTGTGATCCCGCCATTCGTAGTAGCCGGAGCCCGCGTAGACGTCGCCCTCCGCGACGGCTTTGCCGAGGGTCATCCCGATGATCAGACGGACGGAATCGCATTTCGTGATCCCGCTCCAGCGCTCGCAGATCTTGTCGAACGCGCAGGTGTCGTGCTCGAAGCCCCAGTAGACCTGCGGACAGATGTAGTCGAGATAACCCGGCTTTCCGCACCACTCGTAGACGTCGGCGTAATGGCTCTCGTAGACCCGGTCCATTTCCCCGGCGGGAGAGATGCCGAAGAGCGCGGAGGGGCAGATCTCCTTCGTGACCGACCACAGCCCGGAGACGAGCTGATCGAGCTGCGCGCGGCGGAAATCGCCGAGGCTCTTTCCCTTGCCGTTCTTGCGGTAGGCGGCGGAATCGAAGGAGGCGTCGGTCGTCGGATAGAAGTAGTCGTCCATGTGCAGCCCGTCCACGTCGTAATTCGCGAGGATCTCGGCGGCGCCGTCAAGGATCAGCTCCCGGACCTCCTCGTAAGCGGGATTCAGGTAGACCCGCCCGTCGAGGACGACGAGATACGTCCCCTTTTTGTCCTTATCGCGGTACCATTCGGTGACGCGGTAGTCGCCCCGGATCTGTTCCAGCTCGCCGGTCGTCATGCCGCGGAGCGGATTGATCCACCCGTGGACCGAGAGCCCGATCGCGTGCGCCTCCTCGACGAGGATGGCGAAGGGATCGTATTTCAGCGTTTTTCCGTACGCGCCCGCGGAATAGACCGAGGGCGGCGCGATCTCGGAGGGGTAGATGCTGTCGGCGTTCGGACGGAGCTGGACGATCACGGTGTTCAGCCCCATGCCGCGGACGTTATTCAGCACGGTTTTGAGAAGGGCGCGGTAGGATTTTTCGCTCCGCTGGCTCCCGCCGTCGGTGTAGACCGGGTTCAGGTCGTACTGGCTGAGCCACATGGCTTTCATCTCGGGATAGTTCAGCGCCTCGTAGTCCTTGCGCTTGTAAAAACTCTCTTCCGCCTCCCGGAAGAGGGAATAGGAAGCGGGCAGGGCAAGACGCCCGTTTTCAACGTTTTTCATGCGTGCCTCCGCTTCGGCAAAGAACGCGTCGAGCGCGGCGTTCATGCCTTTTTCATCGGGCGCGAGGATCACGAGGCGGCTGCCCGCGGCAAAGACGCGGTACCCGCCGCGGGAAAGGGTATCCCACCCCGCGTCGTATTCGTTTTCCCGGTTCGTTTTTCCGATGACGATCTCGAGGGGAGAGCGCACGGCGACGCCCTCCTTTTCCCAGTCGTCGGAGAGCGGCAGCTCGATCCCGGTCAGGGCGAGCAGCCGTTTGCGGAAGGAGACCGCCGCCGCGATCTCAAAGTCCTCCGCCCGGTCGCCGCGGACGATCCGGTATCCGGATGCCCCGCCCTCGGCAAGGAGCAGTTCCTCCTCCGTCACGGGCTTCACGGTCTCCTCCGGCGGCGCCGAGGTCTGTCCCGTGCAGGACGCAAGGAGCAGAGGGAAGAGCATGAGCGCTGCGGCACAAAGGAACAAAGCGGAACGTTTCATATCGTTTTCCGATCCTTTTATTATGATTTAGACCGTCAGTCCTCCGCGAGACGGAGCCCCGCGGTGTCGGTGACCGGCAGCGAGAAGACGATCGCCTTCGCGACGGTCGTTTTCCCCGCGTTTTCCATCACCGAACGCATGATGGCGTTCTTCTTTGCGGTGGGCGTGACGATGAAGATGATGTCTTTTTCATCGGCGAGCGAAATGCCGAGGAAGCGTTCCGCCTGCTCCTGCCCGGTCCCCTTGGCGTGGATGACCGTGCCGCCCGAGGCGCCCGCTTTTTTCGCGGCGTCCATCACGAGGTCGCTCGTGCCCTGCGCGGCGATCGAGATCAGCAGTTCATGTTCGGTGCCCTTCATTTCGGATTCATCTCCTTTTTCATAGTTCTGCCCCTCGGTGAGGAAGGCAAGCTCCCGCTTCCCTCCGATCGAGGAAAGGGGGACGGTAAACGCGATCCCGGTGCCGGGAACGTCGATGTGGAATTCCCGCCGCAGCGCGCGGCTGACCGTGCTCCACGTTTCATCGGTGACGAACGAGAAGACGACCGCCTTGGCGATGCCGCTGTTGCCGATCGCGGAGAGCAGATCGGTCCCGGCGGTGCCTCTGCCGATCGTGATATAGTGGACCGGGACGCCGGCGCCCTTGTAGAGCGAAACGAAATCGGTCAGACGCTGCTTGTCGGTGATCGTGACCATCAGATACAGTTCCATTTCCGTCTCCTTTCTTACAGCTCGATGACGTCGTAGTCACCGTACGCGGCAAGCGAGCCCTGCAGGACGGGCAGCCCTTCGTCCGCCTTCTTCCGCCCGAAGCGGTAGACGACGCCGAGGATCTGCACGGTGATGATCGGCGTCAGCGCGACCATCGCGACCACGCCGAAGGCGTCGGTGATGATATTGCCGCCGACCGCCGCGCAGGCGCCGACCGCGAAGGGGAGCAGGAACGCCGCGGTCATCGGACCGGAGGCGACGCCGCCCGAGTCGAAGGCGATCGCGGTGAACATCTTCGGGGTGACGAAGGAGAGCCCGATCGCGATGAGATACCCGGGGACGAGGAAGAAGAGCAGCGGGATGCCGGTGAGGACGCGGAGCATCGCGACTCCGATCGAGAGCGCGACGCCGACCGAAAGTCCGGTCTTCAGCGATCTCCCGGAGATCGCGCCGTCGGTCAGCTCCTCGACCTGCTTCATCAGGACGTAAACGGCGGGCTCCGCGCGGACGATGAAGTAACCGATCAGCATCCCGAGCGGAAGGATGACGTATTTCCGCCCGCCCTCCATCGAGGCGAGCGTTTCCCCGAGGACCGAGCCCGCGGGCATAAAGCCGACGTTCGCGCCGGTCAGAAAGATCACGAGCCCGAGGTAGGTAAAGAGGACGCCGACGAGCATCGGGGAGAGCAGCTTGCGGTTCAGCCGCAAAAACGCGACCTGACAAACAGCGAACAGAACGACGATCGGCAGGAGGGAAACGGCGATCTCGCCGAGATAGGTGGGGATCGCCTCGACGAAAAGGCGGCTCATATCGGTCGAAAGGGTGAGGGCGGGGATCTCCGCCGCCGTGTATTCGACCGAGTCCGGATGATAGATCATCCCGAGGATCAGCACCGCGAGGATCGGCCCGACCGAGCAGAGCGCCACGAGACCGAACGAATCCTCCGCCGCCCTGCTGTCTGAGCGGATCGCCGAGATGCCGAGACCGAACGCCATGATGAAGGGGACGGTCATCGGCCCGGTCGTCACGCCGCCCGAATCGAACGCCACCGCGATGAAATCGCCCGGCGTGAAGAAGCAGAGCAGAAAAACGAGGGCGTAGGAGCCGAACAGCAGCACGTTCAGCGGGACCGAAAAGAGGATGCGCGCGAGGGCGACCGTCAGGAAGAACCCGACGCCGACGCCGACCGCGAGGATCAGGACCGCGTTCGGGATCGACTGCACCTGATTCGCCAGCACCTGCAGATCCGGCTCGGAGACCGTGACGACGATGCCGATCAGCAGTCCGAGGAAGAGGATGAGGGGGAGCTTTTTCGTTTTCGTGACGCCCGCGCCCAGCTTTTCCCCCATCGGCGCCATCGCCATTTCGGCGCCGAGCGAGAAGAACATCATGCCGACGAGCAGCATCGCGGTGCCGCACAGAAACGCCAGCAGTACCCCGGGCGGCATCGGGGCAACGGTGAAGGAAAGGATCAGCACGATCGCCGCGACCGGTGTGACCGCGCCGAAGGCTTCCTTCCATTTTTCTTTCAGTCCTTTGAGCAGCATTGCTATATCTCCTATTGATTTTACGGACGGGTCCTTTTATAATATTATATCGGAAGGGAACGTTTTTTTGATTAACATTCTGTAAAACCTGAAACAAACGGAAAAAAACGGGGTTATTTATGGTGAAGGGAGATGAGGAACGTGGAAGACGAGGAGATCCTCGCGCTGTATTGGAACCGCGACGAGGACGCGATCGGCGAGACCCGGGCAAAGTACGGCGCGCACCTCCGGAACCTTGCGTATAACGTCCTGAAAAGCGACGCGGACGCCGAGGAATGCGTGAACGACGCGTACTTAAAGGCATGGGAGCATATCCCGCCCGAACGGCCGCTGCCGCTCTATCCGTGGCTCGCGCGGATCACGAGGAATCTGTCCTTTCACCGTCTGGAAAAGCAGAAGCGGCAGAAGCGGAACGCGGCGGTCGTGGAACTCAGCGAGGAGCTTGCCGAGTGCCTGCCCTCCGGGGACGGCCCCGAACGGGAGCTGGAATCCGCCCGGATCCGCAGGGTGCTGAACGGATGGCTGGAGGGACAGAGCAAGCTGAACGCCTTTCTGTTCGTCCGCCGCTATTTTTACGGGGACGATTACGCTGCCCTTGCCCGGTACGCGGGGAAAACGAAGGGCGCGGTGCGCATCATCCTCTGCCGGATGCGGGAGGACCTGCGCGGGATACTTGAAAAGGAGGAGATCTTCTGGTGAATACGAAAAAAACGCAAAAAACGGAATGGAACGAGGGCGGCTACGCGCTGCTGAAGGAGATCACGGGGGTCGGGGACGCGTTTTTACTGCGGTCGACCGACTATTACGACCGGGGGACGTCGGGGAAGAGGACGGCGCTTCGCTGGGCGGGACTTGCCGCCTGCCTCGCGCTCGCATTGACGGCATTCCTCCTCGTGCAGACGAAGACGCAGATCGGCAAGCAGGGTCAGCCCGGCGACACGGAGCCCGGTGTCATTCCGAAGGAGACCTCGGAACCCGGTCAAACGGAACCCGCTCAACCGGAATCCGCTCAACCGGAATCCGCTCAACCGGAACCCGCTCAACCGGAACCCGCTCAACCGGAATCCGGTTGGGATATCCCCGACTATCGGTCGGAAAGCACGCTCCACGCGGAACGGTTCCTTGAGATCCTGAAACGGGACGGATTTTTCGTGAACGGTCAGAACGATAAGACCTACAACGCGGACGGCATCGTCCGGGTACGGAATATCACGCCGGAGAGCGTTTCCTCGAAAAACGCGGACGTCGAACTGTTTTTCGTCGAGGAAGGGTATCATTGCTTCCTGATGACGGGCGGAAAGCTCTACCGCTGCGATGCGGTTGGCGGGTTTCTTCGCCGCGTTGATCTCTGGGACAGTAACGGAGACGGCACCGACGATCTTCTGCTCTTTCAGGACACCTTCGGCTCCGGGATCGCGTACGCCGGGATCCGCGCGTTCGACCTGAAAACGGGGATGATGACGCGGCTGATCGCGGTCGATATGCTGGAGGAACCGGCGATCGGAATGAAGGTCAGGGACGGCAGGGCGTACCTTGACGGGGAAGAACTGCGCGCGGTCGGCACGGACTTCCAATGCGGCGAATTCCTTCCCGCGTCCGTGAACGGCCTGAAGCTGCCGGACGCCGCGGACCTCCCCGGTCTGAAGACCGCGTGGAGCGAATGCCATCCGGAGGCGCCTCTTCAATTTCTGTCGGACGGCAGATTCGCGCCTCCCGTGTACTACTACGGCAGATTCGGCGACGGCACGGGGAAAGACTGCGCCGTTCTGTTCCTGCCGACCGGGCAGGACGTCCGGACGACGCTGACGGTCGGAGGCTTCCGGTTCACCTGCGAACACTCCTTCGTGATGGAGGTGTACCGGGACGGGACCCTGATGAGCGTGCAGGAGGCGTACGACGCGGGGTATCTGGACCGTGCGGACCTGCGCACGCTGAAGAAGCGTCACGATCTCGCGATGGATGGCAAGATCGATACGACCGACTATCCGCCCGACTCACCCCTCTGCTGACCGCGATCCGCCCGCCGCACCGCGAACGCGTCTCACTGCGTAAGGCGCGTTCTTCGCGCCGCGCCTCCGCCCCCGTAGGGCGGGGGCTTGCTCCCGCCGCACCGCGAAGCGCGTCCCGATCGGTAAGGCGAAGCCGCGCCCCCTTCACCGTAGGGCGGGGGCTTGCTCCCGCCGCCGCCTCGAGCGCGTACCGATCGCAAAGGCGGAGCCGCGCATCCACCCCGTAGGGCGGGGGCTTGCTCCCGCCGCACCTCTTTCTCGTCCCGATCGGTAAGGCGAAGCCGCGCTTCCTTCACCGTACCGCTCTTCGTTCCCATCCCGATCCGTAAGGCGAAGCCGCGCCCCCTTCATCGTAGGGCGGGGGCTTGCTCCCGCCGCACCTCGTTCGCGTCCCGATCGGCAAGGCGAAGCCGCGCTTTCTTCACCGTAGGGCGGGGGCTTGCTCCCGCCGCACCTCGATTGCGTCCCGATCCGTAAGGCGAAGCCGCGCCCCCTTCACCGTAGGGCGGGGGCTTGCTCCCGCCGCACCTCGTTCGCGTCCCGATCGGCAAGGCGAAGCCGCGCTTCCTTCACCGTACCGCTCTT
>JAZLIW010000012.1:0-5461 GCA_045617585.1 Eubacteriales bacterium
CCGCAGGGGCAGGGATCGTTTCTGCCGACGCGTTCTGCTTTTTTGACGACCACGGGACGCTTCTTTTCGGGGGCGGCGCCGACGAAGCCCTCGGAGGTGACCTTTGCCACCGCCTGGCGTTTGATCTCTTTTTCACGCGGCACGAACGCGAGCAGCATACGGACGGTGTCCTCACGGATCGCGGCAGACATTTCGTCGAACATATCGGCACCGGCGATGCGGTACTCGCTGATCGGCTTTCTGCCGGCGTAGGCGTTCAGACCGATGCTGTCCTTCAGGTCGTCCATCGCGTCAAGGTGATCCATCCATTTGGCGTCCACGTTGTGGAGCAGGACGACGCGCTCGATCTCGCGCATCCGTTCGGCACCGAAAGTCTCTTCCTTCGACGCGTACAGCGTTTCCGCCCGTTCCGTCAGCAGCTCGGTGACGGATTCAGGCGTTACGGTCAGGAGTTCGTCCGCCGTGTAGTGGAAGTCGTCCTGTTTGGTCAGCGTGCCGAAGAAGTGGTTGCGGAGTTCGTCGAAGCGCCATTCGGCGGGATCCTCACCGGCGAGGTTCATAGCGACGGTATCGGAGATCGTGGAGCGGATCATCTTCACGATCTTGTCGCGGAGATCGGCACCGTCCAGGACTTCGCGCCGCTGGGCGTAGATCAGCGAACGCTGCTGGTTCATGACGTCGTCGTATTCGAGGACGTGCTTGCGGCGCTCAAAGTTGTTGCCCTCAAGCTGTTTTTGCGCGTTCTCGATCGAGTTGGAAAGGAGACCGGCGGAGATCGGCGTATCGTCGTCCAGACCGACCCGGTCAACGAGCCCGGTCAGACGGTCGGAACCGAAGAGACGCATCAGGTCGTCGTCGAGGGAAAGGAAGAACTGGGATTCGCCGGGGTCGCCCTGACGGCCGGAACGGCCGCGGAGCTGGTTGTCGATGCGGCGGCTTTCGTGCCGTTCGGTGCCGATGATGAACAGACCGCCGAGGGACTTCACCTTTTCGTATTCCGGCTTGATCTCCTCGCGATACTTTTCGTACAGCTCCCGGTAGACCTTTCTTGCCTCCAGCACCTCGTCGGAGACCGAGACGGAGGAGCCGACCGCGAGGCCGATGACGTCCTCGTCGTACTCCATTTTCTTCATCTCGTGCTTTGCCATGAATTCGGGGTTGCCGCCGAGCATGATATCGGTACCGCGTCCCGCCATGTTGGTGGAAATGGTGACGGTGCCGAACTTGCCTGCGCCCGCGACGATCTCCGCCTCTTTCTCGTGGTATTTCGCGTTCAGGACTGTGTGCGGGATGCCCTCCCGTTTGAGCAGACGGGAAAGCTCCTCGGATTTATCGATCGAAACGGTACCGACGAGGACGGGCTGCCCTTTGTCGTGGCATTCCTTGATCTTGGCGACGATCGCGCGGTATTTTCCCGCCTTGTTTTTGTAGACCTCGTCCGGGTGATCGATACGGATCATCGGCATATTGGTCGGGACGGCGACGACGTCGAGGCTGTAAATCTCGCGGAACTCGTTTTCCTCGGTCAGCGCGGTACCAGTCATACCGGAAAGCTTCCGGTACATGCGGAAGTAATTCTGGAAGGTGATGGTCGCGAGGGTCTTCGATTCCTTCTGGATCTGTACGTGCTCCTTCGCCTCGATCGCCTGATGGAGACCGTCGGAGAAGCGTCTGCCGTACATCAGTCGGCCGGTGAAGGAGTCGACGATGATGATCTGTCCGTCCTTCTCTACGTAATCCACGTCGTTCTGCATGATGCCGTGGGCGCGGAGGGCGTTGTTGATGTGATGGGCAATGTCGGTGTTTTCGGGGTCGGAAAGGTTTTTCAGATGGAAGAATTCCTCTGCCTTTTTGACGCCCGATTCGGTGATGGCGGTGGAACGTGCCTTTTCGTCGATGATATAGTCCCCGTCGACCTCGGTGGTGTCGACCTTGTCGTCCATTTCCTTGATCTTGTAGGGCTTGAGCGTACGGACGAAGGTGTCCGCGCGGTCGTAGAGATCGGTGGATTCCTCTCCCTCGCCGGAAATGATCAGCGGCGTGCGCGCCTCGTCGATCAGGATCGAGTCGACCTCGTCTACGATGGCAAAGACGTGGCCGCGCTGCACGAGCTGTTCCTTGTAAACGACGCGGTTGTCGCGCAGATAGTCGAAGCCGAATTCGTTGTTCGTGCCGTAGGTGATATCGCAGTTGTAGGCAGCGCGCTTTTCGGCGCCCGTCTGGTCGCGGATGATCAGCCCGGTCGTCAGTCCGAGGAAGCCGTACACTCTGCCCATTTCCTCCATCCCGATCCGGGCGAGGTATTCGTTGACCGTGACGATGTGGACGCCGTTTCCGGTCAGGGCGTTCAGATAGGCGGGAAGGGTGGCGACGAGCGTCTTGCCTTCACCGGTCTTCATCTCGGCGATGCGCCCCTGGTGGAGCACGATGCCGCCCATGAGCTGTACGCGGAAGGGCCGTTTCCCGAGCACGCGCCAGTCCGCCTCGCGGACGACGGCAAACGCCTCGGGCAGGATATCGTCAAGCGTCTCGCCGTTTGCAAGGCGTTCCTTGAATTTCTGCGTCATGGCACGGAGCTCATCGTCGCTCATCGCCGCCATCGTATCCGCCAGTTTTTCGATCCGGTCTACCGTGGGCGTCAGTTTCTTGATCTGATGATCGCTGTAAGTGCCGAATATTTTATCAAATAATCCCATGCTGCTTCTGACCTTTCGGAAGGAATATTTACAATTATAACCATTATATCACGAAAAAAGCGGCAGGTAAAGGAGTTTTTGTAAACATTCGTGCAAACGTTCCTCTTCCTTCCGGTGTTCTGCCCGTTTCAGGGTTCGGCCCATCTTCTGTTTTTGATTTCCGTACCCCTTGACAGAGAGAAAGGTATCTGCTATAATAATTCAGTTAGAGACAAAGCGGAAAATGCCGCTCTATTCATTCAATCAATTCAGAAAAAGGAAGATAATGCCTTGAATCAGCAAATGAACCGTGAGATCGAAAGAAGACGCACGTTTGCGATCATCTCTCACCCTGACGCAGGTAAAACGACGCTGACCGAAAAATTCCTTCTTTACGGCGGAGCGATCCAGTCAGCCGGTTCCGTCAAGGGGAAGGCGAGCGACCGCCACGCCGTTTCCGACTGGATGGATCTGGAGAAGCAGAGAGGGATCTCGATCACCTCCTCCGTCCTTCAGTTCGAGTACGAGGGCTTCTGCATCAATATCCTCGATACGCCCGGGCATCAGGACTTCTCGGAGGATACCTACCGCACGCTGATGGCGGCGGACAGTGCCGTCATGGTCATCGACGCCGCAAAGGGCATCGAGCCGCAGACGCGCAAGCTGTTCCACGTCTGCGCGATGCGGGATATCCCGATCTTTACGTTTATCAATAAGCTTGACCGCGAAGCGCGCGATCCCTTCGATCTTCTGGACGAACTGGAACGCGAATTCGGCATCGGCACCTACGCGATGAACTGGCCGATCGGCTGCGGGCAGGACTTCAAGGGCGTTTACGACCGGGAAAAGCACCTGATCTACGCCTTCGGCGATTCCCACCGCGGCAGAGAGAAGCTCCACGCGATCGAGTGCTCGCTTTCCGATACCGAAAAGCTCGACGGACTGATCGGAGAACGGCGCAGACAGGAACTGACCGAGCAGGTCGAGCTGCTGGACGGCGCGTCCTTCGACTTCGATCTGGAAAAGGTCCGTCACGGCAAGCTGAGCCCCGTCTTCTTCGGCTCGGCACTCAACAACTTCGGGATCGAGCCTTTCCTTGAGAGCTTTCTTCAGATGACGACCTCTCCCCTCCCGCGGAAGAACGGGGAGGAGGAAGTGGATCCGTTCAGCGAGGATTTTTCCGCCTTCGTCTTCAAGATCCAGGCGAATATGAACAAGGCCCACCGCGACCGCATCGCTTTCTTCCGGATCTGCTCCGGCAAGTTCGAGAGAGGGAAGGAATACTATCACGTGCAGGGCGGTAAATCGCTCAAGCTCAGCCAGCCGCAGCAGATGATGGCACAGCTGCGCGGGGTCATCGACGAGGCGTACGCGGGCGATATCATCGGTGTGTTCGATCCCGGCATCTTCTCGATCGGAGACACGGTGTGCGAAACGGGGAAAAAGGTCCGCTTCGAGGGCATCCCGACCTTCGCGCCCGAGCATTTCGCGCTCGTGGAGCAGACCGACAGCATGAAGCGCAAGCAGTTCGCCAAGGGAATGGAGCAGATCGCGCAGGAAGGCGCGATCCAGATCTTCTTCGAACCGGGCGGCGGTATGGAAAAGGTGATCGTCGGCGTCGTCGGCGTCCTTCAGTTCGAGGTCCTCGAATACCGTCTGAAGAACGAGTACGGCGTGGATGTGCGCCGCTCTCCGCTCTCTTACGAGCATATCCGCTGGATCGAGAACGAGGAGATCGACGTCCGATCCCTCAACCTGACCTCCGATACCAAGTGGGTGCAGGACGTCCGCGGCAACGATCTGCTGATCTTCACCTCCGAGTGGAATATCCGCTGGGCGCTGGAGCACAACCCGCAGCTGAAGCTCGAATCGTTCAGCCGCAACAGCGGGGAACAGTAAACAAAAACGAGGGTCCTCCCCGGCGAGCCCGGAGGGGGACCCTTTTTCACGGAAAGGAACGGACGTACCGATGACGAAAGAAGAGATCCTCCGCATTGCGGCAGAGCAGTCTGCCAGGGACGCCGGCTGCGAGCCGGAAGACTTTTTCCGTGGGAAAACCGTGTTTACGGACGCAGTCCTCGGGGAAGGGGCGCGGAAATATCTGTCGGAGCCGTTCCCCTGCAATTTCGTGACCTACGGCAGCGGGACCGTTGCCGCGGTCAAACCGGAATACCGGGATCTGGCGGAACGTTACCTCGCCCGCTTTCCGGGGTACGAATGCTTTGAGACCCCGGCGCTCGGTCTGCTGAACGCGGAGGCGGAAAAACGCGGCCTCGCCGTCTGCTTCATGGCGGAATATTTTCTGCCCGATCCCGCGCTGATCCCGGAGCCCGTCTGCCCGTACCCGACCCGCGTCCTGACCGCTGCCGATTTCCCGCCGCTGTATCTGCCGGAATGGAGCAACGCCCTCTGCAAAAAGCGGAAAGAGCTGGACGTTCTCGGCGTCGGGGCTTACGACGGAGGGAAGCTGATCGGGCTTGCCGCCTGCTCCGCCGACTGCGATACGATGTATCAGATCGGTATCGACGTTCTGCCGCCTTACCGACGCCGCGGGATCGCGTCGGCGCTGACCGCGACGCTCGCCCGTCTGATCCTCGGACGGGGAAAGGTGCCATTCTACTGCGCCGCGTGGTCCAACGTCGCCTCGGTCCGGAACGCCGTCCGCGCCGGGTTCCGTCCCGCTTGGATCGAGCTGACCCTCAAGCCGAAGGAATTCGACGGGTCGGTAACGGACCTGTCACCGCTTTTCTGAAGATAAAAATACGACCGTATCCGGTGAACGGATA
>JAZLIW010000013.1:0-2823 GCA_045617585.1 Eubacteriales bacterium
TGCGAAAAGGTCCTTAATGCGGGTCCGGGCGGCAGCCCGGAGAAGAAGCGGGGCTTCCCGCCTCAGGCCCAGCTCATCGTGCGGGGCTTGTCCTCGGTCATGATCATCGGCTGGAGGAAGGCGACCGCTTTGCGCAGACCCTCGTCAATGGTCATGATGCTGTCTTCGTGCTCGATCGAAAGCACACGGTCGTAGCCGCACAGACGCAGATTGGAGATCAGATCTCTCCAGTAGCTCTCATTGTTGCCGAAGCCGACGGTCCGGAAGACCCAGGCGCGGATGAGCTCGTCGGAATAATGCTTCGTGTCGAGAACACCGTTTTTCGCCGTGTTGTACTTGTCGATCTTCGTATCCTTTGCGTGGACGTGGTAGATCGAATCGCCGAGCGCGCGGATCGCGGCGACCGGATCCATGCCCTGCCAGATCAGATGCGAGGGATCGAAGTTCGCGCCGATGACCGGGCCGACCGCGTCGCGCAGACGGAGCAGGGTCTCGGGATTGTAGACGCAGAAGCCGGGATGCATCTCGAAGGCGATGCGGGAAACGCCGTGATCCTCGGCAAATTTTGCCGCTTCCTTCCAGTAGGGGATCAGGACCTCGTTCCACTGCCAGTCGAGAATCTGAAGAAAATCTTCCGGCCACGGGCAGGTGACCCAGTTCGGATATCTCGAATTCTCACAGTCGCCGGGGCAGCCGGAGAAGGTGATGACGGTGTCGACGCCCAGCTTTTCCGCAAGGAGGACGGTATTGCGGAAGTCACGGTCGAATTCCATCGCGATCTGCTTGTTCGGGTGGACGGCGTTGCCGTGCGTCGAGAGCGCGCAGATCTCCATATCGTATTTCCGGAAGGTCTCCTGGAATTTACGGAAGGCGTCGAGATCGTTCAGCAGGACCGCGGGATCGCAGTGCGCCTTGCCCGGGAAGCCGCCGGAGCCGATCTCCACCGACTCGATGCCGAGGGCGTTCAGTTTCTTGAGCGCGTCGTTCAGGGAGAGCGCGCCGTACAGATTGGCGAGAACACTTAATTTCATACCGTATCTCCTTTGTCGGATGTATTTTTATATTTTTCGTGAAAAACGGGAAGCGAAGGCGTCAGTCCGTATGCCCGGGCGGTCTCCCGGTACGCGGCAAGCGCCGCTTCGTCCGGTTTGCCGGAGCCGCGGACCGCGCGGATGAGCAGGTTCTTCGGCGTATCGTCGGGGTCGATCAGCTCCGCGGTCGTGACGCGGTACCCGTTCGCCGCCAGATACCGGCAGCGGAGCGCGTCGGTGAGCTGGTCGCAGAAGCGGGCGCGCAGGATCGGCTGACTGAGGATCGGGGCAAGGAGCGGGTCTGAGCAGTTCAGCTGCTTTGCCGCCTCGTGATGGCAGCAGGGCGTGGAAAGGATGACGCGCGCCCCGGTCGCGAGCGCCTTGGCGAGGACGATATCGGTCGCGATATCGCAGGCGTGGAGGGAAAGGACGAGATCGGGGGTCCCGCCGATCTCCAGCGCGCCGATGTCGGTACAGAGAAAGGTGAGCCCGTCAAAAGAGAGGGACCGTGCCGTCCGCTCGCAGAAGTCGATGACGTCCGCCTTGAGATCAGCGCCCAGCATCTCGACCTTCCTGCCCTTGATCGCCGTCAGGAAATGATAGACCGCGAAGGTCAGGTAACTCTTGCCGCAGCAAAGGTCCAGCACGCGGAGCGTGCCCTCGGCGGGAAGCTTGCCGTAAATATCGTCCACGAATTCCAGAAACCGGTTGATCTGCCGGAATTTGGCCTGCTTCTTATCGTAAACGCGCCCCGAGGCGTCGGAAACGCCGAGTGCGGTCAGGAACGCGCAGGGCTCGCCCTCGCGCAGGAAATAGCGTTTTTCGCGGTTGTGCGCGGTCAGCCCGTCTCCCTGCGGCAGGAGAGACGAAAGAGAGGGGTGCTTCTCTTCCCCGTCCTCCTTCGGAAGACGGTCGAGAACGGTCAGTTTTCCCTTCTCCGAGCGCATCGCCGAAAGCTCTCCGCCCTCCGCCGGGCAGTTGAGACGCCGGTATCCGTCCCGGAACAGGGCGGTCACGGCAGCCGCGGCTTCCTCCAGCGGGAAGTTCAGGTGCTTCACGTGATTGTCGGCGGTATAGACCGCGATCTGCAGCAGCCCGCCGTCCCGCCCTCCGGTCAGCCTGCCTTCGGCACGGAGCACGCTTTCGTCTTCCGGGCGGGAAAGGATCAGTTTGCGCATCCGGCGCGCGGTGATCACCGCATTCAGTTTTTCCGTCAGTTGTTCATACGTACTCATATCCTGATTATACCGCAGAAGCGCTCTTTTTGCAACCGTTTTTCAGCAAATTCCACAGTTTTTTTATTTTTTGTTGACAAGGAGCGTGTGCAGGGCGTATAATGAACGGAAGAGAACCGATAACGAACCGATGAAAGCAGGTTTTGATCCATGACCGAAAAAATTGCCGTCGCCGTCGGCGGGTACTCCCCCGAGCGCGACGTTTCCCTTTCCTCCGGCAGCCTGATCGCGAACGCCCTGATGAAGCAGGGCTTCCGCGTCTGCCTCGTCGACACCTATCTCGGCGTCGAAGATCTCCCCGACGAACTTGATTCCCTGTTCGTCTCCGAGGGGACGTTTTCCTCCGCCATTCCCGAGACCGCGCCCGATCTCGTCCGTCTCCGTGAGGAGAGCGGGAACGGGGACGCGCTGATCGGAAAGAACGTCCTGAAGGTCTTCCACGCGGCAGACCTCGTCTTCGTCGCGCTCCACGGCGGCATCGGCGAGAACGGCACCTTCCAGGCGGTGCTGGACGCGGAGGGCATCCCCTATACCGGCAGCTCCGCCGCCGGCTGTCT
>JAZLIW010000014.1:0-4752 GCA_045617585.1 Eubacteriales bacterium
AAGACCGATGATCTCAACGGGCTCGGAAGGAAGCGCCTGCTTCACGTTCTGATGCTTGTCGTTCAGCATCGCGCGGACTCTGCCGACCGCGGTGCCGGCGATGATGGTATCTCCGTTATGAAGCGTACCGTTCTGCACGAGGACGGTAGCGACCGGGCCTCTGCCCTTATCGAGCTTCGCCTCGATGACGATACCCTTTGCGCGGCGGTTGGGATTCGCTTTCAGATCCTTCATTTCGGCTACGAGAAGGACGCTTTCGAGCAGGTGGTCGATACCCTTCTTGGTCAGCGCGGAGACCGGGCAGCAGATGACGTCGCCGCCCCATTCCTCGGGAATGAGGTCGTACTGGGTGAGCTGCTGCTTGATGTTCTCGGGCTGTGCGCTCGGCTTATCCATCTTGTTGATGGCAACGACGATATCCAGTCCGGCTGCCTTCGCGTGGTTGATGGCCTCGACTGGCTGCGGCATGATGCCGTCGTCCGCCGCGACGACGAGGATCGCGATATCGGTCGCCTTCGCGCCTCTGGCACGCATGGCGGTGAACGCCTCGTGACCGGGGGTATCGAGGAAGGTGATGTCCTGGCCGTTGATCTGGACGCGATACGCGCCGATGTGCTGCGTGATACCGCCGGCCTCGCCCGCGGTCACGCTCGTATGACGGATCGCGTCGAGGATGGAGGTCTTGCCGTGGTCAACGTGACCCATGACGCAGACAACGGGAGCGCGGGGAACGAGATCCTCTTCTCTGTCCTCGGCGTCGTCGAAAAGCTTTTCCTCGATGGTGACGGTAACTTCCTTATTGACGATCGCACCCATCTCCTCGGCAACGAGGGAGGCGGTATCGAAGTCGATGGTCTGATTGAGGTTCGCCATGACGCCGAGCAGCATCAGGCGCTTGACGATCTCGGAAGCGGTGACCTTCATCCGCTGCGCGAAATCGGAGACCACGATCCCGTCGGAGGGAATGGAAACGGTCAGCGGCTGCTTCTTTACCGGCTGCTCCTGCTTCCTGCCCTGCTGATTGCCGTTCCTGCCCTGCTGCCTGCCCTGCGGACCGTTCTTCGAACCGTTGAACTTTGCTCTCGCGTCACGGTCAAAGCCGGAGCCGCGGTTCCCGTTCTGCTGGGTGCCGCTCTTGCCGTTCTGCTGCGTGCCGCCCTGACGCTGGGTAGGATTCTGCTTCTTCAGCTTCTGCTTTTCGGAACTGAAGTCGCTCTCGGACTCCGGAACGAAATTCTGCAGCTTTTCATCGTATTTGGAAAGGTCGACCGAGCCGGAGCCGCGGGTATCGACGACTCTTGCCTTCTTACGGTTCTCCGCTCCTCCCTCACTCGTCACGGTGACGGTGCCCTCGTTCTTCTTCTCGGGCTGCGGAGGCTTCGGCTTCTGTACCTCAGGTCCCTGCGGACGGTCGGGCTTTTTCTGCTGACCGTTCTTCTTCTGATCCTTGTTCGAGAAGTCGGGGCGGTTTTCAAACCGGTTCCTGCCCTGCTGACGGTTGTCGGTATGGGCGGCCTTTTCTCCCTGCTTTTCCGCGGGCTTCGTTTCCGCGGGCTTGACGTCGGGCATTTCCTCCGCCTTGGGCGCGGGCATCTGAACGGGTTTTTCCTCCGGCTTCCGAGCGGGTTTCTCTTCCGTCTTCTGCGCAGGCTTCTCCTCCGTCTTCCGGGCGGGCTTCTCCTCCGTCTTCTGGGCGGGCTTCGTCTCTGCCGGTTTGGCGGCGGGCTTCGGGACCACCTTGGTGATCTTCGCGTCTCCGTCGATATAGGCGTCCAGATTTTTCACCTGCCTGGAGGAGGTCAGCTTATCCATCAGGAGATTGAACTCCCACTCGTCAAGAGAAGAACTCTGGTTTTTGTTGTCCAGACCGATTGCTTTCAGGGTATCGAGCAGGTCCTTGCTCTTGATCCCGAGGTCCTTGGACAAATTTCCGATCTTATATTTCTTGTTTTCGATCATAATGTATCCCCAACTCCTTTTTCCGTTCGGTTCAGGTCATCCGCCGCATTTTGTTCTTTTTCCGTGCCGCCGTCCGTCAGTCCCGCTTCCCGCAGCAGTTTTTTTACCGATGCCGGGAAGCTCCCCGCGAACAGCCCGACCGCGGAGGTGTCCGAGGCTTTGCCCACCGTGTGGGCAAGCTCCTCCATGGTCACGGGTACGGACACACATTCGGTATTGTAATAGGAGCAGCAGTTTTTCAGCCGCTTTACCGTGTTGGGCGAGGCGTCAGAGGCCACGATCACGACCCCTGCGTTCATCCTCCCGCTGTCTCCCTTCACGAACACGTCGTGTTTCCTGACCGAATCCGCGATCCTGCCCGCGCCGGTCTCCAGCATCCTTGCCCTTGCGGCAAATCCGAGGAGGCCGAGCAGTTTTCGCTTTGTCATTTCATCCATTTTCGTTCATCTCGCTTTCCAGCCGGTCGTAGACCTCTTCCGGTATCTCCACCGAAAGCTGATGCTCCAGCCGTTTCGCCTTTCTTGCCTTTTTCAGGCAGGAGAGGGAGCGGCAGAGGTAAGCTCCTCTGCCCGACTTTTTCCCGGTCAGATCAAGCAGGATGGTTCCGTCCGGCGTGCGGACGACGCGGACGAGTTCCTTTTTCGGCTTTTCCGCGCTGCATCCGACGCAGTGACGCATCGGGATCTTTTTTTCCTGCATGGATCCACCCTCTTTCAGGCTTCTTCCTCGCCCTCGCCGCCGACCTTGATGTCGATCTTGATGCCGGTCAGCTTCGCGGCAAGGCGGGCGTTCTGCCCTTCTTTACCGATCGCGAGGGAAAGCTGGTCGTTGTCCACGTAGACTTTGCAGGAGCGCTCGCCGTCCATCACGACCGAGTTGACGGTCGCGGGCATCAGCGCCGCCTTGACGTATTCCTCGGGCTGCTCGCTGTACAGGACGACGTCGATCTTTTCGCCGCGGAGCTCTTCGATGATCCCCGCGATCCTCATGCTGCGGCTGCCGATGCAGGCGCCGATCGCGTCGACGTTCTCGTCGCGGGAGAGCACGGAGATCTTGCTTCTCGAGCCTGCCTCACGGGTGACGCCCTTGATCACAACGGTACCGTCCTGAATCTCGGGGACCTCAAGCTCGAACAGTCTGCGGACAAGGCCCGGATGCGTACGGGAGAGGGTGACCATCGGTCCCTTGAGCTCGTTCTTGACCTCGGTGATGAAGACCTTGACGTGATCGCCCTCGCGGAACGTCTCGCCGGGGATCTGCTCCGCCTTGACCAGAGTCGCGCGGCTGGTGCCGGTGTCCACGACCACGTTGCCGGTCTCCTCGTCGGTGCGGATGACCGTCGCCGTGACGATCTCCTCGCGCTTGCTCTCGTATTCGTGGATCATCATACCGCGCTCCGCTTCACGGATGCCCTGGATGATGACCTGCTTCGCGGTCTGCGCGGAGAGGCGTCGGAAGCTCTTGGGCTTGAGCTCGATCTCCACGGTGTCGCCGATGCCGTTCTTTCTCGAGATCTTCTTCGCGTCCGTGAGGGAGATCTGCGTGATCTCATCCTCAACGGTCTCACAGACGACCTTCTGCTGGAAGACGCGGACGTCCTTCTTCTCGGGATCGAGAACGACCCGGACGTTGGAGCTGCCGCCTTCTTCTCTCTTATACGCGCTGACCAGAGCCGCTTCCACGCGCTCCAGCATATATTCCTTCGGAATGCCCTTGCTCTTTTCCAGAAGTTCAAGCGCCTCAAAAAATTCGACCACGTCAATGGACTTATTGGACGCTGACGTTTTTGCTGCCATTTTTGTCAATTCCTCCTTAACCGTATGATACGGCGTTTTCTCACTGTTGATTCACTCTTCTTCGTTTTCCGCGGGAACGACGGGCTCCGCAGAGAAGTCGAAGTAGACCTGCATTCTGCTGATCTTGCCGCGCGGGATGGAAAAGGGCTCCCATTCCTCCCCGTTCTTCACCGAAAACAGGACGTCTCCGTCCCCGTCCTTCCCGTCCAGCCTGGCAATGAACTGCTTGACGCCCTCGATCGCCGTAAACAGCTTGACCGAGACGGTCTGCCCCGCACAGGCTTCGATATGCGCGTCGGTACGGATCACCCGCTCGATGCCGGGGGACGAGACCTCCAGCTGATATGCCTGCGGGATCGGATCCCGCTCGTCGAGGATCGGGTCAATGGCGCGGTGGACCTTTTCACAGTCGTTGATATCCACGCCGCCCTCCTTGTCGATGGTCACGCGAAGGACGTACATCCCGCCCTCTCTGACGTATTCCACGTCCCAGATCGAACAGCCCGTGCTCTCGACGGTCGGCAGGATCATTTCCGCGACCGCTTCCGCAATATTCTTTCCGGATGATTTTTCAGCCATTCGGCTCCTCCTTTGCCTGAAAAAAGATTGAAGAGCAGGTCCCCTGCTCTTCAATCCTTTCATCATATTCATTTACGATATCATTATATCACGGGGCTTCCGGAATTGCAAGAGGTTTTCACGTTTTTTCATGAAAAAGACGCATTTTCATACTTTTCACCAAAAAAACGTTCTTCGGTTCAGCCGAGGTCGGCAAAAGCCTCCACCGTGACCATGACCGGATCGTGATCGGAAAGGAACAGCCCGTTCTTTTTCCCGGTCAGGCGGTGCGCGTCCGAGAACGCGGTGCCGCGCGAGCCGAGGATGTAGTCGATCTGCTCCGGATGCTCTCTCGAACCGAAGGCATGGAAGGTCCCGCCGACCCCCGCGGTCAGATCCGTCAGCGGATGGAAGTCCTGCGTGAGGAACGCCTCCAGAG
>JAZLIW010000015.1:0-78406 GCA_045617585.1 Eubacteriales bacterium
TTTATTTGTTTTCCCTGTTTTTCTACGATCATTTCTCTTTCCCCCTTGCCTCTTTCTTATTCTATTTTACCACTTTTCTTCTCTTTTGTAAATAAAAAAACAAAGGGCTCAGCTTTTCTGAACCCTTTGTCAGCGCTCTGAGGGGTTGTTGCACGTTAGTGCAACCACCCCCCGGCTTCAGATCGGAATTTCGGGCAGGACGTATCCCTCTCCCGTTCCCCAATCCCATGCGGGCAGCGTATCGCCCGCGCTCTCTTTTTCCGTTTCTTCTGATTTTTCCGTCTGCGTCACGGCGTCCGTGTTTTCTCCCTCGTCCTTTTTCCCGCCGCAGGACGGCAGGACGGTCAGCAGCAGCGCCGCGGCAAGACACAATAGCAGCGTTTTCTTTTTCATTCCGTCTCCTCGACTCTCTTTTCGGTGCGGTCCGCGTTTTTCTCCTCCCGGATGAGAACGGGACCCTTTTTTAATATCATACCATACGCGCGGAGAAAAATCAACCTTTTTCGCCGGATTTCCGCTTCCCGCAGCGGTCCGATGCGTCCCGATAACCGGAAGCAAGCAATGAACGCGGGCGGAACGAAACACGTGATTTCTTCTTCAGAGCACTCCCGGACGCCGCATTCGCGTCAATCCCAAGGATGATACGGCGCTCTTTCTCCCGTTTTCTCCTCCGGGATCACTGCCGGTCCGAAGCCGGGTCTTTTCTGACCAAATGCCGGATGCGCGCGAAAAGAAGAAACCGGAAAGAGGCGATAAACTGCCCCTCTCCGGTTTTTCATTTCATGCTCTCGCGTACCGTCTTTACGGATCGACTTGATCCGCCTGCCGAAAGCGGGTTTTTATTTCCCGGAATTGCCTTCGAGTCTTGCGCGGACCATCGCGGCGAGATCCGAAGCGACCTCGTCGATCCGGTATTCCGGTTTGCCGTACATATAGGTACGGACCGTGTTGTGGAAATCACGGTACCAGTGCTCCGGGATATTGTCGATCCCGATGCAGGCGCCGACGATGCTGCCGACGGTCGCGCCGGTGCAGTCGTTGTCGAAGCCCATGGCGACCGTTTCGCCGATCGCTTTGGTAAAGTCGCGTCCGCCCAGCCAGATCCCGAAGACGGTGAGGCAGGCGTTGTTGTTCGTATGGATCCGCGCCTGTTCCCCGAAGCGCTTGCAGACGGCGGCAGCCGCCTCGTCCCACGACCGGATCGAGGGACAGGTCTCAAACGCCCATTCCAGATCCTTGTGCAGCGCGCAGTTCTCCGGGATCTCGTTCATGGCGATCCGGAGCGCCTCCATCGGATCGTCGACCGTGAACGCCGCCGCTTCCGCCGCCGCGAAATACATCTCGCCGTAGATCCCGCCGCGCCGATGGCTCAGACGGGCGTCACGGTATCCGAGCTGCGCCGCGTAATGCGGATCCCCTGCCGCGAAATATGCAAAGCTGTCCGCGCGGATATCGGCACCGATCCACTGGACGTAGGGATTGCGAATTCCGCCCGCTTCCATCGCCGGGACCCCCGCACGGAGATTGTTCAGCGTCACGTGCTCCGCGGTGCAGGCAACGGGAAGGTACTTCTTCCACGCCTCACCGACGTCCTCGGTCGTGAAATCGGGGCCGTAATCCTTCAGGATCTGATAGCCGAGGAGCGTGTACGTCACGTCGTCGTCGACCGCCGCGCCGTCCACGCTTCCCTTCTGATAATGGGTGCGCTTGTCCACGCCGTAGTGGACCCCCTCGGGATCGGGGACCGCCGTCCAGTAGTCGGTCGGCGGGAACGGCATCCCGATCCGGTCCGCGTATTTTTTCAGGTCGGTATAGTGCCAGCCCTCGATCGGCACACCGAGGATGCAGCCGGCAAAGCGGCCCGTCAGCGCGCCGAGCATTCTCTTATCCAGATCCCGGATCTCCTTTGCGGGGACATTGCCGCCCTTCGACAGCGCGACGATCCCGTCGTAATCGTCCGGTTCTGCGGCACGGAGAACGGGGTCCCCAGGCAGAGCTTCCAGCTTTGCCTCCGCGTCCGAGATCGCGCGCTTCAGCTCTTCGATCACGGCAAGCGTTTCTTCCCTCGCGCCGTATTCCCACGACAGCCACGCGTAATCGTGGAATGAATCGATTTTTTCCCGCAGGGAGCGGTATTCGTCGGCAGGATAATCGTACATGATCTCACCTCATAAATAAAATTTTCGGTAACGGTGCTGATCCGTCAGACGCGCTCCAGCAGCTCGGAGAGCGTCCTGATCTTCGGAGCGGTATCGGGCGTCGTTTTCGCGTGGAGCAGGGAGCTGATCACGCTCTCCTCCACGCTTTCCGCGACCGCGCGGAAGACGGTGTCCATATAGTCCTCGTGCAGATAAGCGGCCTGACAGATCGGGCCGGACGGATAATGATTGACACGGTTCGCGGTCGAGAAGCAGACGACGACCTCGCCGCTTCCCGTCCCCGTGATCGTTCCGGTCCGCGCGAGCCCGTTCTGCGCGCGCCGGGAAACGCGCCCGAGCTGTCTGGAGGAGAGCGGAAGATCCGTCGCGACGATCGTGATGACCGATCCCCGGTCGGGGGACGGCAATCCGGCAAACTCTTTCCCGATCGGCCGCCCCGCGATCCGGAGATCCCGAAGCGCGCCGAAATTGGTCAGGACGAGCGTGCCGAGCGTGTATTCGTTCCCGCCCGCGTCGATCCGCCGGGAGGAGGAGCCGATGCCGCCTTTGAGCCCGTAGCACCGCATTCCCGTTCCCGCGCCCACGGCGCCCTCTTCAAATTCCCCGTCCGCGGCGCGCAGCGCCTCGAACGCGTGACGTTCCTCCACGTGCATCCCGCGGATATCGTTCAGTCCGCCGTCGTTGCACTCCAGCACGAGAGGGTTGACGGTCCCGGTCGTAACGCCGATATCCGGGTTGTCCTCGAGCATATACCGGATCAGAGCGGTGGAGACCGTCCCCACGGAGAGCGTGTTCGTCAGAAGAATGGGCGTCTCAAGTGTCCCGAGCTCCCGGATCTGCATCAGCCCCGCGCTTTTGCCGAAACCGTTGATCACGTGGACTGCCGCGAAGCACTTGCTGCGGAAGCAGTTGCCCGGATGCGGAACAATCGCGGTCACGCCCGTCTGGATCTTTCCGTCCTGCAGTGTGCAGTGTCCCACTGTCACGCCGGGAACGTCGGTAATCAGGTCCCGTTCTCCTTTTTTCATCGTTCCGAATTCCCATCCGTATTCTCTGCCGATTCCCATATAGCCGCGTCTTCCCTTCGATCCCGTATTGCCTCATCCGGGTTTCCCGTTGTCTTCTTTCTGCATTGTATCACATATTTTCCGGGAAAGCAACAGTTTTTCACGGTCGGACAGCAAAAAGGGGCTGTTGTGCCAACGTGCAACAGACCCTTTTATCAATTCATCGAAAATCGCCCTGTTCCGGCAGCAGATCCTCCGTGATCCGTATCACCGTTACGCTGCCCGACGGATCGAACGTGACAGTCAGGACCGTGCCGACCGTCACTTCGGTCAGGTCGGCAGAAACGTCCGCACCGTTCTGCGTTTTTCTGAGGGCACTGTTATCGCCGATCGTCAGGATCCCCGTGATCGTGTTCACCCCGGCTTCACCGCCAGGTCCCGGCTCCGGGAATGACGACGGTTCCCCCGGGATCCCTCCCGTTTCTCCTTCCGGAAGCCCCGGCAATTCCCCTTCCATCTTGCCTCCCGGTCCTTCTCCGATCTCCCCCTCCGGCATCGGGGGCAGTTCTCCGTCCGGCGGCGTCATACCGTCTCCCGGGATCCCCTCTCCTTCCCGCATTCCGTTCAGGAAAGCCACGGTCAGTTCCTTCCCGTTAACCGATTCGACTCTTGCACGGACCTCGCACGAGACGAATCTGACCGTATTTTCCTTCTTTCCTTCACATCCGTAAAAGAAAGCGGAGACCGCGGCGAGCACCGCGAGAAAAATGCAAAACGTTCTTTTCATTGCCGTTCATCCTTTCTTCTATCCGTTATTCCGCCGAGAACGAGGCGTCCGGCGCGCCGAGAAAGATCACGAGCGCCGAAAGCGCGCAGGGCATCTGCACCGACGTCACCGTCTCGCCGCCGGCCCTGACCGAAAGCGTCTGCCCGCTCCGAAGCGAAAGATTCGTTTTGGAAGCGACCGACGTAAAGTCCCGGCATCTCGCTGCTTCGCTTCCCATGCCGCCGGAGGGGCAAATCGCAAGCACACTGCCGCCGGTATAGGCGTAACCCTGTTCGGTATCGATCGAGGAATTTCCGTTTGACGTGCTGATGACGGTCACTTCCCCGCCCGCGAATACGATCCCCTGATAGGACGTGCGGCTGTTTGAATCGATCCCGTCGCCGCCCGCGTAAACGTACAGCGTTCCGCCGCTGACCGTCACGCCGGTGCCGCTCGTCGCCGTCGCGTTGATCCCGTCGTCCTTCGAGGTGATCGAAATATCACCGCCTTCGATCACGACGGTCGTTCCCTCGAGACCCTCGTAGCTGCTTTCCACGAGGATCACGCCGCCCGTCACCTTCAGCGTCCCGTCCGCATGGATGGCGTCGTCGGCGGAATACAGCCTGAGCGATCCGCCGCTGACCGTCACATCTCCGGTCGGCTCCTCTCCGTTTTCAAGAGCGGTATCCCGGTTCGCGTGGAGCGCGTCGTCGTAGGACCTGACGGATACCGTTCCGCCCGTAACGAGGATCTCACAGCCCGCCTTGATGCCCTTGGCGGAATGATCCGATTTGTCCGTATTCCCTTCCGCCATGCCGCCCGGGCCCCCGCCCCCCGGACCGCCTCCGGGGCCCCGGCCCTGTCCGCCGCCGTTCTGAGGCTCCGTGGAAAAATTCGTCCAGCCGCAGGAAAGAGACCGCCCGTTTTGCGTGAGCGCGAAGGTATCGTAGGCGGTATTCCACGTCATCAGCTCGGAGCAGACGAGATAATCCTCATCCTGCCCCTGCTTCTGCGCGGAGGAATAGATATAGAACTGCACTTTTTCGTATCCCGTTTCTTTCGGGACGGAATAATAATAGTAGGCGCCGCGTCCCGCATTCACGCTCGTATGATACGATGCGTTGACCCAGATAAAATCGGTATCGTCGTTATAATACTTCACCGAATAGGAATAATCCTTCGAGGTGAAGCGGATATAATATTGATCCTCGTCCACCGCCGTCACCTCTCCCGAATAGGGCGAATATTTGTCGGTATAGACGTTCAGGATCGTATCCTCGCCGATCTCCGCGCGATACGCCGCGTCGATCCCGTCGCAGGCGGCGTAAATATCGACCGCGCAGCCGGTCAGCGTGACACTTCCGCGCTGATTTCCTTTGGTTGATACGTCGGTCGCCGTCGTTTTGATCCCGTCGCCGGTGCGGGCGATCAGCGTCAGGGTGCCGCCTTCCGCCGTGGCGCCGTCGTTCCCCTTGAGGGCGTTGTCCTCGCAGGTGACGGAAAGCGTCAGATTTTTGATCTTCAGCCCGTCCCCGGAATGGATCCCGTTGTTCGCGGACGAAACGACGGTCAATTCCCCCTTGCCGCCGATATCGAGATCGCATTCGGCATAGACGGCGGCCTTGTGAAGAGCGTCGTCGGTGACCGCCTCCCTCGTATCGTAAATAAAGTTGACCGTGTCCTTTTTTGCCGTCAGCGTGACCTTGTCGCCGGACAGAACCGTGATCGGACTGTCCGAAGAGCACCAGAGCGTGAGGCCCCGCATTTCCAGTTCAAACCGATAATCACCGGCATCGATCACGACGGCTCCGTCGTATTCGCCGGAAACGGTGCAGACCGTATCGGCGTCCATTCCCGAAAACCGCAGAACGCCGTTCTCAAACGTCCAGCAGCCGTCCGTTCCCTCGATGCAGGAGATCTCAAGCGTATTCACGCCCTCCTCCGGCTTCTCCGGGATCTCCGTTTTCTCCGTTCCGACCTCGGGCGCCGTCACGACCGGCTCTTTCTCTCCTTGCGTTTCGCCCGTTCCGGGCGCGTCCGGGCGGACCCGGCAGGATACCGCAAACGAAGCAGTCAGACATACTATCAAAAGCAGTGCAGCGATCCTTTTCATCATTTCTCCATCTCGTCGTATCGTTCCGATCAATTGCCGATGTGAACCGTTAACCGAGCTTTACGGTCCGTTCCCTGCCGTCGTAATCGACGGAGGCGCTTCCGCCGCCGATCGCGCGGATCTCAAGCTTCCGGCAGACGCACATCCCCGGGAAAGAGCCGCGGCGGTCGGAGACCGTGAGCGTCCGGGCAGCGTCGTTCCAGACGAGATCGACCTCGGCGTACGCGCCCGACTCGTATCCGTAGCCGTCGCCCTCGTCCTCATAGAGGGTGAACGTCCCGTCGGCACCCGGATATACGGTAATAAAATAGGGCGCATCCTTCTTTTCGTCGACGTACTGCATGACCTCAACCGTGGGCAGCACGCTGCCCGCGCGGACGAAGAGCGGCATGGAGTCGATCGGCGTATCCGCGGTCACAGTCTGTCCGCCCGCGAACCGTTCCTCGGTCCAGAAGTCGTACCAATCGGTCCCGGCAGGGAGATAGACGTCCTTCGTGCGGGGGACATCGTTCAGCGGCGTGTCCGCGCCCTCGTAATACATCGGCTTCGTCACCGGATTGACCAGCAGGGACCGCCCGAACAGATAGGCGTCGGCGCCCTGCGCCAGCGCTTCCGGATCGGAGGCAAAGTCGAACGCCGGAAGCCGCAGGAAGGAGGCGGCGTTCTTCGTGACCTGCCATGCGGTAGAATAAATATAGGGCATCAGGCGGTAGCGCAGCCCGATAAACTTTTTGATGCTCTCGTAGAACGGTTCCCCCTCGTCGCCGAACGCCCAGATCTCCCGCGGAAATCCGGTCCCGTGGGACCGCATGACGGGCAGGAAGCAGCCGAACTGGATCCAGCGGGTGTAAAGCTCCCGATACCCCGGCTCCCGATTCGAGTGATACGGGACGTGGGCGTTATACTTCGCATCGCCGTGATGGGGGAAGAAGCCGCCGATGTCCAGCGTCCAGTAGGGCAGCCCGGACACGGAATAGGACAGCCCCTCCGCGATCTGACGGCGCATTTCATCATAGGAAGCGCCGATGTCGCCGCTCCAGACGATGCCGCTGTAACGCTGCTGCCCGGCATAGGAGGAGCGGGTCAGGGTAACGACACGCTTTTCGGAGGTCTCCTGCCGCTGATGCTCGTATACGCCCTTGGAATGGAGCAGGGAATAGACGTTGATGCGGGAGGAATCCATCCATTTCCGATAGACCGGAAGGGTGATCTCCTTCATCTGATCGAGCTCACTGTAACTGCCGTAGCCCGGTTCAAAGGGCTCGCTGGAGTCGCACCACCAGGCGTCGAAGCCGTGGCGGAAGATGCCGCGGCTCAGCTGGCCCCAGTAGGTCTCCCGTGCCGCGGGATCGAAGACGTTCAGCGTTCCGCCGCCCCCGAAGGTCGCGTTCACCGCCAAAAGCTGGTTCTTATCCGCCAGTTCCCGGTAGTTGTCCCCGCCCGCCGTGTTGGGCCAGACGGAGATCATGACGTGCGCGTGGTTCCGGTGGATCTCGTCGCACATTCCCGTGGGATCCGGGTAGCGGGAGGCGTCGAAGGATTTGTCGCTCCACGTTCCGGGCAGCCAGTAGTTCCAGTCCTGCACGATCAGATCGAGCGGGACCCTGCGGCGGCGGTATTCCTTCAGCACGCCGAGCACCTCGTCCTGCGTGCAGTAGCGTTCTTTGGACTGCGCGTAGCCGAACAGCCACTTCGGCATCATCGGCACGCCGCCCGTGAGGAACCGGAAATCCGCGATCGCGTCGTCCGGTCTTTCGGTCGCAAGGAAGAACCAGTCGCCCGCTTCCACGGGATCGGTATGGAACGTGGTGCCGAATTCGTCCCGGCGGAAGGAGGAAAACGCCTCGGTATTCACGAAAACGCCGTAACCGAGAGAGGAAACGAACATGGGCACGGGCGCGGTATTGTTCTGCTGATAGAGGAAGGAGGCGGTGCCGCGGCGGTCAAGCTCGCCGGACACGTTCTGCCCGAGGCCGTAGATCCGCTCGCCCCGTTTGAAATCGAACGAGATCCAGAAGCGGTATCCCGGGCGCTCGTCCACGCGGACCTGCTTCAGCTTCTTCCGGTCTTCGGGATCGGTGATCCAGACCGGGCCGGTGACGGTCGTATCCCGGAGCTGCATCCCGAGCGGCGCGAGGGCACAGATCTCCTTCCCGTCCCGCAAAAAGCGCAATCCGAAGACCGCCCGGCGGACGACAAGCGCCGCAGAGCCGGCAGAAAACGTGACCTCCGTCTCGGTTTCGGTGACCGCAAGGCCGTTCCCCCGCGGGGAGGCGACGACCAGATCCCCCTTCGGCAGACGGTCGCCCGGTTCTCCCCGGACGCAGGTCAGGCGCAGAATGCGGGGAGACCACGCTTCCAAGCGGAGACTGATCCCCTCGTCGGTCTCAAGGATCGCACCGAATTCGCAGGGACGAAAACGCTGTAATTTCATAACGGTTGGCTCCTTTTTGAAAAATCAAACCATCGGTATATTGTACTTCTCCGAAAGCCGCCGAATTCATCAATGGTTATTATACTATGAATCCGGTCGTTTGTAAAGACGACGTGTGATCAGTCGGAGCGGGTATTGCTGATTTTTTGGTGAAATACAAGTGAAATCATCCAGCTCCTCAGAATGTGAAATGATGATCCCCGGCGTTGCCGGCACGCCCGCAGGCATTTCACACGCCGCAGGCGTATTTCACGTGCGAAGCGCATTTCACAAATCCCGCACGGGATTTATTTCGTTGAAAAAAGCACTTCTTGCGAAGTGCTTTTTTCTGGTGGGCCATCAAGGACTCGAACCTTGGACCAACCGGTTATGAGCCGGTAGCTCTGACCAACTGAGCTAATGGCCCGCTGGGCGGTTATGTATCACGGCGGCGGCTTGTCAACCGCGCGCCGGAAAAAGAGAGCCGCGGCGCAGCGAGGCGCGCGGCATCTCCCTTTGATCGTAATCCTCAGAAGATCCTGCGAAGAATGCCGAGTACGGTCGTCACGGCGCAAAGCGCCCAGATGACCAGCGCGACATCGATCAAAGCCGCAGACTGAGACCCCTTCGTAGCGAAGTCTGTGTTCTTATCCGGTTCATCGGGCTTCGTAAAATGAAGCGTAAGATCGTAATCCGCTCCGAGGCGCCAGCCGTTCTGCTTCAGATTTTCGTAGCCGCGCATCAGCTTGCTTTTCCACTCTTTTGCTTTCGGTAACTGCATGACTGTTCCCCCGATCCGTTTTTTCGATTAGTTTACCTGATTTTATCACACCTATGCTCCGATATCAAGAGGGAAAGATATCTTTTTTGTAAATTTTACACCTTTGCGGCGATTTCGTCACGCAATTTGGCTATGATCTTCTTTTCCAGTCGGGAAATATAGGACTGTGAGATCCCGAGCAGATCCGCGACCTCCTTCTGCGTATGCTCCTTTCTGCCGTTCATACCGAAGCGCAGCTCGATGATCTCCCGCTCCCGCGGCGTCAGCTTGCGCAGTGCGTCCGCCACGGTTTTCCGGTCCTCGTCCGATTCGAGCTGCCGGTACACGCTCTCCCCGTCCGAGCCGATCACGTCGGACAGATGCAGATCGTTGCCCTCCCCGTCGGTCGAGAGCGGCTCGTCGATCGAGATCTCCGCCCGTCTTCCCGCGCACTTCCGCAAATACATCAGGATCTCATTCTCGATGCAGCGGGAGGCGTAGGTCGCCAGCTTGATCCCCTTGTCCCGCCGGAAGGTCCGCACGCCCTTGATCAGCCCGATCGTCCCGATCGAGATCAGGTCCTCGATCCCGACGCCGGTGTTGTCAAAGCGTTTGGCGATGTACACGACGAGGCGCAGATTGTGCTCGATCAGCGTCCCGCCGACGTCCTCTCCGTTTTCCAGCCGTTCGAGCGTCCTCGCCTCTTCCTCCGGCGTCAGCGGCTCGGGGAGCGCCTCCGACCCGCCGACATAGTACAGTTCCTCCCCAAACAGCCGGGAGATCAGCCGAAGCAGGCGAGAAAGCCCGCCGGAAATCCGTCTTTCCGTCATTTCTTTACCTTTTCTTTCTCCGTAACCTCTTTTTCCGGGATCAGGCAGGCGGGGACGACCGTCTCGTTCCCGTCCGTCATGGCGACGCAGCAATCCACGTTTCTGCCCGCGACGCTGCACCTCCGCGGCAGAAATCCGGTCAGGATCCCCTCTCCGTTCACCGTCCGGAACGGAACAACGCGCATCCGTTCGGGCGGCGGGTCGGGCAGGAGCCGCTTCGGCAGCAGGATCACGGGGAGACCGGAGAGAGGCTCCCGCAGGAAATTCCCGGTATCCGGGATCCCGGTCACGCTCACGGTCCGGTCCCCGCATTCCACCGTAACGCGGACCGAACGCGCTCTGCCGCGGGCGGCACGGCGTGCCGTCAGCAGCGTGAAGACGCCGAAACCGACCGCGCACAGAAGCAGCCATCCCGCCGGGATCCCCGTTCCCCCGCCCGCGCCGCTTTCCGGGTGGTATTCCGTCCCCGTCAGACGGTTGAAGAGCGCGAAGCCCGCCGTCATTCCCCCGCCGATGAGGAACGAGACGACGTAGAAGACCGCGACCCCGAGCGAACCGCAGCCGGGAACGCTCATTTCGCAGAGCAGGACCGAGACCGCAATATGTAAGATCAGCGCGACCAGCGAATTTCCGGGCAGGAGCACGGACGCGACGGCGTAGACCCCGCCGAGCGCGGAGGCTGCTGCGGCGGCTTTCTTTTTCAGCCGTTTTCCGAGCAGACGCGCCGTCAGAAAAAGGAGAAAATAGTCCATCGAAAAGTTGATCATAAACAGAACGTCCGCGTAGATCACCCGGGTCTCTTCCATCGGTCTTCCCTCCGTTCACCGGGATCATTGTAGCACTCTTCCCGCGCAGAAGCGGTCGGTTTTTGGGGCGGAAAACAAAAAAGGGGCTGCTGCACTGACGCGCAGCAGCCCACGATGAAGGGCGCCGTTATTCTTCGCTTCCCGGGCGGAGATCGTTCGGCCGGAACAGATCCGCCGCGTTTTCGTTCCGGTACTGCCGGATAAGCTTTTCGACGGTATCGTATTCCGTGATCGCCGGGATCTCAAGCAGCTCCGACGAGCCGATCTGAATGCTGCCGGTCCCGCGCATTTTTTCAAAGATGCCCCGTTTCACCTGGACGGTCAGCGCGTCCACGACGGTTTTTGACGCCGTTGACATCGAAAAAACGCCGCCCGAGACGTAAACCGTCCGGTTCGTCACCATCCACCAGCTGTTTTTGTACCGTTTCACGGCAAAAATGAGATTACCGAGATAGAGCCAGACCGGCAGCAGATGCAGAAGAAAAAACAGAAGGAGGAAGTATTCCCCGCCCCCCTCCGAAAAGATGCCCGCGATCGCCGAGCCGTCGATCAGGACCCAGACGATCGAGAACGGAAGCAGGATGTTAAAAACGCTTTTCAGGAGAAACGTGCCCTTTTCCGGCTTGCCTTCCCGCAGAACGTACTCGTCGGGAAGCATTTTTTCCCGCAGAGGATTGTATTCCATTGTCATTTCCTTTCAGATCACATTTTTCGTTCCGTCCGTATCCATCGTACCACGGTTTCCCCGGTTTGTCAATAAAAAACCTCTTGCCAGCCGGCGCCGTCCGTGCTATAATAAAGGAAAGAATCAAGAATACCGAACGGAGGAACCGTATGAAACGCCGTTTTACCGCTTTCATCGCACTTGTACTGCTGCTGTTCACATCTCTGCCGACCGCCGCGGAGGAACTGCATGAAACCGATTCCGGCGTGGTTTACACCGTGGAAAACGGTGAAATCACGGTCGTCGGTTACCATTTTGCCGGGTTTACCCTGACGGTCCCAGCCGAGATCGACGGAATGCCCGTCACGAAGGTCGATAAGACCGCCTTCTACGGCGACAAAAACCTGACGTCCGTCACGCTGCCGGATACCGTGCGTGAAATCGGAGAGGACGCGTTTTCCTGCTGCGACAACCTGACGAAGGTCGTCCTGCCGAAGGATCTGCCCGAGATCCCGCTCCGCTGCTTCCGCCTCTGCAAGGTCCTCCGGGAGGTCACCATGCCGGAGACCGTCCGCGTGATCGGTCCCTCCGCGTTCGAGGGCTGCCTGATGCTTGAATCGGTCGTCGTCCCCGCCTCGGTCACCGAGATCGGCCACGACGCGTTCTCCGGCTGCGGCTCCCTCGTGCTTGACTGTACCGACAGCCCGCTCGGAGAGCAATACGCCGGGGAAAACGGTCTGTTCACGCTGCGGACCGCCAAGTCCTCCCCGCTCCCGACGATCCTCCTGCTGACTGCCGTGCTTGCCGCCGTACTGATCGCCGTTGAGCTTTTCCTCAAAAAAGCGGGGAAAAAGCGGGAAAAATGATCTCAAAACAAAAATGCCGCTGCCGGAAGACGGAAACGTGTCTTCCGGCAGCGGTTTTTCATTCGGTTTCGGAATGCGTCAGGTCAGGGAGATTACTTCGTCGAACAGTTCAGGCGCCGACTCGATCGCGGCGCGGGAGCCGATCACGCAGTAAGCGCACTGCGGCAGCAGCCCTTCCAGCTTTTCCGCAAAGGCACTGAGGGATTCCCCGGAGGTGTGCAGCATCTCACGGCGGATCACGGCGCGTTCCTCCGGATCTCTGCGGCGCAGATACCCGGCGATCGCCGTTTCCCCGGCGGTATGCGGCGTCTGCAGCGGATCGGATTCACCGACCGCGCCGATGATCAGGCTGTTCAGGTCCTTTTCCTCCGGGATCGATCCGGCAAGGACCTTTCCGATCTCACGGAAGGCCTTGAGCGAGCCGATCGCGTTCGGATCGCGGTAGCTCGTGAAGCGGAGCGCGCCGTTTTCGTTGACGATCATCCGGACGCCGTACGCGCCGTTCTGCACGCGGACGGTGTTCCACAGATAGCTGTAAGTCAGGTAGGAAGCGGCGACGCTCATATCACCGGTGTACCGGACGCCCGCCTTTTCCATATTCAGTCCGAGCGCGGTGAAGCTGATCTCCGAGGGGATGACGATCGCCTCCCTGCGCAGACCGAACGGCTGGTACGCGTTGGGCTCCGTGACCGAGCCCGTATCGTCAAACGCGGAGATCAGCTCTTCGGAATACGCGGCGGAGGGATGCCCGATCTGACCGACGGTCAGACGGGCACGGCTGATCAGCCGTTTCGCCAGCGCCTCCAGTCCGGCGCAGAAGTCCTCCGGATCGTTCTTCAGCGCTTCTCCGGCGCGCACGAGCCAACGGTACTGCTCAAGTCCCGAGACGTATTCGTTCGCCAGCCCGCCCGGCGTGAAGCAGGCGCTCACTCTCGACGAGGCGAAGGTCGTGCCCGCCGACTTGATGATCTCCCGCATCCGGAGCTGTCTCTGGCTGAGGATCTGACCGACGCGCTTTGCGTCGGAATAAACCGTGTCGCGGAGCAGCTCCGCCGCGAAGCCTGCCGCCTCTTTCTCCTTGCTGTCAAGGATGCTCATGTGCGCGGTGAAATACACCCTGGCCCGGTCTGCCGTCTCGGAGATCGGCAGCACGTTCGTGTAGAAGGCGCCGAAGTTCATTTTCATCAGCTTCTGCAGGGTCAGGCTGTCGTGCTGCTTCGTCGGCAGTTCGCCGATCAGGGAGCAGAGGAAGTTGCTGCACGCGACCTCCTCCGGCGTAAGGTCGGACGCGTCGAAGAAGAGATTGGTGTACACGATGCCGGAGGTATCCTGCGGCGCGTGAAGGACCGGACGTCCCAGGACCTCGCTCACCTCCAGCGGAAATTCCTCGGGCGTCTCGGAGACCTCCGAGAGCGGCAGGACGGGCAGCGTCGCAAGCGCCTCGGGAGAGTCGGGCGTTCTCTGCGCTTCGAGCAGTGCCGCCGCCTCGGCACGGATGCGGTCCAGCTCCCCTTCGCCGAGAGAAGCCGTCAGTTCCTCCAGCTTTTTCCTTCCGGCGGCAAGCTTTTCCTCGCCGTATTCCGCCGAGGGATCGAGCCAGACCGACGCGCGGTGCGGATTGTCGAGGATCACTTCGGCAAGCAGCTTTTCGTACCAGCCGGTATCGACGTTCGCACGGAGGTGCTCAAAGGCCTCGTTCATCTCCAGCCATTCCGCCGGATCGCCTCCGTACAGCCAGGATTCGAGGATCTGCATCCCGTAGACCAGTCCCTTCGGGGTGCGCCCGAAGTCCCGCTCCTTCGTGGAGAACTCCATCGTATTGATCGTGGCGAGCAGCTGCTCCCGGTCCAGTCCGTTTTCGCACAGACCGCGGAGCGTATCGCGGATCACGCGCTTCAGCTCCTCTTTCTTCCCGGGAGCCGTGTTCTTGACGCTGATCACCGCCTCAAGGAAACGGGTTCCGCTGTCTACGTCAAACGAAACAGACTCCGCCAGTTCCTTTTCGAGAACGGCACGGCAGAGCGGCGAGTCGTTGGTCTCCGCGATGACGGAGGAAACGATGCTCATGCCGAGCGCCTTTTCCTTATCGTTAAACTCGCCGAACACGTACCCTTCCATATACCGGGAACGGTTCTCCGTGCTCTCTCCCGTTCCGATCTCATAGAGCCCTTCGGCGTCCCCGCCATCGACCTGCTTCTGATCGGCGATCCGGGGCAGATCCTCCAAACGGTCGAAGTCCTTCAGATAGGAATCGAGCAGAGCGAATACCTCCTCCGTCGGGATCCTGCCGTCGAGGACGATATAGGAGTTCGAGGGGTGGTAATATTTGCGGTACGAGGCCACGAACTGCTCGTAGGTCAGTTCCGGGATCGCGTCCGGCGCGCCGCCCGACTCAAAGCGGTAGCAGGTATCCGGGTACAGCTGACGCATGAGCTGCTTGTGGATCTGACGGTCCACCGAGGTATATGCGCCCTTCATCTCGCTGTACACGACGCCGCTGCGCGTCAGCACGCCGTCGTCGCCGACCTCGTAATGCCAGCCCTCCTGACGGAAGATCTCCGGCTTATGAAGAATGGCGGGACGGAACACCGCGTCGAGATAGACCTCGGTGAGGTTCAGAAAATCGCGGCGGTTTCTCGAAGAGACGGGATAGAAGGTCTTATCCGAAAAGGTCATCGCGTTGAGGAAGGTATTGAGCGAGGTGCGGAGGAGGTTGACGAACGGTTCCTTGACCGGGAACTTGTCCGAGCCGCAGAGCACGGAATGCTCAAGGATATGGAAAACGCCGGTGTCGTCCTCGGGTGTGGTCTTGAACGCGATCCCGAAGACCATGTTGGTGTCGTCCCGATCCAGCCAGATGGCGCGCGCGCCGTTTTTGTCGTAGGTCAGCTCGACCATTTCCGCCCTGGTCTCCGGCAGAAAGCGGGTGCTGGTTACGGTAAAGCCGTGCAGTTTCTCACCTGTTTTCATCTTGGTTCTCCTTTGTTTCCATCATTATCTGTTGATTCTTTTATTATACACCAAAAAAGCCGGGATAGCAAGACGGGAACGATATTTCTTTTCTGTGAAAAGTTCCGGAAACCCCTTGCTTTTTTTCCTTCTATATGATATAATATATGTTGCCGGAGCGATCCGGTATCATTCGCCGAAAGCGGGTCTTGTGCGATAGACCGCCGTGAACCATGTCAGGCGGGGAACCGAGCAGCATTAAGCGGAGTGGAATATGTGCCGCAAGGGTGCCTGTTTCGGCGAATGTTCTTTTTGATAACCGTCTCCGGTGAAACGGAGGACTCGCCCGCATCGCGGCTACCCCAACGGCAGAAGCCGGGCGGCCGGTTGACGGGATTTTTTTGATTTTCCCCTTTCCGGGGCAAAACGGTAAACGGCAAGGAAAGGAACCGATATGAGCGCACATCAGGCACTGTACAGAAAGTGGAGACCCAAAACCTTTTCCGACGTCTGCGGTCAGGACCATATCACCTCGGTCCTGAAATACGAGGTCGAAAACGGCAGGACCTCCCACGCCTATCTTTTCTGCGGTTCCCGCGGTACCGGAAAAACCACCTGCGCCAAGATCCTCGCCCGCGCGGTGAACTGCGAGCACCCCGTGGGCGGCGATCCCTGCGGCGTCTGCGAAAGCTGCCGCGCCATCGAGAGCGAGGCGGCGACCGACGTCATCGAGATGGATGCCGCGTCCAACAACGGCGTGGAATACATCCGCGATATCCGCGACGAGGTCATCTATACCCCCGCCATGGTGAAATACAGGGTCTACATCATCGACGAGGTCCATATGCTGTCTTCCAGCGCCTTCAACGCGCTGCTGAAAACGCTGGAGGAGCCGCCGGAGCACGTCGTCTTCATCCTTGCGACCACCGAGCTGCAGAAGATCCCGGCGACCATCCTCTCCCGCTGCCAGCGCTTCGACTTCCGCCGCATCCCGAACGACGTGATCGCGGCAAGACTGAAGTTCATCGCCGGGCAGGAATCGATCACCGTCTCCGACGAGGCGCTTTCGATGCTGGCGCGGCTCGCCGCAGGCGGGATGCGCGACGCGGTCTCCCTGCTTGAACTCTGTGCCGGGGAGGGCAAACCGATCGACGCCCGGACCGTGATCGACATCGCGGGGATCAGCGGCAGAGAAATGCTGTCGCGGACGGTGCGCGCGGTGCTGGACGCCGATTACGAGGAGATCTTCTCGGTCGTTTCCTCCCTTTACGCCTCTTCCAAGGACCTCTCGGTCTTTTTCTCCGACCTGATCGGATACTACCGCGATATGCTGGTCATCAAAACGGCAAGGAATGCCGCCTCCTATCTGGAACTGACCGACGCCGAGCTCGATAGTCTGAAGGAAGACGCCGCCCGGTTCACGAAGGAGCTGCTGATCTGGCAGAGCCGCGTCCTCGACGACGCGTATCTGAACATGGCAAAGGGGACCGGCTCCAAGCGGCTGATCGCGGAAATGACGCTGATCCGCCTCTCGGACGCGCGTCTCGACCGCTCCGCCTCCGCGCTGATGGCGCGCATGGCGGCACTGGAAGAAAAGATGGCAGGCGGTGCGGCGTTTGCTCCCGCCGTCCGTCCGAAGGAAGCGGCGGCATCCACCGCGGAGCGGCAGACGGAGGGATCACCGGCAAAGCGCGCAGATGACCCGCAGACCGGAAAGGCGGAAGAAGAAAGCAAAGCGGAGGCGCCGGTCCTCACGCCGATCACTGGCTTTATCGAAGTGATCCGGAAGCTCGAGGCCTCGGACCCCGGCAGCGCTTCCCTTCTCAAAACGGCAAAGGCGGATTACGACGCGGGGCGGGACAGGATCGTTCTCACCGTGGAGAACGCGTTCTGCCGTTCCATGATCGACCGCGACAGCGTCAGAACGGCGCTCGCGTCGGCATTTACGGGCATCGCGGGAAACGGCCCGTGCAGAGCAGACATGATCGAGGTCCGGATCGCGCAGCGCCCGGCATCGGACGGCGCACCCGACCTTGATTTCTGAAAAATACAAGAAGACAAGAAAAAAGGAGATACGACATGAAAGCAAGATTACCGCAGGGTATGGGCGGCGGTCCCTCCAATATGCAGGGGATGCTCCGTCAGGCACAGAAAATGCAGGAGCAGATGACCGCGCTGCAGGAAGAACTGGACGCGAAGGAATACGAAATCAAGGCGGGCGGCGGCGCCGTCACCGTGAAGATCAACGGGAAAAAGGAGATCCTTTCTCTCGACCTCAAGCCCGAGATCGTCGATCCCGACGACATCGAGATGCTTTCCGACGTGATCGTCGCGGCGGTCAACGAAGCCATCCGCACGGTGGAGGACACGAACGCCGCTGAAATGTCCAAGGTCACCGGGGGCATGAACATCCCCGGGATGTTCTGATGTCATCCGAATTCCTTCCGGCGGTGGAGGAGCTGGTCAACCGGTTCCGCCGCCTCCCCGGCATCGGAAAAAAGACCGCCGTCCGCCTTGCCTACTCCGTTTTAGACGGATCGGACGCGGACGCGAAGGCGTTTTCGGACGCGATCCTCAACGCAAAGTCAAGGATCACGCGCTGCACGGTCTGCGGCAATCTCAGCGAGGGCGGGCTCTGCCCCGTCTGCGCCGACGCGAAACGCGATTTTTCGACCGTCTGCGTGGTAGAGGACTGCCGCGCCGTCGGCTCCATGGAAAAAGTCAGAGAATTCCGCGGCGTCTATCACGTTCTCGGCGGGACCATCTCCCCCCTTGACGGCAGGACGCCCGAAATGCTCAATATCGCCTCCTTGACCGAGCGCGTCGCGGCGGGCGGCATCTCCGAGGTCATCCTCGCCACCAATCCCACGGTCGAAGGGGAAATGACCGCGCTTTATATCGCAAAACAACTCCGTCCGCTCGGCGTCCGCGTGACCCGTCTCGCTTACGGGATCCCGGTCGGCGGCGATCTGGAGTTTGCCGACGAAATGACGCTGTTCCGCGCCATGGACGGCAGAAAAGAAATCGAAGAATAAGAAACCAAGGAGAAAAGGAGCATGTTCGGTCCTTCTTCCTTTCCCTCCGTCCCGCTCCCCGGCGTTTCCGTCAGTGACGTCACGCAGGCGGAAGCCCTGCGCACGACCTTTCTCCGTCGGAAGCACGGGATCAGGACCCTGATCTTCACGCCGAACACGGAAATGGCGTACCGGGCAGCCGCGGATCCCGCGTTTGCCGCCGTGCTGAAGGAAGCGGATCTTTCCCTTCCGGACGGGCAGGGGCTCGTCCTCAGCGCCCGGTTCCTCGGCGTTCCCGTCCCGGAAAAGATCCCGGGGATCGACTTCGGCGAGGCGCTGCTCCGCATTGCGGCAAAGCGCCGTCTTTCGGTCGCGTTTTACGGCGGAAAGCAGGGGATCGCGGAAGAAGCGGCGGAGCGGATGAAGATAAAATATCCGGGTCTTACCGTGTGCGGCACGTACGACGGCTATCACCCGCTGCCCGAGGATCCGCACGCGGATCTTCTCTTCGTTTGCCTCGGCTCACCGCGTCAGGAATACTGGGCGGCGGAGCACGCGGAAGAACTCGACTGCTCCGTGATCGCCTGCCTCGGCGGCGCCCTCGACGTCTGGTCCGGGAAAAAAAGCCGCGCGCCCCTTTTGATGCGGCGCGGCGGGCTGGAATGGCTGTACCGCCTGATAAAGGAGCCTTCCCGGTTCCCGCGGATGCTCTCCATCCCGAAGTATCTCCTCCTGGTCGCGGGTGAAAAAGCCGGGAACGCCTTTTCTCAACGATGATATGAATGGAAACAGATATGGCTGAAACGAAAAAAAATCAGAATTCCACGAAAAAAAGTCCTCCCGCCGGCCGCTCCGCACAGACGAACGCGGCAGTAAAGAAGGACCGTGCCCCGGCGTCTGAAAAGAAAGCGGCACCCGCAAAAAGAGCGGAACCGGCGCAGGGAAAAAAAGAAGAGCCCGCGCACTCCTCTTCCCCGTCCCGCGCGAAAAAGATCCTCAGTCAGATCCTGCCCTACGTGCTGGTCCTGCTGAGCGTCTTCCTGATCGTCTGCTTTCTGACCTTTGACCCGTCGGGAAAGACGAACCCCTATACCGGGATCATCGGGAACGGGCTCTGCAAACTCGCCTTCGGTCTGTTCTCGGGGGCCGCGTATCTGATGCCCCTGCTTGCTCTGCTCTACGCGCTGTTCTGGAAGCACGATTTCGGCTTCCCGGTCGGAAAAGGCGAGCGGGCAATCTGGGGAACGCTCTTTTTACTGTTTACGGCAGCGGATATCCACGCGATCGCCTTCCTGAACCACCCTGAGCTGAAGGCTTTTGGAGTCGGCTTCCTGTGGGAACAGGGCGTGAATCGCGTCGGCGGAGGCGTCCTCGGCGGACTGCTCGGCACGGCGCTGCTGAATCTGGTCGGGAAAGTCGGCTCGCTGCTGATCGGGATCGCCGTCGCGATCCTGTTCGCCCTCTTCTTCTTCGGGCTGACGCCCCACACCATCTACGTCTGGATCGCGTTCTCCCTCCACGAGAACCGGGAACGCAGGCAGGAGCAGAAGGAAGCGCGCGAGGAAAAACTCGCGCAGATTGAAGAGGAGCGCCGCGCCCGCGCCAAAGAAAAGAGAGAGCGTGAGCTGGAGCGCCAGCAGGAGCAGGAGCGCAGACGCGCCGAAGCCGATCTTGAGCAGAAGCGCAAGCCCTACGTTGACGAGGAACCGATCGGCACCCCGTCCGGGAACACCGGAAGCGGCAGCGGTCAGAACGCGCCCGGCGTTTACGAGCACGTCAAGCCGATCATCGGCCCCAAGAAAAAATTCGTGCCAGTGGACGAGGACGATACCGACGTGCCGCACGAGGTCGCTCTGACCGGAAGCGGTCCCGAAGAGAACGGTCCCTTCGACTTCCCGGAGAACGATCCCGCAGACGAAAAGACCGGGCACGCGGAGGACGAGGAGTCCATCTACGCCCCCGATTTCACCATGAACGGCGGGAAAAAGCCGCCGCTCCCGCAGAAAAAGCAAGAGCCTGATCCCACCGCGGCCGCCGGGCAGGAAAAGACCGCCGTCAAAAAGCCCGCCGGAACAGAGGACGAGGTCATCGACCTCGAGGCGATCTTCACCGATCCCGAAGGCAACGACGTGATCGAGAAATTTCAGGAGGAGCAGCGCAGAAGGGAGCTTGAGGCCAAGGTCAAGCGCGACCTTGACGAGCATCCCGTCACCGGCGCCGCGGGGGATGAAAACCAGGCGGAATACGACCTCGCCATCCGCCGCCTCTCCGCCCTGACCGGCACGGAGCCCGCGAAAGAGCTCGTCGAGACGCCGGTCCCCGAAAAGAAGCCGTACCAATTCCCGCCCGTCACGCTGATGAAGCTGGATCCCGCACCCGTCAACGAGGACGTCAGCGAGGAGCTGCATTCCAACGGCGTCAAGCTGGTCGAAACGCTCCGTTCCTTCAAGGTCCGCACCAAGATCGTCAATATTTCCCGCGGTCCGACCATCACCCGCTATGAGCTGACTCCCGAAGAAGGCGTCCGCGTCCGTCAGATCGCGAATCTGGTGGACGATATCGCGCTGAACCTTGCCACCTCCGGCGTCCGTATCGAAGCGCCGATCCCCGGCAAGAGCGCGGTCGGCATCGAAGTCCCGAACAAGAACGTCGCGACCGTCTTCCTGCGCGAGCTGATCGACACGCCCAAGTTCAAAAACGCGCCCAGCTTGATCACCGCCTGCCTCGGCAAGGACGTCGCCGGCGACCCGATCTACTTCGACATCGCGAAAATGCCGCATCTGCTCATCGCCGGAGCGACCGGTATGGGTAAATCGGTCTGTATGAACAGCATCATCGTCAGCCTGCTCTACAAAGCAAGCCCCGACGACGTCAAGCTGATGCTCATCGACCCGAAGAAGGTCGAAATGAACATCTACAACGGTCTGCCCCATCTGCTCGTTCCGGTCGTCTCCGATCCGAAGAAGGCGGCGGGCGCGCTCCACTGGGCAGTGACCGAGATGGAACGCCGCTACGAGCTCATCGAGGGCATGGGCGTGCGTGACCTGAAAAACTACAACAAAGCGATCGAGGGCGACCCGAAAAAGGAACATCTGCCCCAGATCGTGATCCTGATCGACGAGCTTGCCGACCTCATGATGACCGCCTCCGACGACGTCGAGACCTCGATCTGCCGTCTCGCGCAGAAGGCGAGAGCCGCCGGGATGCACCTGATCATCGGTACGCAGCGTCCTTCGGTCGACGTCATCACCGGTCTGATCAAGGCAAACGTCCCCTCGCGTATCGCGTTCACCGTCTCCCAGCAGATGGATTCCCGCGTCATCCTTGACATGGTAGGCGCCGAGAAGCTGATCGGGCGCGGCGACATGCTCTACGCCCCGGTCGGCGCTTCCAAACCCATCCGCGTGCAGGGCGCCTTCGTCTCCGAAGGAGAGGTCGAAGATATCGTCTCCTTCATCAAAGATCATCAGGGCGTCACGGAATACAGCGGCGATATCATGGAAAGCATCGAAAAGGAAGCCGCCCGCTGCGGCAGCGGAAAGCACGGCTCGGGCGACGCTCCTGCCGACGGAACCGACGAGGGAGAAGCGGACAATATGCTCAAGCCCGCGATCGAGCTCGCGCTCGAGGCCGGAAAGATCTCCACCTCCCTGATCCAGCGCCGTCTTTCTCTCGGCTACGGCAGAGCCGCGAAGCTTATCGACAAGATGGAGCGGCTCGGCATCGTCTCCCCGCCCGAAGGGCAGAAACCCCGCTCCGTCCTCATCACCCGCGAGCAGTACATGGAAATGGTCCTCGACCACGACGAAGAACTCGGCTGACCCCGCGGTCGGCATATAAAAGAAAGGAAACGCGTTATGTCACGTTACACTTCTCTGCTTTCCCGCCTTCCCGACGGGATCGACGCGCTGATCGTCACCTCCGAAAAGAATCAGCGCTATCTTTCCGGCTTTGCTTTCACCGACGGCTACGTGGTCGTCACCCGCTCCCACGGCTACCTCTTCACCGACTTCCGCTACATCGAAGCGGCGAAAAGAGAGACCCGCCCCGACTACGAGGTCCTCATGTTTGAAAACGGCAACCGCACCGCCCTCGTCACCGGAAAGCTGAAGGACGACGGGGTCCGGGTCCTTGCCTACGAGGACAACTTCCTCACGGTCAGGGAACTGGAAGGGCTGAAAAAAGAATACCCCGATTTCGAGCTCGTCCCGGTCGGGACCGTCCTCGAGGATATGCGCGTCTTCAAGGACGAGGAAGAGATCTCCTGCATCGTCAAGGCGCAGCGGATCGCGGAAGCGGCGCTGGAAGAGACCCTGAAGCGCCTGACGCCCGACATGACCGAGATCGAGGTCGCGGCAGAGCTGGAATATCACATGAGACGCGGCGGCGCGGCGGGGACCTCCTTTGACACGATCGCCGTCTCCGGCAGGCTCTCCTCCTGCCCGCACGGCGTTCCGCGCAACGTCAAGCTGGAGCGCGGCTTCCTCACGATGGATTTCGGCGCGTTGTACGGCGGCTATTGCTCCGACATGACCCGTACCGTCGTCCTCGGAAAAGCGGACGCGGAAATGAAAAAGGTCTACGATACCGTGCTGAAGGCACAGCTCGCCGCCCTTGACGCGATCCGTCCCGGTGCCGACATGGGCGAGATGGACAAGATCGCCCGCGTCATCATCTACGGCGCGGGATACGAGGGCTGCTTCGGACACAGCCTCGGGCACGGCGTCGGCATGTTCATCCACGAGCGTCCCGGCTTCTCCCGTGCGTGGTTCGGTCACGCGCTGGAAGCGGGGCACGTCGTGACGGTCGAACCCGGTATTTATCTGGAAAACCGTTACGGTGTCCGTATCGAGGACATGGTCGCGATCTATGAGGACCGCGCGGAGAACCTCACCAAGGCACCGAAGGAAATGATCGAGCTGTTTTAATCAAAATCCGGGCTGCCGTACGTCGCGTGCGGCAGCCCGTTTCACGAGGTGGATATGTACGAAACCGTTTCGGCGATCTCGACCCCGCACGGCAAGGGTGGGATCTCCGTGATCCGGATCACGGGCAGCGAGGCGCTCGCCGTGGCAGACCGCGTCTTTTTCCCGAAGAACGGGACGCCGCTCTCCCGGACGGAGCCGAATACCGCCGTCTTCGGCGGGATCCGCAAGGAAGACTGTGAGATCGACACCGGTGTGGCGGTCGTTTTCCGCGCACCGAAAAGCTTTACCGGAGAGGACACCGTCGAGATCTCCTGCCACGGCGGCATCCTGCTGACCGAAAGCGTGCTGGAAAGCACCTTTCTCGCCGGCGCGCGTCCGGCGGGCCCCGGGGAATTCACGAAGCGTGCGTTCCTGAACGGAAAGCTCAGCCTCTCGCAGGCGGAGGCGGTCATGGAACTGATCGAGGCGGAAAGCGAGGAAAAGATCCTGCTCTCCGCCAAAAAGACGAGGGGCTCCCTCACGAGAAAGCTCGACGCGCTGACCGAAGAGCTGAAATTCCTGCTTGCCTCGGCTTACGCCTATATCGACTACCCGGACGAGGATCTGACCGACGTCACGCCCTCGGAGATGGAGGCGCGGATCGGCGGCATCGAGGACTCTCTTTCCCTTCTGATCGACGGTTACCGCTCCGGCAAAGCGATCTCCGAAGGGATCCCGACCGTCATCGCGGGCAAGCCGAACAGCGGAAAATCCTCTCTGATGAACGCCATCCTCGGCGAAGACCGCGCCATCGTCAGCAGCATCGCGGGAACGACCCGCGATACGATCGAGGAAAAGGCGGTGGTCGGGCGGGTGATCCTGCGCCTCTGCGACACCGCGGGAATCCGTCAGTCGGACGATCCGATCGAGGCGGAGGGCGTCCGCAGGGCGGAACGGAAGCTGGAGGACGCCGAGCTCATCCTCGCCGTTTTCGACGGGTCCCGTCCCGCCGACGCCGACGACGAACGCCTCCTTTCCCTTTTGACCCGGCTGAAGGACGAGGGGAAAGAGATCCTCGTCCTTCGCAACAAGTGCGATCTGCCTCCCCTTCTTCCCGCGTCGTTCACCGACCCGCTCGGCACCGCGATCGGGATCGCGGCGGGAAAAGAGGAGATCGCCCCGCTCGCCGCGGAGATCGAGCGGCGGTATCTCGCGGGAGCGGTCGGCATCGAGACCGGAGAGCTCGTCACCAATGCCCGTCAGCACGCGTCCCTGCTTCAGGCGCTCGAGGCCGTCCGTGCGGCGCGCGCCGCCCTGCAAAGCGGCATGACGCAGGACGTCGCCTCCCTCGATCTTGAGCTCGCGCTCGCCCGCCTCTCCGAGACCGACGGCCGCGCCGTCTCGGAATCGGTCGTCAACGAGATCTTTTCCCACTTCTGTGTGGGAAAGTGATTTCTCCCCTCTTTCAAACGTAAAAAATTCCTGCCCTGACGGAACGTTTCGTTCCGTCAGGGCAGGTTTCGTTATTCCATAGGCTGCGCACGGACGATCACGGTCCGGCTGCCGTCGATGAACACGCCGTCTCCGTCGTTCAGGCGGATGACGGTCTTCCCTTTTCTCTGCTCGTAGAGGGCGCACTTTTCTTCAAACCGGTCGAAGCGACGGAGATACCGTCCGTAATGCGGCAGGACCTCCGTCTCGGTCAGGCAGAGCCCGTTCAGGTCGGTCAGACCGACGGTATTCATCTCCGGCGTGTACCCGTTGACCAGCTCCAGCGAGGGACCGAAAACGATCGCCGCGGCGCTCCAGCCGATCAGCATCCGCTCCGCCGCGAGCTTTTCGAGCACCGGTCCTGCGCCGGCACGGCGGACGGAACGGAGCAGATAAAACGGATTCCCTCCGATGAATTCCACCAGACCGTACCCGAGAAGCCGTCCGGCGTCCTCCGTGTCGATATCGAAGAGGTCGACGGAAAATCCCAGTTTTTCCAGGTCCTCCCGGCACCGCGGCACGTGATAATTCTTCTCTTTGTGTTTTTCGTCGGCTGTGACGACGAGCGCGGCTTTGCCCTCCTTCGTGATACGCTCCCGCAGCCCGGTCAGGAGCGCGTCCCCGGTCAATCCGTCCGAGCAAAGTAAGATCACCGTTTCCTCCTCCGGCGGTGCGTCAGTTCTCCGGGCGGAAGATCGCCATGCCGGCGTTCTTGTCGTGTCCGGTAAAGGGACGGGCGCAGATATCGGCGTAATCCGCGGTCGTATCATAGGAGACGAAGCGGAAGAACGGGACGCCGTCCTCCACGACGATATAGTCGCCGCCCTTGTAATACGTGTCGGCGCCGAGGCGATAGGCAAGAGAGCCGGGATTCAGCGCGATCAGGTCGTGACGAAGCTGGAGCAGACCGCAGCGGTGGGAATCCCCGACGAGGAAGACCCGCTTTCCGCCGGTCGCGCCGACCTTTTCCCGCCAGTATTTTTCGGCGTTGTAAATCACGTTGTAATCCTTCATCTGGCGGTTCAGCGCGTTGTCATCACCGTACTCGTGCTGATAGATATGCATCATATAATACGTGATGCCGTCGATCCCCTCGATCCGTTCCACCGGGAAAGAGCGGAGATATTCGATATCCCGGTCGGTCATCAGGGAGAGGTTGTGCTGCCAGAAATGCTCGGTCTTGTCAAACTCCATCGAGCGGAAGCCCTCGTTCAGGCGGCAGAGGAAGCCCTCGTCGTGGTTGCCCTGCACGCAGAGCGCTCCGTGCTCTCTGAGCCAGGTCAGACATTCGTGCGGCTGAAAGCCGAAGTCCACGGCGTCCCCGAGGAACAGAAGCTTATCCCAGGTTTTTTCCTGCTTTTCCACCGCTTCGAGCGCATGGAAGTTGCTGTGAACGTCCGAAATGATCAGTACCTTCATCGTTTTTTCCTTTCTTTTTCAGTTCAGTTCGGAAGCACCGGCGCTGCGGACACGGAAGACCTCGCAGGCGCCCTCGCCGAAGACGGCGTTCATCGCTTTCCGGTAGTCCTCGACCGACTCAAACGGCACGAACGCCTGCATCGTCCCGGCAAAACCGCCGCCGTGGACGCGCCACGCCGCTTTTTTCCCGGCAAGAAGCTGCTCGGTCACGCAGAGCGCGAGCGAAACGCCCTGCTCCGCCACGTTTTTGACGGTAAAGACGTTCTGCAGATACATATACGACGATCTGCCCGACTCCTTCACGAGGGAAAGGAACGTATCGATATCGCCTTTTTTCAGCGCCTCCGCCTGCTTTCCGACCCGCTCGTTTTCCGAGACGAAGTGGATCGCGCGGAGCAGCGCCCGGTCGCCGACCGTCTTTCTGAGTTCGGTGGCACGGGAAAGCAGATCGTTCAGCGTAATCCCGCGCAGGACCTCCTTCCCGTAAAGGGCGGCGACCTTCTTCATTTCCGCGGGAACGGAGGCGTAGTCCTCGTTCAGGTCGGCGTGATTGCCGCCGGTATCGGTGATGCAGAGCGCGTAACCCGCCGCGGTCAGATCGAAGCCGCAGGGCAGGATCTCAAAGGAGTCCGGTAAGCCTCCGAAGTCGATCGAGATAAAGGAGCCGCAGGCGCACGCGGTCTGATCCATCAGACCGCAGGGCTTGCCGAACCACACGTTTTCCGCGTACTGCGAGCAGCGGGCAAGCTGCTTCGGCTCCACGGCGCCGCCGTTATAAAGGGCGCTCTGGATCAGGCAGAGCATGACCTCAAACGCCGCGGAGGAAGAGATTCCGGAGCCCTTCTTGACCTCGGAGGTCGTCACGGCGTCGAACGCGCCTGCCGCAAAGCCGGATTTCCGGAGCCCTTCCGCCGTCCCGGCGACCAGCGCCGCGGAGGTATATTTCCACGCGGGAACGGGTCCCTCTGCCGCAAGGTCCACGACGTCCTCGGGAAAGCCCTCGCTCTTGACGCGGCAGACCGTCCCCTCGCTCTTTGCCGCGACCGCGATGATATCCCGGTCTACCGCGGCGCAGAGCACGCAGCCGTGATTGTGGTCGGTGTGATTGCCGCCGATCTCGCTCCTGCCCGGAACGGAAAAGACCCGTACGTCACGGTCGGTACCGAACCGTTCGCCGAACGTGCGCAGCAGCGCGGCGATCCGCGCGGTCTTCTCCGGCACGCGGTCCGCGCCGTACCACGCGATAAGCGTTTCATTCATCTCTCCCGAGGCAAGTCGGGACAGCCATTCGTTGATCTTCATAAAGCCTCCGGTGATATTTTTTTGTTATTGTACCATTTCCGGCGGGAAATGTCAAGAAAATGAAAACTTTTTCCGTTTTGGAAAACAAATGTTTGACACGCGCGGGGAAGCATGATATAATAGAAGAAAAAAGACGGTTCCCGCGGAGTTCCTACGGGAAAGAAAAAGGAGCAAAACCATGAAGAAAGAAAAGAAAAAGGCCGATCCCGTCGTGGAATCGACGGATGAACAGGGCAAAAAGAAGGCACTGGAGCTTGCCGTCTCGCAGATCACCAAGCAGTACGGTCAGGGCTCCATCATGCGCCTCGGTGAAAACACGCATATGAATATCAGCACGGTCTCGACCGGGTCCCTGACGCTGGACCTCGCACTCGGTATCGGCGGTCTCCCCAGAGGAAGGATCATCGAGATCTTCGGGCCGGAATCCTCCGGTAAGACCACGCTTGCGCTGCACGTCGCGGCGGAAGCGCAGAAGAAAAACGGCGTCGCCGCGTTCATCGACGCGGAGCACGCGCTCGATCCCGTGTACGCAAGACAGCTCGGCGTCAATATCGACGAGCTGCTGGTCTCCCAGCCGGACAGCGGCGAGCAGGCACTCGATATCGCGGAGGCACTGGTTCGCTCCGGCGCGGTCGACGTTCTGATCGTCGACTCGGTCGCGGCGCTCGTTCCCCAGCAGGAGATCGACGGCGACATGGGCTCCTCCCACGTCGGCGTGCAGGCGCGTCTGATGTCGCAGGCGCTGCGCAAGCTCTCCGGCTCGATCTCCAAGTCCAATACGGTCGTCATCTTTATCAACCAGCTGCGTGAAAAGGTCGGCGTCATGTACGGCAACCCCGAGGTCACGACCGGCGGCCGCGCGCTCAAGTTCTTCGCGTCCGTCCGTATCGATATCCGCCGTGTGGAGTCCCTGAAAAACGGCGCCGACACCTACGGCAACCACGTCAAGTGCAAGGTCGTCAAGAACAAGGTCGCACCGCCCTTCAAGGTCGCCGAGTTCGATATCATCTTCGGACACGGGATCAGCAAGATCTCCGAGATCCTCGATCTCGGCGTCGAGCTGGAGATCGTCGAAAAGGCGGGCTCGTGGTTCTCCTATAACGGCGAACGCATCGGGCAGGGCAAGGAAAACGCCAAGAAATACCTCGAGGACAATCCCGCGATCGCGGACGAGATCGAGGCAAAGGTCAGAGAGCTGAGCCAGAGCGACGAGCTGCCCGACAATACGGACGATCTGCTCGCGGAAGGCGACGACGAGGACGGCTCCGACGACAGCTTCACAATCAAACTGGGCGACGAATTCTGATCACATGAGTTTTTACCGTAAGAAAACGGTGAAGCCGGGAGAGGAGAACGACGGTGCGGCGGCATTTGACGCCGCCTGCCGTATCCTCTCCTTTATGGATAACACCGAAAAAGCGCTCGACCGCAAGCTTGCGGAACGCGGCTTCACGCCCGCCGCACGCGCCGAGGCGATCGGACGCGCGAAACGCATGGGCTTTCTCGAAGAGGAGCGCATGATCGTACGTAAGGTCGAAGGGCTGGCCACGGGACGCGGCTACGGGATGCGGCGCATCCGGCAGGAGCTGTCTCTCGCCGGGTTCTCGGAAGAGGCGTACGACGCGCTGACGCCAGAGTTCCTCGCCTCCCTCAACTTTCCGGCGATCTGCGCGGGGCTGATCCGGAAACGGGGCGGCGATCCGACGAAGCCGGACGAAAAGACCTACGCCTTCCTGCTCCGCCGCGGCTTTTCCGCCGAGGATATCCGGAAGGCAATTCTGCTCCTGAAAGAGGAGACGGAGGAATAAGATGAAGATCCTGCTCGGAATGAGCGGCGGGCTCGACAGCACCTACGCCGCGCACTGCCTGACAGAGGAAGGGCACGAAGTCACCGGCGCCCTGCTCGTCATGTCGGGCTGCACCGATGAAAAAGCAGCGGTCCTTTCCGCCGCCGAGGCGGGCGTTCCGCTCGTCCGGATCGACGCGAGGGAGCGCTTTTCCCGCGCGGTCGTCGATCCCTTCGTCGCCGAATATTTCCGCGGCAGGACCCCGAATCCCTGCGTTCTCTGCAACCCCGCCGTCAAGTTCGGTATGCTCTGCGAATACGCCGCGGCGAACGGGTTCGACCGCGTTTCGACCGGGCATTATGCCGCGATCGGGGAGGAAAACGGCAGATATTTCCTCAAAAAAGCCCTCGACCGGACGAAGGACCAGGGCTACGTCCTCTGGTCGCTCTCCCAGAAGCAGCTTTCGATGCTGTATTTCCCGCTTTCCGGCAAAAACAAGACGGACGTCCGTGCCGCCGCCAAAGCGCTCGGCTTTACCGCCGCCGGAGCGAAGGACAGTCAGGATATCTGCTTCATTCCCGACAACGATCACGCCCGCTTCATCGAAGAATACACCGGAGAAAAAGCAAGACCCGGCGAATTTCTCGACCTGAACGGCAAGGTCGTCGGAAAACACCGGGGCATCGTCCATTACACGGTCGGTCAGAGGAAGGGGCTCGGCATCGCGCTCGGCGAGCCGGTCTTCGTCACGAAGATCGACCCCGAATCCAACACCGTCACAGTCGCGCCCGCGGGGCACGAGTATGCCGGTGGAATGACGGTCGCCGGCATGAAATTCCAGAAAACCGTTCTGACGGCAGGCGAGACCCTTTCCTGCCTTGTCAAAGCGCGCTACGCCTCGCCGCCCGTCCCGGCGACGGTCCGGATGGAGACCTCCGACCGGGCGTCGGTCGTCTTCGCCTCCCCGGTCCGCGCCGTCACGCCCGGTCAGTCCGCCGTCTTTTGCGACGAAAACGGGGATCTCCTCTTCGGCGGGCAGATCGAAGACGCGGCTCCGGCGGAAAAAACCGTTACCGAATCCCGAAAGGATCACGAATCATGAAAATCACGTGGCTTGGGCAGGCTGGTCTCCTTTTCGAGACCGGAGAAATGAAGATCGCGGTCGATCCCTATCTTTCCGACGCGGTCGGGAAAAAAGACCCGTCGAAGCACCGCAGGGTCCCGGTGGACAAGCGGTTTTTCGGCGCTTGCCCCGACGTCGTCGTCCTGACCCATCAGCATCTTGACCATACCGATCCGGAAACGCTTTCCCGTCTTCTCGGCGGGGAAAAGAGCGTCACAGTTCTCGCCTCGGGCCTCGCGTGGGAAACGGCACGCGCGCTCGGCGGCGGTCACAACTACGTTCTCTTCAACCGGCATACCGAGTTTACGCTCGGTCCCGTCCGCTTCCGCGCGGTGAAAGCCGAGCATTCCGATCCCTGCGCGGTCGGCGTCCTGATCGAAGCCGAGGGAAAAACGTACTACGTGACCGGCGACACGCTTTATAACACCGATATCTTCCCCGATCTGCCCGAGCGGATCGACGCCGTGTTTCTTCCGGTCAACGGCGCGGGAAACAATATGAATATGGCGGACGCGGAGCGCTTCTGTCAAAGGATCCGCGCGAAAATCGCCGTCCCCGTTCACTGCGGCATGTTCGACGATATCGACCCGGGCGCCTTTTCCTATCGGAACACCGTCGTTCCGAAGATTTATGAAGAAATCCCTCTCCCTGAATAAACCCGCACGCCATTTCCCCGTCTCATCTGCCCACGGCGGCAGATGAGACGTTTTTTTCGCGATTTTATGAAAAGCTCTTGACAAACGCGCCCCATCTGTATATAATGCGTATATACAGTAATAACAGAAAAAGGAGTGATCGCGTGACAATCCTGATCGACAACAAAAGCGGCTCGCCGATCTACGACCAGATCTATTCGCAGATCAAGAGTCAGATCATCAGCGGAGCGCTTTCGGAGAACGAGCTGCTGCCGTCCATCCGGAACCTCGCCAAGGACCTGCGCATCAGCTTCATCACGACGAAGCGGGCGTACGAGGAGCTTGAAAAAGACGGATTTCTCTATACCGTCCCCGGAAAGGGCTGCTTCGTCGCGCCGAAAAACGTGGAGTTGCTCCGGGAAGAGAATCTGAAAAAGATCGAGGCGTATATCGACGGGATCGTCAACCTCGCAGAAAGCTGCAATCTCGGAAAAGAAGACGTCATAAAAATGGTGGAGTTTGCATGGGAGGATGAACGATGAACGCACTTGATATCAAAGGTCTCACGAAGGAATATCGGGGCTTCCGGCTTGACGGTCTCGACCTCACGCTGCCGAACGGCTGCATCATGGGGCTGATCGGCGAAAACGGGGCGGGAAAAAGCACGACGATCAAGCTGATCCTCGATATGATACGAAAAGACGGCGGGAGCGTCCGGATCTTCGGGAAGGACGTCTCCGCCGCCGATGCCGCGCAGCTCAAAGAGGAGATCGGCGTGGTCATGGACGAGGTCGGGATCCCCGAATGTCTGACCGTCCGGCAGATCGGCAAGGTGATGAAGCGGGTCTTCCGGAATTGGGACGGCGCGGCCTACGAAGCACTGACCGAGCGGTTTTCCCTGCCGGACGGAAAAGCGTTCAGGGATTTTTCGCGCGGGATGAAGATGAAGACCGGGATCGCGGTCGCGCTGTCGCACGGAGCGAAGCTGCTTCTGCTCGACGAGGCGACGTCCGGGCTCGACCCCGTGGCGCGGGACGAGGTCGTGGAATTGCTCAGTGAATTCACGAGAGAAGAGGACCATTCCGTCCTGATCTCCTCCCACATCGTCAGCGATCTGGAAAAACTCTGCGACTACGTCGCGTTCCTGCACAAAGGGAAACTGATGCTCTGCGAGGAAAAAGACGCCCTTCTCTCGGCGTACGGGATCGTCCACTGCACGGCGGAGCAGTTACGCGCGTTCCCCGCGAACGTGATCCGCCACAAAAAGGAAAGCCCCTACGGGACCGAGGCGATCGTCCTCCGGGACGGCGTTCCGGGCGGCATCTCCGTCAGTCCCGTGAGCATCGAGGAATTGTTCGTCTATATGGTGAAGGAGGCAAAATAACGTGAAGGGGCTCTTACTGAAAGACCTTTATATGACGCGGGCGTACTGCAAATCGTATCTGCTGATCCTCGTCGTCTTTCTCGCGGCGTCGTTCATCGTCGGGAACACGGCGTTCGTCTATTATCCGTGCCTGCTGTGCGGAATGATCCCGGTCAGCCTGCTTGCCTACGACGAGCGGAGCAGATTCCTGCAGTACGGCGCTGCGCTCCCGGTTTCAAGAGCGCAGCTGGTCGCGGAAAAATATCTCGTGGGGCTGATCTCGCAGACCGCGGTCCTGCTCCTTTCCGGGATCGCGGTAGGGATCCGGGCGGGGATCGCCGGCACCTTCGAGCCCGCCGTCTTCGCTGTGACCGTGCTTTCGCTGCTCGTCACCTCCGTGCTGGCGTTCTCGATCCCGCTGCCCTTTATTTTCAAATACGGCGTCGAGAAAGGGCGGATCGCCTATTACGTGATGGTCGGCTTCGTCTGCGCCGCCGGCGTGATCTTCTGGAAAGGCGTCAATCTCGATTGGCAGACCGGGATCTCCCCCGCGCTCCTCATTTCCCTGCTGGCTGCGGTGGGAATCGGGCTCTTCGCCCTCTCATGGTACCTGTCGACGGTATTTTACAAAAAGCGGGAATTATAAGTGCTTTCAAATAGCAAAACTGTCTTCTCTTTTCGCTTAAAACATGATATCATACCGTTGCGGGAGTTTACTCCCGCTGAAATCCATACGAAAAGGAACGGAACTCATGGAACGACTGGAGAAAATCGGAAGCCTCGAGGTACTTACCTCGAAAGAAGTCCCTTTTTCCCGTATCGGGATCGGCTTTGAAAAACTGGTCCGGACGTTATCCGACCGTGTGAAGATATGGGAGATCTGGAACGAGCCGGACGGGCGCTGGTGCTGGAAGCACGGTCCGAGTGCCGCGGAATACGCCGCCTTTTCGGTCGATACCGCGAAGGCGGTGCGGGAGGCCGATCCCGGCGCTTACGTCGTCGGCGGTGCCGTCACCTACCGCTCGATCAATTATCTTGCCGAAGCGATGGCGTGCGGTCTCGCAGACGCCGTGGGCGCTCTGTCCTTCCACGAATACACCGCACGCGAGGAGACCATGTTCGAGCATCTTCCGGTCAGGGATTATCCGCTCTTCCTCACCTTCGGCGATTTCGTCGGGGTCACGGAAGCGTAACGTCCTGCCGTCAAAAAAACGTTCGGCGGAAAACGGGCTTCCGACCGACGGGTTTTTTACGGTCATAATGACCGGAAGGATCATCGGTTTACGGTGGGTCTTCGCGTAGAGGTACTTGGTCAGCGCATCCTTGACGGTGGTCTTCATCTGCGCCCAGTCGGTGATATTGTCGTCCAGGCAGTTTTCGATCTGATCGCGCGCAATCGAACGGACCTCATCCATCAGTTCCTCCGCTTCCCGGACGTAAACGAAGCCGCGGGAGACGATATCCGGCCCGGAAACAAGCGTCCCGTCGATCGTATCCACGGTAGCAACGACCACGATCAACCCATCCTGCGACAGATGCTTCCGGTCGCGCAGGACGATATTGCCGATATCGCCGACGCCGTACCCGTCCACGAGCACGTTGCCCGCGGGAACGGAACCGTTCCATCTCGCACCGTTCACGTCGATCTCAAGGACCTTGCCGAGATCGGGGACGAAAATATTGGTCTCCGGCGTCCCCATAAAGACCGCAAGCTCCTTGTTCATGATCAGGTGCTTGTATTCGCCGTGGATCGGCATGAAATACTTCGGCTTGGTCAGCGCCTGCATCAGCTTGAGTTCTTCCCTGCAGGCGTGCCCGGAAACGTGGACCTCCGCCATCGTATCCCGAAGGACCGTCGCACCCGAGCGCATGACCTCGTTGACGATACGGTCGACCAGCTTTTCGTTCCCCGGGATCGCGTGCGCCGAGATCACCACAAGGTCCTTCGGTCCGATCTGCACCTTATCGTGATCGGCAAACGCCATGCGGTACAGAGCGGACATCGGCTCGCCCTGGCTCCCCGTCGTCACGATCGTGATCTGCTCGGCGGGATAGCGCTTGATCTCGTTGATGTCGATCAGCACGCCCTCCGGCACGGTCATGTAACCGAGGTCGATCGCCGCGTTCACGACGTTGATCATGCTCCTGCCGGTGATCGCCACCTTGCGCTTATACGCGACCGAGGTATCGATGATCTGCTGGACGCGGTGGACGTTGGAGGAGAAGGTCGCGATGATGACGCGCTTATCGGGATGGCACATAAAGATCGTATCCAGCGAAGCGCCGACCGTCTTCTCCGAGGGAGTGAAGCCCGGGCGTTCCACGTTCGTGGACTCACACATCAGGAGGAGAACGCCCTCCTGCCCGAGCTGCCCGAGCCGGGTCAGATCCATCATTTCCCCGTCGATCGGAGACACGTCAAGCTTGAAGTCGCCGGTATGAACGACCTTTCCGATCGGGGTCTCGATCGCCAGCGCGCAGGCGTCCGCGATCGAATGGTTGACGTGGATGAATTCCACGTTGAACACGCCGGCGGGCACGACGTCTCCCGCCGCCACGGTCTGCAGGATGGGCGTTTTCTCGTAGGAATGCTCCATCAGTTTGTTTTCAAGGATGCCAAGCGTCAGCCGCGTCCCGTAGACCGGGACGTCGATCAGCGTCTTCAGGACGTAGGGCAGCGCGCCGATATGGTCCTCGTGCCCGTGCGTGATGAAGATCCCGCGGATCTTTTCTTTGTTCTTTTCCAGATAAGTGATATCCGGGATCACGAGATCGACGCCGAGCATTTCGTCGTCCGGGAAGCCGAGGCCGCAGTCCACGATGATGATATCGTCCTCGTATTCAAGGACCGACAGGTTTTTGCCGATCTCCCCGAGGCCGCCGAGCAGGAAAACCTTCAGTTTTCCGGTCGGCAGAAGGGTCATTTTCTTTTTTCTTGCCATAACAACATAGGCTCACCGCAAAAAACGGGCGGCAAGCCGATCCTTTCTTTTCTATGGGATTGTTTTTGCGATCGTTCGGCACGCATCCCGCCGCTGTCATACCGTCCGGCAGCGCGTTCTCTCCTGCGTGTCTTCCGATGCACACGAACAAAATCAGTATGGTAAGTATATCATATCTTTGCGTCTCTCATTTGAATGATTTGTTACGTCCCGGTTAATATCACGGGCTGCAGGGGATAAGGACCGAAAAACAGTGCAACACTATCCGCGTACCGCGGCTGCATCCGTTTTCCGCGGTGCAGAAACGAGGTTTGACGTCATGAAAAACGAAAAGGCCGCACAGCGTGCCGCCGCGGCGTACCGTTCCGCGGGCGAAACGACCGATCCGCTCGGCTCCTATACCGGGAACCCCCTGCCCGGCGCGGAATGCCGTTCTTCCGCGGAAGGATCGTCCTCCATGGACAGGATCCCGGATCCCGGGATCGATCCCGTCTTCCCCGGCGGGAAGCGATATCTCCCCGCCGAACGGTATTTCGATCTGCCGACGCAGGACGCTGACGATCTCTGATCCCCGCCTCCCGTCACAGAACGAGGAACAGCAGCGCCGTCAGCGCTGACCCGACTCCCGCACCGAGAAGAAAAAACAGCAGCAGCCGTTTTTTCTTCTCTTTTTTTCCGCCGACGATCAGGTTTTCCCGGATGATCCGTCCCGCCTCCGCCGCCAGCTCCTCCGTCTCCGGCGCGGGACGGGGCGTTTCCCGCAGCAAAAAGATCGCCTCTTCAAACAGTCCGCTCTCCCCGGTCCGCAGGATCACCGTTTTCCGCTCGGAGCCCTTCAGTATCATCTTCCCTTTTCCCTTTCTTCCGGAGCCGTACGTTCAGCCCGCCTTTTTCTCCTTTTCCCGGACCAGTTCCTCCACGGTGATCATCCCCACCGTCATATCGTCGTGTCCCGCCGTGTCCGCTCCGACGAGGATCTTGCGGCACATGGTCTCGGGCGTGTCCTCCGCCGTGTAGCGGTACGTCAGAACGTCCGCCAGCGCAAGGCTGTCCTCAAATCCGACCGCGACCCCGTCGGAGATCATCACGACCGTGTCGCCCGACTCCAGCGAAAAGTCGATCCGCTCGGTATTCAGCTTGCCGGAAATGCCGATCGGCATGGAGCGGGAGGAGAGCTTGAACAGCCTGCCCTCCCGCAGAACGTAGGACGGCGCCGCGCCGCTCTTGAAAAACGAGGCGTCCCCCGAAAGCAGATCGATGCGGAGCAGGTCCACGGTCGCAAAGCACTCGGGCGTCTTGGCGCGCAGGAACTGGGAAAGCATTTCAAGCACGACGGGGAGCGGCGTTCCCGCCTCCAGCATCGTGCGGAGGAAGGTAACGCACATCCCGGAGGTCAGTGCCGCGTCCTTCCCGCTCCCCATCCCGTCGCTGATCAGAAAATAAAAGTAATCGTCCTTCCCTTCAAAGGCAGCGGCGGAATCCCCGTTGACCGTCTCCTCCTCCCGGGAAACGCCCGCCGAGGCGCTGGTCACGGTATATTTCCGCTCGGAACGCAGCGTCATCGTCACGAAATCACCCGACACGTCAAAATCGGGAAGAGACAGGGCGGTGTGGCAGACGTTCTCCATCGCCGCACGGATCTTTTCCGGCGTTTCTCCGGCGCGGGCAAGGTCGATCCCGCCCGCGACAACGGTCAGACGGCGTCTGCCGAAGACACTGACCGCCGAGGCGTTCAGCCCGAGGATCGCCGCCGCTTTCCGAATCCTTGCCGCGAGGCGCGGGTCCGGTTCTTCCTCTTTCGCCTCCGCGGCGTAGGACTCGGTCAGCAGCTTTCCGATCGCGCCGTAATCGAAGGCAAGAAGAGACAACCGGTCGTTCTTCGCCGCCGTCTCAAGGACCTCCACGAGGGAGAGGCGCAGTTCGCGCACGATCTTCGGTGTCTGGCGGCACCGATCCGCAAGGAACCGCGGCACGTCCGCCTCGGTGACCGAGGCGTTTTTATACAGTCTGTCCGCGATGTGGATCATCGCGTCGTGCGTCGCGTCGTGCTCCCTGACCCAGCAGTTCGTGGAAAGCGGGCAGCGGGAGCAGAATTTGTCGTACGTCCGGTCCACGACCCCGCGGATCTCGTACAGATCCGGGCGCTTCATTTTTTCGCTGAGTTCGGAAAACACGCCGGACACCGTCCGGAACGCCTCCGCGATCGCCTCCGACCGGTCGTTCCGGTCCGCCGCCTTCGTCTTTTCGACCGAGTGCGCGTTCCAGATCTCCTCCGGCAGTCCCGCATCGCCGGAGAAGGTCAGTTTTTTCTCCGGCGGCGCCCAGGCGGAAAACGGGAGCCGGATCGCGCCCGCCGCCACGGTGTCCGGCAGAAGGGAGATCAATGCCGAAACGCCGCCCTGCCACAGAAAGAAGACGGACGCGGTCAGCACGCCGATCACGGTCGGGACCCCTTTGCCGATCCTGCGCACCGCGCCCGCCGTCATCCCGGCAAGACAGAAGGCAGCGCCCGCGACCGGAGACACGGTCAGCCCCGCGAGGATCCCGAAGATCCCGCCGCGCAGGCTTCCCCCGCCCGCCGACACGGTCAGCGTCAGGAAAAAACCGGTCAACGCAGCAAGATCGAAGCCGAAGACCGCTGTGCCGCGGAAGGATAACACCAGACCGAGCAAAAACACCGTCTGCCCGAATTCCCGCCGGACCGAAGCCCCGGCGCTCCGGTCGAGAAACGACAGAAAGGCAAACAGGAAAAACGGCGCCGTCCCCATCGCGATCAGCAGCCCGAACAGATCGTAATACAGCATCCCATCCCCGATCAGCCTTCCGATGCCGACCGTGAACAGTGCAAGCTCCAGCAGCGCGAGCCTGACCTGCCACGGTTCCCGGAAGGAGGGTGCAAGTCCGTACAGCTTGTCCCGCAGCCGCTCCGCCGCGCTTTCCTTTTCCCGCTTTTCCCAAAGGACCGGGAGCGCGAACCGGACGGCGGTCAGGAGCAGCGCCGTCAGCGCGGGCAGAAGCGCATGCCTCCCGGACAGAATTGCGGCGGCGATCACTCCGACCGCCGTGAACGGCGCCTCCGTCCCGACCGCCGCAAGGAACGCGAACCCCATCGGCGCCGCGCCGTATCCGAGATCGCCGCAGCCGAGGACCGCGCCGGAAAGGAGAAACAGCATTCCTCTCCCTGCGTCCCGCACCGCCTTGCTCTCCGCCGCGCCGCGAAGCGCGGCAGCCACCTCGCCCCACCGGTATTCCGCATCCAATTTCTTTTTCATCCCGCGTCCCCTTCTCTCCGGTCCGTTCCGGTCCTTTTTTCCGATTGTAACACGGGAACGGTGCGCCTTGTGTCGAAACGCCGCACGCTCCCGCCGGTTTTCATCGCAGGAACCGCGGAAAAAACAAAAAAAGACCGTCCGGTCGACGGTTATCTCAAATCGGCGGTGTCGGAAAAAACCGGACCGACCCCTTTCAAGGACGGCAGCAGAGGATTTTCGGGATCATCAGAAATTTTATGCAAAAAACGGCATTCAACGGCATCCTGTGCTATAATGAAGAAAAAGGAAAAGCCCGTCCGACCGACGCCGCAAGCGTCGGGAGGACAGGCTTTTTTCATTTGGGCGATCCGGGGCAAAACACCGCGATCCCGATAAATGCCCGGCCGATGCCTTTTCCGCGGGCGCGGCACGGACGGTCCCGGAAAGCGGCCGGAGCCCGTCAATGGACGGAGGAACGGATGCTGTCCACGCACTCCGCGCAGATCAGCTTTCCGCGGAAGAGCGTCACGCCGTTTGCGTTTCCGCAGAAAACGCAGGCAGGCTCGTATTTTTTCAGCACGATCGCGCCCTCGTCCACGTAGATCTCAAGAGAGTCGTGATTGGAGATATCCATTGCTTTCCGGATCTCGATGGGCAGAACGATCCGCCCCAGTTCGTCTATTTTCCGTACCATTCCGGTAGATTTCATACTGATTCCCTTTCCACTTCGGCTCGTTTGGTGATATAGATTCCTACGTTTCCAGTGTAGCAGATGATTATTAACTTTTCCATCTTTTTCCGACAGAAAACGGAAAGAACCGCCGTCACCGCGTAAACAGTTTGTGAACGCGTCAGTTCATCGACTCCGCGCGCACCGCGAACAGCGCTCCGACCGCTTCCGCGCGCGCCCGGTTTTCCTCCCCGTCAAGTCCCGGATCCTCCATCAGCGTCCGTCCCGCTTCCTCCATCGCCTCCCGCAGGAGCCCGATATCATCGCACATCGACATCAGCCCGAGGCGAAAATCGCCCGACTGCCGCGCCGATCCGTCCCCGCCCGGGAAAAAGTCGCCGGGGCCGCGCAGCTTCAGGTCTTCTTCCGCGATCACGAAGCCGGAATTCGTCTGCTTCATGATCCCGAGGCGGCGGAGCGCCGTCTCGTTCTTCGCGTCGGAGACGAGGATGCAGTAGGACTTTCTGCTTCCTCTTCCGACCCGCCCGCGCAGCTGATGGAGCTGGGAAAGCCCGAACTGCTCCGCGTTCTCCACGATCATCAGACAGGCGTTCGGAACGTTGACGCCGACCTCGATCACCGTCGTAGAGACGAGGATCTTCGTCTCCCCAGCGGCAAAGCGCTGCATGATCGCGTCTTTTTCCGCCGGCTTCATTTTTCCGTGCAGATACTCCACGGTATATTCCGGAAAAGTCTCCTTCAGCTCCTGCGCAAAGCGGACCGCGCTCTTTTGCTTCGGCTTTTCCTCACTCCGCGCGGCGTAGGTAAAGAAGTCGATGATCTCCCCGCCCGACCAGAGCCCGTCGGGATCGTCTTCGTCGTCGGCCGTCTGCGTCTCCTCGACCGCGGGGCAGACGACGTAGACCTGACCGCCCTCGTCGATATTCTTCCGGATGAAGCCATTCAGCCGTTCTCTGTAACTTTCATCCACCACGAAGGTGCCGACCTTCTGTCTGCCGGGCGGCATGGTGTCGATCAGTGAAACGTCAAGGTCACCGTACAGCGTCAGCGCGAGGGTGCGCGGGATCGGCGTCGCCGACATGACGAGCAGATGCGGCATCTCCTCCGAGCGCCCGGCAAGCGACGCGCGCTGTGCCACGCCGAAGCGGTGCTGCTCGTCGGTCACCGCGAGACCGAGCCGCTTCGGGATCACGTCCTCGGTCAGGAGCGCGTGCGTCCCGATCAGGACGTCCACCTCTCCGGCAAAGAACGCCTCCTTGATCCTCCGCTTCTTCGCCGGGGTCACCGATCCCGTCAGAAGCTCTGTCCGCATCCCGAACGAGGCGAACAGCGGCGCGAGATCGCCGTAATGCTGGGAGGCTAAGATCCCGGTCGGCGCCATCAGCTCCGCCTGATATCCGTTTTGGACCGTGAGCCAGATCGCCGCCGCCGCGACCGCGGTCTTGCCGCTGCCGACGTCACCCGAGACCATCCGGGACATGACGACCCCGCCGTTTCCGGTCAGATCGCCCCAGATCTCGTTGATGCAGCGTTCCTGCGCCCCGGTCAGCGGGAACGGCAGCGCCTGCGTGAAATCCCCGAGCGGGAACGGGCGCATCACGATCCCGGTCTTCTGCCGCCGCTGCTCCCGGCTCATCGCGATCCCGAGGGAAAAGAGATACAGCGCTTCGGTCATGAAATATTTCTTCCCGAGGTCCGCTTCCTCCGGCGTCTCCGGCCGGTGGATCATCCGGTACGCCTCCCGGATCTCCGGCAGCCCCTTCTTTTCCCGGAAGGCTGCGGGGATCAGCTCGGGGAGCTCCGCACGCGGCAGCTCGTTCAGCGCAAGCGCGACCGTATTGGCGACCGTCTTCTGCGTCAGCCCCGCAGAAAGCGGATAGATCGGAACGAACGCCGGCAGTTTTCCGTCCGGACGGACCGGTTCAAACTGCGGCGAAGTCACCTCGATCTTCGTCCCGTTCCTCCGGAACCCGGCAAAAAAGCGGAACTCCTCCCCGACGTGAAAGACGTCCTTCAGATACGTCTGGTTGAAGAAGGTCACGGTCGCCTTCCCGGTCTCGTCAAAGATCACGAACTTCGTGAAGGACTTGTGAGAGCGGAGCGCGACCGTCTTCGGCGCGGATCCGACGGAAGCAATGACGGCACAGATCTCCCCGTCCTGCACGTCGCACAGGTTTTTGACCGCGCCCCGGTTCTGGTAGGCACGCGGAAAATGGCGGAGCAGTTCCCCGCCGTTCGTTACGCCCAGCTTCTGAAACGCCTGCGCCCGTTTTTCCCCGATCCCGGGGAATAGCCGGATCGGACGCTCCGTCAATCGGATCTCCGTCATTTTTTCACCTCCGATGGAGACAGAAAAGGGGTGGTAAACCCGCGCGGCAGGTTCAACACCCCGATTGTCCTTAATACGCGATCGCCCAGAGCACCATGTGCTTTGCGGGCTTGCCGCAGCAGACGCAGGTGTCCGCGTGATGCTTCTGCACGAGCGGAATGCAGCGGGAACCGACGCCGGTCAGTTCCTTGACCTTGTCCTCGCACGCCTCTTCGCCGCACCACATCGCCTCGACGAAGCCGTCGCCCTTTTCGGCGAGCGCCGTCCTGATCTCGTCGATCGAGGTGCAGACGTAGGTCTTTGCCGTACGGTTTGCCAGCGCATTTTCGTACATCCCGTCACGGATCTCCGTCATCGCTGCAGCGACCGTTTCCTCAAGAGCGTCGAGGGAGGCCGTGATCTTTTCGCCGTTATAGCGCTTTGCAAGGACGCACTGCCCCGCTTCAATGTCGCGCGGGCCGATCTCGAGACGGAGCGGAACGCCCTTCATCTCGTATTCGGAAAACTTCCAGCCGGCGGAGTTGCCGCTGTCGTCCAGCTTGACGCGCCAGCCCGCCTTCTTCAGGCGGTCACGAAGCTCCGCTGCCTTCTCCAGCACGCCTTCCTTGTGCTGCGCGACCGGAATGATCACGATCTGCGTCGGCGCGACGGCGGGCGGAAGGACCAGACCGTTGTTGTCGCCGTGCGTCATGATGATCGCGCCGATCAGGCGGGTCGTCATGCCCCACGAGGTCTGATGCGGATAGACCCTCTTGTTGTCCTTGTCGGTGAACTGAATGTCGAACGCTTTTGCGAAGCCGTCGCCGAAGTAATGGGAGGTTCCCGCCTGCAGCGCCTTGCCGTCGTGCATCAGCGCCTCAATGGCGTAGGTCGCGACCGCGCCCGCAAACTTATCGCTCTCGGTCTTTCTGCCCTTGACGACCGGGATCGCCAGTTCTTCCTCGCAGAACCTTGCATAGATGTTCAGCATCTGCTCGGTCTCTGCCTGTGCCTCCTCGGGCGTTGCGTGGAGGGTATGCCCCTCCTGCCACAAAAACTCACGGGAGCGGAGGAAGGGACGGGTCGTCTTTTCCCAACGGACGACGGAGACCCACTGGTTATAGAGCTTCGGCAGATCGCGGTAAGAATGTACGACGTTCGCAAAATGCTCGCAGAACAGCGTCTCGGACGTCGGACGGACGCAGAGACGTTCCTCCAGTTTTTCGTTGCCGCCCATCGTGACCCATGCGACCTCGGGAGCGAAGCCCTCGACATGATCCTTTTCTTTATTCAGAAGGCTCTCGGGAATGAACATCGGCATACAGACGTTTTCGTGTCCGGTCTCCTTGAACATCCCGTCAAGGATCCGCTGGATATTTTCCCAGATCGCGTAACCGTAGGGACGGATGACCATGCAGCCCTTGACCGAGGTGTATTCGATCAGTTCCGCCTTCTTGACGATATCGGTGTACCACTGTGCAAAATCCACGTCCATCGACGTGATATCCTGCACCATTTTCTTTTCCTGTGCCATAATCGTTTCCTTTCAAAGGTTGATGAAATAGCCGTTCATGATATTATAATATGGATACGGACAAATGTCAAGGGAAAAAGTGACGTCGGGCAGGTTTCAGGGAATGGGGACCGTCTCCGGTGCCTTCAGCACCGCGGCGAGGTCCTCTTCGATCGCGACGATCTCCCATCCTTCCTTCAGAAACGCCTCCAGATCTCCGCCCTTCGAGTATTCGGTATCGTACCGCAGGTCGAGGACGCAGTAATCCGTATCCTGATCGGTCTTCAGCGCGTAGATCTCGTCGCGGTCGGCGATATGGGCAAGGAAGAAGGTCGAGCAGCGCACCGAGGCGTCGTCCGGGACCGCCTTCAGCACCTCGGCGATCTTCGCGTTGTCCTCCTTCTGGTTCAGATAGCTGCGGTAGTAGTAGCCCTTCTGCGCGTACGTCGAGGACGCGAAAAACAGAAGCGAAGCGCAGACCACGCAGGGGATGGCGCGCCGTCTGACCTCCGGCTTCATGTCCGCCAGATTGAGCGCCGTCGCGTAGACGAGGAACGCCCCGGCACCGAACACGTACTGGAAATAGATTGAATGCTGATACTGATAGGACGGCATCAGGTTGATCAGGAGGTACGGGCAGACGAGGATCAGCCGCGAGGGCCTGCCCGTCACGAAGGGGAGCGCGCAGAGCGGGACGGCAGTCAGCCCGATGAACTCCAGATTTTCCTTCTTGACGATGTTGTTGAACACGAGAAGCGGATTTTTGATCACCGTGACGATGACCTCAAAGAGCCCGCCGCCGCCCGAGATATAGTCCTCGTAGCGGTAGGACATCACGCCGAGACCGTACTTATTCAGGTACCACGTCGCACCGAGGAACCACAATACGGAGAGCGCGAGCAGCATCGTCCCGTGAAGAACGCCCTTCCGGTCCCGCCCGGAAAGCAGAACGTAGAGCGCGAAGAAGGCGACGTAGACCGGCGCGTCCTCCTTGACCGAGCAGGTCAGCAGCGCGAAGACGTACATCGGGATCGGCTTGTCCGCCTCAAAGAAGAAGAACGTCCAGAGAAGGAAGGGGGCGAGGAACATATTCTCGTGCATATCGTAGAAGCAGCCGCCCGACATCGCCGGCCACAGCGCGTACACGATCGCCGCACACCCCGCGCCGACCGGAGAGATCCCCTTCTTTTTTGCGATCAGGTAGACCGGGATCGCGCCGGACGCGATCAGGAACGCCTGCGCGAGCTGCAGCGTGACCGGGGACGGGAAAATCATATAAAACGGGAGGACCAGATAATACGCCGGGGAAAAATGTACGGCAAAATGTGAAAGCAGCCGGTCGCGCTCCGACGTGATGAGCGGGAGCCCCGTCGTCTTCATGCGGTAGAACATATTGACGAACAGGCCGAAGTCAAAGTTCGGGGTGACGTAATTCAGATACCGGCAGACCGTCATCGTCCCGACGAACGCCGCGTAGAACAGAGCGGCGGCGGCGGTCAACGTGATCCCGACCGCTTTTCCGCGCTTTCCGTTCAGCAGCGCCCCGCCCTTTTTCGGCGCGGGGACCGCGGGCACCGTCCAGCAGATCAGGAAGCAGGTCAGTGCCGTCATCACGCAGGTGAAGGCAACGTTCACGTTTTTATACACCGCCGCGAGCGACGTGAGGATCGCGACTGCGGTCAGGCAGAAGCGGTCGGGCACGGGATCCGAGGCAGAGGTGCGGTACGCGCGGTAGAGCGTCGTCAGCAGTGAAAAGATGCCGAAGAACGCGGCGGCGATCAGCAGGAACACGAGGATCGACCGGTCCGCGAGAAAATCCTTCTTCGTAAACTTGCCGCTTCCTGTCAGAAACATGATCCAGTCCGCGGCGAACCAGCTCGCCGCCGCGCGGGTAATCAGGCGCTCCGCGCCGTTCTTCGGGGCGGTTTCTTCTTTCATTTCGGGCATATCGGATGGTCCCCTTTCAATCGTATCGGAATACCGTTCTCCGGATAATAACGTAAAAATGAGGAGAACGTTTCGCGGATCGGGAAAAAACCTGAAACGGGAAAGGACTGCGGGGATCGGACCGCCGCAGTCCCGTCAGGGTCAGGCCCCGTTTCTGATCGCTTCCGCGTTGCGCAGATGCTCGGCGTAGGTCGATGCAAAAACCGTTTTCCCCGAGTTGTCCACAAGGAAATAATAATAGGAAGTATCGTTCGGATAAAGCGCGTAGTTGATCGCGTAGGGCGTCGGGTTGGAGATCGGTCCGGGCGGGAGACCCGCGTACAGGTGCGTGTTGTAGGGGCTGTCGGTCTCGAGCTCCGTCCTGGTCAGGTTCTCCATACGCTCGGGGAGGAAATACTGGACCGTCGCGTCGGACTCCAGCTTTCCGAGCGTCATATTCGGATGGTTGAGACGGTTGTGGAAGACGGAGGAGATATTGCCGTACTCGGTCTCGTATTTTCCTTCCATCTGGATCATCGAGGCGAGGATCACGACGTCGTCGACCGTCCACCCCATTTCCGCCGCCTTGGCCTTGAACCGGGGATCGAACTTTTTATCAAAGTTGTTCAGCATTTTGTTGATGACGGTCGTTTCCGCGGAATCGGTATAGAAAATATAGGTGTCGGGATACAGATACCCCTCGAGGCGGTATTTTCTGCCGGGACGGATGCCCGTCATCTCCTCGATGAACCAATAATCGTAGTCGTAATTGTTGATCGCCTCGACGAAGCCCTGCTTCGTCCCGATGTGGTAATCCTCGGTAAGCAGACGGATGATATCGTCGACCGTATAGCCCTCGGGGATGGTCACCTTGACCTCGGCGCGCGGCACCGCTTTCTTTTTGAACGCGGCGAGCAGCTCGTCGTAGCCCATCGTCGTCGAGATCGTCTCGGTCGTCGCGATCAGGTTGCCGTCCTTTTTACGGAACTTGGCGTAGAAGGAGAAGATCTTCGGGTACCGGATGACCTCCTGCTCCCCGAGCAGCTCGGCAAGCTGATCCACGTCCACCGAGTCCCCGTAGGTCGTGATCTCGACCTCGCGCTCCTCTTTCACAAAGGCAAAGACGTCATTTCCGACCGTGATGCCGAAGTAGGACAGCGCGCCCGAGATGACGAGCACGAAAACAATATAGACGATCGCCTTCAGAAGGGAGGAAAACGCGGTGTTTTCTTCCTTTTTGGTTGCCTTCGGCGTTTTGACCGGCGCCGCCGCGGGACGTTTCCGTCTGACCGCTTTGGCGGGCTTCCCGGTGCTTTCCTCCGCGGGGACGGGGACCTCGGCCAAGGAGCGTCGGACCGGACTCCCGGCAGAACGCCTGACCGGTTTTTTATCATTCTGATTCATAGTGTTTTCCTTATTTTCGGCAGCCGCCCGTGCCCCGCGTCAGCGAAACATGAAAACGACCACAAGATAGGTAACGATGCAAAGCAGGAAGAAGGGGGAGAACAGCGCCTCCGCCGCGTGACGGGCACGGTCCGCGGGCTTCGGGAACGCCTCTTTTCTCTTTTCGACGTAGGCGGGCGTCGCCGTATCGAGCACACCACTGACCGCGTTGATCCGTTCCCCCTCGGAAAGAAACCCGACGAGGAAGAGGAGCGCCAGCACGCCGACCAAAAAGAGCAGCAGGATCAGGTTATCCGCCTTGCTCATGACCGTAACGACGTAGCCCTCGCCGAACAGCGAGTACAGATTGAACAGAAAATGCGCGATCATCGCGGGGAACACCGAGCGGGAGATATAGGTGAGACCGGAGAAGATCAGCCCGCCGATCAGATAGATCGGGAAGCCCGACCCGCTGAAATGCATCATGGCAAACAGGACGGAGGAAATCGCCGTCGTCACCGCCCAGCCATATCCGGCGTTCGTATATTCCGTGAACAGAAGCCCGCGGAACAGAAATTCCTCGGTCACGGCGGGGATCAGCGCAAAAGCGATCGTCACGTAGACCGCGTCCCCGGCGTCCGTCACGGCCGCGGGGGAAAAGAAGCCATAGAGCGTGAAGATGCCCGCCGCCGTCCCTTCCGCCGCGAAAAGACGGAGGAGCCGGATCAGCCACGACGCCGAGATCAGGAGCAGCGCCGCGAGAAGAATGATCCCGACCGTGGACGGCGGGAAAAACCGCAGGTTCAGTTTTTCCGCATAGCCGATCTCACGCGTGCGGCAGAAGAGGACCGCCGGGACCGCGAAGATCAGCAGCTGCACCACGATCATGGAGAGATAATAGTTGCCGTTCAGTGCCGGGGAGGTCGGGTCGATCAGGCGGGAAGCAAGGAGCAGTCCGTAGACCGCGAGCACGAACAGCGGAAAGATCAGATGCGTCTTATCTTTTTTCACGCGGGATCCGTACCTCCTTCTCGGTCACGATCACGTCGACCGGAAGATCGTATCTGCCGCGCGGCAGCCGCGGAACGACCAGCTCGGAAAGCGCGGCGCCGACCGTCGTCCCATGATAGGAGGAGAGGAACCGGTCGAAATAGCCGCCGCCGTAGCCGATTCGCATCCCGGCACGGTCAAAGACCAGCCCGGGCACGACGCAGAGCGAGGGTTTTCCGTCGCTCTCCCACGCGGGCGCGTCCGCCGCGGGCTCCCGGATCCCGTACAGACCCGTTTCCGGCACCTCGCCGTTTTTCACCAGATAAAACCGCAGTTCCCCGTCTTTGCCGGAGCGGGGATAAGCCACCGCTTTTCCGTCCTCCTCCGCCTTCCGCGCAAGGAGAGAAAGATCCAGTTCTCCGGGCATCGCCGCGTAGAGCAGGACCGAGGTCGCGTAGCGGTAGCAGGCGAGCGTCAGGATCCGGCGGCAGATCGCCTCGGAAGCCGCGGCGATCCGTGCGGGATCGGCGTTTTTCCGCTCGTTCCTGTATTTTTCCCGCAGCGCGAGTTTTTCTTCATGGATCGTCATAGTTTCTCCGTTCCGTTTCCGGTCACGACATCATCTGCTGGAAGACGCGGTCCGCGGTCTCCTTCCCGCAGAGCGCCTCGATCAGCGCCCGTGCGAAGAGCTGCGCCACGCCGGCGCCGCGCGCCGTGATCACGTTCCCGTCGCGCACCACGCGCTCGCCGGTATAGACCGCGCCGGTCAGTTCCTTTTCAAAGCCGGGGAAGCAGGTCGCCTTTTTCCCGTTCAGCAGCCCGAGTCTGCCGAGGACGAAGGGCGCGGCGCAGATCGCGCCGACCACGGATCCCATCGCCGCCGACTCGGAGACCACGGAGCGGACCAGCGCGGAATCGAAGAGGTTCTGTGCCCCGGGCATTCCGCCGGGCAGGATCACGCAGTCGGGAAGACCCTTTTTGATCTGATCCGCCGTCAGATCCGCCTGCACCGCGACGCCGTGCGCGCCGCGCACCGTGCGGTCCGCGGTGATCGAAACCGTTTTTATCTCAACGCCCGCCCGAAGCAGGCAATCGTAAGGCACCAGTGCCTCCATTTCCTCAAAACCGTCGGCAAGAAACAGATAAGTCATCGTAAGGTCCTTCCTTTCATATGTTCGGTCATTATCGTTCGTTTTTCCGTATTGTACCACGCACCGCGCGCGGATAACAGAGAAAATCGTAAATTATTTGAAAAATCGGTTTCAAAGCGCGATCAGCCGCCGCATGATCTCCCCGTGAACTGCCTCCCGGCTCAGCATCACGCCGTCCGGCGCGCAGCGGATCCGCGTCCAGCCGAGGCGGGACGCCGCGTAGAGCGCCGCGTCGTAGCAGCGGAACATATAGCTGCGGTCCGTCTCGTGGATATCCACGGTCCTGCCGCTTTCCTCGTGCCGTTTTTCCACAAGGGCAAGGGAGATCTCCGGAGGGACCTCGAGATACAGGATCTGATCGGGCGTCGGGATCCCGAGCTTCCGGAATTCAAAATCCCACAGCCAATCGAGAAAGCCGTCCCATTCGCCCCGCGGGAGCTTGGAGAGCTGATGCACCGCGTTCGCGGAGGTATAGCGGTCGGCAAGGATGACCGCGTCCGGATCCCGGTAGTCGTCCGCCCACTCGGTCCGGTAGGAAAGATACCGGTCGACTGCGAACAGGACCGAGCCGGGGATCGCCCCGGTGTCCTCCGGCCTGCCGCCGAGCCCGCCCGAAAGATACAGCTCCGCCGGTCCGGCGCCGACCGTGCCGTAGCGCGGATAGCTGAGCCGCACCACGCGCTTCCCAGCCTTTTCCAGTTCCGCGGCGAGCAGTTCGGTCTGCGTATTTTTCCCGGACCCGTCCAGCCCGTCCACGACGATGAATTTTCCCATACGGTCCTGCCTTCCCGCCGAAGGCATCCATAGGGTCTCCGGCATATCTTACCGATTCTATTATAGCACGTTTTTCCGGATTGTCAAGAAAATCCGTTCCGCGGCAGGCAAGGGAACGAAAAAGGGCTGCTGCCTGAAGCAACAGCCCCCTCGCTGATCCGGTCTCAGCCGAGTGCGTCAAACATATCGAGCGTCTTGAGCAGCGCGTTTTCGATCTTATCGGAATAAGAGGAGAAGGTCGAGGAGAAAACGCCGACACCCTTATCGTAGACCGTGCTCGCCGCGCCCATGGAAGCGTCGAACCAGTAGGTCTGTCCGAGCTCCAGACGGCGGTACTTGATCGCCATATCGAGCATATAGGCGGAATCCTCGTCTCGGCTCTGCTTATACGCGAGAACGACGTCGAGATAGTTCGGGATCGCCTGCTTGTAGTAATAGTAGTTCGTGGTCTCCATGACCGCGGAGGTGAAATCGGCGTCCTTCGTGGTCGAGGGCGCGAAGTGCGCGACGATACCGGTGATATAGGAATAGTAAGGCGTGCCCGGTTCGACCGCCTCGGTCTTCGGGAACGGGATGATGCCGTAGTCCGCCTTGTCACGGAGCAGGTAGAGGTAGAACGGAACGGTACCGGTGAAGAGCGCCTTGTTCTCTGCGAACATACTCACGCAGTTCTCGTAGACGTGGCCCGCGGTGAAGGAGGTGCTTTTCTTGATATCGAAGGAGCAGGCCGGATCGTGGAAGTTTTCAAGTAAGAATTCCCAGATGTTGTACAGGTCCTCGTTCTCGGTCGCGGCAAGGTAGGGGATATCGTCCTCGTCCTTGTCGATGATGTACACGCCGTTGACGGCGTGGAAGGGATTGTTCCAGTAGGTATCGACCCACACGGCGCCCCAGCGGTCCTGGTCGTTCATATTGCCGTCGCCGTCGAGATCGTCCGCCGACGCGGTCATCATTCCGTACATGGTCTCGAAATCCCACGTTCCGTCGTAGACCTGCTGGTACAGGTTGCCGAGATTCAGGTCGTCCGCAATGGTCTTGTTGTACAGCATGATCGCCATACTGCCGAACAGAGAGATATCGGAATAGCCGGCGGCAAGATAAAACTTGTGGTCAACGGAAAGAAAATCGTTCAGCGTGGAATACCACCACGGCTGGCTCAGATCGACGTAGTGATCGGCGAGATCGTCCATCGAATAGACCATACCGTCCTCCGCGAGGGCGAGGGCAAAACGGTCGATCCAGATTGCCTCGTCAAACGCGTCGTCATCGGCGGTAACGTGTGCGCGGTATGTGGAAGTATCGACCAGTCCGCCCGAGGTATCGGTCTCGAATTTGATATTGAGATAATTTTCGGTCCGGGCGTTGGCACGGTAGACGCCGTCGTTCAGGTCGTCGGCGGTCTCTTCCTCCACGTCAAAGTGGGTCCAGTACATTTTCGTGGTCTCGTTTTCACCGGGGCAGGTCAGGATCGTGAAGGTCCTGCCGTCATAATCCAGTTCGTCCGGAACACCGAGTGACGCTTCGGTCTCCTGAACTGCTTCGGAGCCGGGCCCCTCTGTCTGTTTTCCCGGTCCGTCCGGTTCCGCGCAGGCAGCCAATACACTCAGTGCTGTCAGAACCATAAGAAGAAGCGCGGTAAATCGTTTTTTCATAGTGATCTCTCCTTCATTTGCTGTTTCGGGAGGAGCGGCTGTCCCCCTCTCAACAGCAGTATATCATAACCGCTCTGTAAAGTCAATAGGAGGCATCCCGCATTTTCCGGCGCTTACGGCGGGATTTGTTCCTGCTTTTTTTCAGATTCTTCCGATCGGGGGACATAATTCACTCTCTTCCCCTTGAAAATTCCCGCGAATAGTTATATAATAATAAAAAAATCAGATTATCTTTTATAAAGGAGGGATCACCCCGCATGGCAATCGTAACGATCATCGGTTCCGGAATGATGGGCTCCGCCCTCGTCTTTCCGGCGCGCGAGAACGGGAACGAGGTGCGTCTCGTCGGGACGCCGCTCGACCGGGAGATCATCGAAACCTGCAAAAAGACCGGAAGGCACCCGAAATTCGACCGGGATTTCCCCGCCGGGGTCACGTATCATCCGTTTGAAGAGGCAGAAGAGGCGATCCGCGGCGCGGACCTGATCATCGGCGGCGTCAGCTCGTTCGGCGTCGAGTGGTTCGCCGACACGGTCCTCCCGCTGCTCCCCGACGGGATGCCCGTCCTCACCGTGACCAAAGGTCTCTTCGACGAGGCGGACGGAACGCTCACCACTTATCCCGCCTATTTTGAGAAAAAACTTGCCGCGATGGGCAAGACCCTCTCCATGAACGCGGTCGGCGGTCCCTGCACCAGCTACGAGCTGGTTGCGCACGATCAGACCGAGGTCTTCTTCTGCGGGCGGGACCTGCAGACGCTCGCGTCGATCCGTGCGATCATGGAGACCGATTATTATCACGTCGGCATCACGACCGATGTCATCGGGATCGAATCGGCGGTCGCGCTGAAAAACGGCTACGCCCTCGGCATCGCGCTCACGATCGGGCTGAATCACAGACACTTCGGCGACGAAACCCTGCACTATAATTCGCAGGCGGCGGTCTTCGGCCAGAGCGTGCGGGAAATGGCAAAGCTCCTCGCCTATCAGGGTGCCGCGGATCTCAACAACCTCGCGGTCGGGCTCGGTGATCTCTACGTCACGGTCTACGGCGGCAGGACCCGCCTGATCGGCATCCTGCTCGGCGAAGGGCTCCCGATCGGGGAGGCGAAGGCAAAGCTGAACGGCGTGACGCTGGAATCCCTGGTCGTCGCCGGACGCGTCGCCCGCGCGGTCCGAATCGCCGCCGCGAACGGAAAGCTGAACGCCGCCGACTTCCCGCTGCTCTTCCACATCGACGATATCCTGACGGATCACAAGAACGCAGAGCTCCCGTGGGATCTTTTCCGCGGTGAGCAATAAAAAAATTATTTGAAGGAAGATGATTTTATGAAAAAGACAAGCTCGCTCCGTCTCACCGCCGTGCTTCTGTCCCTCCTTCTCCTGCTTCCCGCCTGCGCGAAAGAGAAACCGGAAGTCCCCGACGCAGATACCGAAACCGCCCCCACGGAAACAGAGGAGGAAAACAAAGTGAACTACGTCACGCTCACCGAAAAAGGGCAGTCCCTTTACGACACCACTTATCAGACGATGCTCGACCGCACGCACGATAACGGCTACGCGCAGACCTCGCTGACCGGAGCCTATACCGGGATGTTCGTCCGCGACGCCTCGATCCAGGTCATGGCGCACATTGCGAACGGCGACTATGATTACGCCGCTTCCCTGCTCTCCTATATCATCGGCTTCCACCGCGGAACGAATAAGAACTTCGCGGTGCATATCATGGACGAGCCGAAGAAAACGGAGCTGTATTCCACCCTCTCCGTCATCGAAGAACCCGACGAATCGACCTATTTTCAGGAAAGCAGCGCGATCGCGCTTTACAAGATCAATCTGCCCACAAACGCAGCCGCGCAGTTCTTCTCCGTTCCGTTCTCCTCTTTCGATCAGGTCAGCTTCTATCTGTCGAACGGCGCTTCCGATGGAACGCTTCTCGTAAAGATCGGCACGCAGCCCGACGACGCTTCGGTCGCCTCGACCGAGGTCAGCCTGAACGGGCTGAAGAGCGGCTTCGTGACCGTTCCCTTTGAGACCCCCGTCAACGTCGAACCGGGCGAGACCTACGTCATGACGATCGCCGCGCAGGACGCCGACGGCAATGTCGTCCTCAACGGCATCACGAACGGCGGCAAGGTGATCTCCTATAACTACGACAAGCCCGCCTACGGCGGCTGGAGCAAAACCGGCAACACCCTCGCTTTCCGCATCGGAAAAGCGCCCTCCAAGGATACCCTCTCCCCCGACGGCATGGCGAAGACCGACGCGGGTGAAATCGTATTCCCGACCGATAAAAACAGTACCTTCCTCACTTCTGCCGATCTCGTTCTTGCGGGAGGAACGGCGAAGATCACGTTGAAATACGGCGACAGGACCGTCGGCACGGTCGAAAAAGAGCTGACCGACAAGCCCGAAACCGTCACGGTCGATTTCCCGCTCCCCTCCTTCGTGAAGAACGAAAAGGGGCCGTGGTCGATTGAAGTCGACGGTGCAGATCTGTACGGCACGGACGGCACCCCCGCGGCGCTCGTTACTTTCTCGAAGCTCACCGCGATCTCCGAAAAGGTCCAGGTGGATGGCAACTATATGCTCGTCAACGCCTACGCGATGTTCGCCCTCCTCGATCTGCCCGAATACCGTGAAATGATAGAAGACAGTTATGATCTTTTCTCGGATTTCGCCTGGTATTTCCTTGAGGACGAAAACTATCACCACGAAAACGGTCTGCTCCGCAACCCGAACTACGAACATTCCCGCGACGGCAGATACTGGGATTGCTACGATCCCATCACCAACTGCTTTGCCTCCGAGGCACTGCACAAAATGAGTGCGGTCGCCGACCTCCTCGGCCGTGCTTCCGACAAGCTCGCCTTTGCCGACGAAGCCGACGCGATCGCCGACGCCGTACACGAAAACCTCGTTTCCGAATTCAACGGGAAGACGATCTACACCGAGATGATCGCGCTCGACGAAAACGGCAAGGAATATAAGGGCTTCTCCTTCGTCAACCTCGCGCCGATCGCCTGCGACTGGTACGCGATGGACGAGGAGATCATGGCAAACACCTATGCGGCGTATCTGACCGCGTGTGAAAAATACGACGGGCACGATATGCTCCCCGTCACCGTCGTTCTCAACGGGAACGACGAGATCACGGGAAAAGGCAATCACGTCATCGGCAAGGGTCTTGCGTGGGAGATCCACTATCTGTGGAAGACCGGCAACACCGAGCGTCTGAACGAAATGCTCGCCTTTATCGACGGCCGCTCCCGTGACACCTACCCAGAGGTATGGATCAACACCGGCAAAATGAACGACTCCGCGAATCAGGAGCAGGCAAGCTGGATGCTTTACGAGATCGCCAGGATCACCGGGAAATACGAAAAGTGAAAGGATAGACCGAAATGACTGTAAAAACCATCCTCGCCAGCGAGATCGCCGTTCTCGACTCCGACGTCAGAAACGGCGGCGGCACCGACGTCACGAAAGAAATACAGAACGCGCTCGATGAAGCGAAGCGTTCGGGCGGCGTCCGTTTGATCATGGACGGCGCGGCGCTCGTCTCCGAGCTCGTCGTCCACTCGAACACGACGATCGAATGCCTCACCTCCGACTGCGGCTTCTTCCAGAAGGGGCAGTCCAACCATCCGCTGATCCGCAACGAGATCTGGGACCGGAAGGAACGCACCGCGAGAAACATCTCCCTGATCGGCGGCACCTACAACGGCAACTGCATGGATCAGATCCACGATTATCCCGAGGACCCGTGGATGAACGGCGCAAACAGTTTTGAAGGGCGTCACGGCACCGTTCCGATCGAATTCTGCGGCGTCGAGGATCTGCTCGTCCGCGGCATCCGCATCGTCGACTTCCGTACCTACGCCTTTATGCTGACGAATTTCCGGAACTGCACCATCGAGGATTCGTGGGTCGATCTGCCCCACCGGATGCACGCGCAGAATCAGGACGGCTTCCACTTCTGGGGACCCGGCGAGTTTCTGACTCTCCGCAACGTCGGCGGCAAGGTCGGCGACGACTTCATGAACATCGGTCCCGACGAGGGGGACGGCGTTTCCTCGATCACCGACGTACTGGTGGACGGCGTCTTCCTTGACGACGCGGATCAGGCGATCCGCATCCTCTCCCGCGGCACCGGCCTCTGCGACCGCGTCACGATCCGCAACGTGTCCGGCTCTTACCGTTCCTTCGGCTTCTATATCAACTCGTGGTTCCCGGACACGACGGCAGGCAACTTCGGCGATATCTTCATCGAGAACGTCAGCCTCACCCACACCGCCCCGAACTACGACTACCGCCCGCCGATGCTCTTCTCGGTCGGAGGCGATATCCGCTGCCTCACGCTGAAAAACATCCGCCACGAGTATCCGATCGATTCCCGCGCGGTCGGTGAATTCGGTTTCCCGTTCCATTCCACGACGCCGGATACGATCGACGCCTACGTCGCGGCGGGCGGAAAGACCCACAAAATTCAGAATCTCATCATCGACGGCGTGACCGTCCTCGAAAACGGCGCCTCCGAAAATATGGAGGTTTTCTCGGTCTACGGTGAGATCGGCAATCTGGTCCTGAAAAACGTCTTTTCCGCCAAGGACGCGGGCGTGCCCCGCTCCGGCAAGCTTCTCGCGATCCACCCGACCGGCTCGGTCGATCTGCTGATCGTCAAAGACGTCGTTACGGTCGGCAGCACCCGCGCCGTCACCGGCAAGGAACGGGTCGGCACCCTGATCGAAGACGGGATCACCGAACGGTAAAGGCGGTGCCCGGTTTGAATCGTCGTACCCTCCCTCAGCATATTCTTGCGCTCCTTCTGCCGCTTTCCCTTCTGCTGACGGCGGCATCCTGCATTTCCCCGTCCCCCTCGACGCCGGACGGGACCGAGCCCCCTGCCGCGGAGAACGTAACCGCGCCGGGGACCGAGCCCGAAACGGCTCCCGAAACCGAGCCCGGAACTGAACCGGAAACGGCACCCGAAGCCGAGCCCGAGACCGAGCCTGAAACCGAACCCGAAACGAAGCCCGAGACCGAGCCGGAGACCGAACCGGAAACCGAACCCGTGACCGAGCCGGAGACTGAATCCGAAACGGAACCGGAGACGGAACCCGAGACCGAGCCCGTCCCCGCCCCGGTCGGCTATACCGCAAACGGGTATCCGATCGTGGTAAAGGACGGCGTCACCTATATCGACGGGCAGGTCATCGTCAACAAGACCTATTCCCTCCCCGAAAAATACTATATCGTTCTCGACTACGAAACGCCGGGGGACGTCTACCCGGTCACGCCCGAGACCCGCGCCGCCTTCAACCGGATGAACGAAGCGGCCCGTCTGGAGGGAATGAATCTGTACAGCGTTTCCAGCTTCCGTGATTACGCCACGCAGAACTGGCTGTACAACAGCTACGTGCAGAGCCACGGCAAAGCGTCCGCGGACCGTTTTTCCGCCCGCCCCGGTCATTCCGAGCACGAGACGGGGCTTGCCATCGACGTGATCGACTGCCATGCCGTCTTTGAAGATACGAAAGAGGGGATCTGGCTGGCGGAGCACTGCGTCGAATACGGCTTTATCCTGCGCTATCCCAAAGGCAAGGAAGCGATCACGGGCTATATGTACGAGCCGTGGCACATCCGCTACGTCGGCTCGGAGGAGCTTGCCCGTGCGATCACCGCCGCGGGGACCATGGAAGAATATTACGGGATCACTTCGGTCTATTCCGACTGAACGGTCCGGTCAGCACGCCGCCGAAGGCAAACCGCTCCGGGCGGCGTGCTTTTTCTGACGTTGAAAGGAGCATCACGATGGAAAAATATGCCGTACCCTATCGGGTATCCGCGCCAACCTGCGGCGTCCGCCTGACCGGAGGCAGACTCGGGCGGGCGTTCCGGAACAATATCGCGTTTCTGAAAGGCTTCGATACCGACCGCATCCTCTATTATTACCGCGTCCACGCGGGAAAGGCCGCGCCCGGCGTCCCCTACTGCTGGCAGTCGGGGCACTTTGAGCGCAATCTCAAGGGGCAGACGGCGGGCGAATTCCTGATGGGCGCCGGAACGACCCTGCTCTGGCAGGAGGACGCCGTCCTGCGCGGCAGGATGGACCGAATCGTAAATGAGATCGCCGCCTGCGGCGACCCGGACGGGTTCCTTCTGCCGATCACACGGGAGGAATGGCGCACGAAGGAATACCCGAACTACACCCGCGCGTGGATCACGTTCGGACTTCTCGACGCCGGTTACGCCGGGAACCCGGACGCCTTCCGTCTGGCGCGGAGCATGACCGACTTCTTCAATTCCTGCGACCTTCTCCCGTCCGTCAAGGATATGAACCTCGGCTTTCAGGGACTGCTGATCGGAACGCGCGTCTACGATTCCCCGATCGGGAAAAGAGAAGACGTCGACGTGACGGTCCGCGCCTACGAGGAACGCTGGTGGCTGGAGCAGTGCATCGCCGAAGATCAGCGCGCGATCTACGCCCATCCCGGCAACCATCCGCACTCCACCCTGCTGACCACGCTCGAAGGCTATCTGGACCTCTATCGGGTCACGGGAGACGGGACCTATCTGCGGGCGGTCCGCGGCGCGCTCCGGATGTACGAGGACAAGTGGCAGCACGTGGGCGGCGGCATCAATATGTGCGAGATGGATACCTTCTATCCCGGCTGCAACTGGCTGAGCCCGAAACACAACTACAACGAGCTCTGCTCCACGAATTTCTGGGTCCTCCTGAACCGGCGGATGCGTCTGCTCGAGCCGGAAAACGCGCACTATGCCGACGAGATCGAAAACTCGGTCTACAACGTGCTTCTCGCCTCGCAGGTCGGCAGCAAGGGCTTCCACTACCTGAACTTCCTCGAGGGCGGCAAGGACTCCCGCTATCTCGACCGCTGCACCTGCTGCGCCGGACTCGGCACACGCCTCGTCGGCCTGTTCCCGCAGCTTCTGTACGCGATCGGAGACAACGTGCTTTACGCGGATCTTTACGCGGAAAGCGAGGCGGGCCTTGACCTGAACGGAAACCGGGTCGGCGTTCTCTGCCGCACCCGGATGCCGGACGGCGGCGCGGTCACGCTGACCGTGACGGAGGCGGAAAAGCCGTTCACGCTGAAGCTCCGCATTCCCCGCTGGGCAGCGGGTCCGGTCAGGATCAAAAAGAACGGCATCCCGGTCCTCACGGCGGGGCCCGGTTACGCCGCGCTGACCGGGATCACCGCGGGGGACGTCGTTTCCTTCACGCTCCCGATGGGCTTCCGCGTCACGAAATACACGGGAGGCGAGGAAATTCCCGGAAAAGACCGGTTTGCGCTGGAATACGGGCCCCTTCTCTACGCGGCGCTCGGCCCGACCCCCGTATCCGTCGCGTGGGATCCCGCCTTGCCGGAGGAAGAATTCGTTCCGCTCCCCGGAAAGAAGCGCGGCTTTGCCATGCGGCACGACGTGGCGCACGAATACCGGGCGTACGTCGATATCGGCGACGAGCCGTTCAGCGTATATCCGACCGTGGAGCACTGACCGTTCCCTGCGTTCCGCTCTTGACTTTTCCGCGTATCTGTGTTAAAATGCCAACAGAGTTCCCGAAAAATGTCTGAAAAACGGTCTTCAGACGCCGTTTTGCCGCCCGCAAAACGAAACCGTCCCCGCCTTCGGGGAGAAAGGAAGCTTTCGCAAAACGAAAGTAATGGTCTGCACATGAAAAAAAGAGTCATCCTCTGTCTGCTGCTGCTGGCTGCGACGCTGCTCGGCTGCTTCGGCTGCAAGGACCCGTCGGGTCCCGCCGACGAAAGCGGCGATCCCGCCGGCACGACGCCCTCTCCCGCCTCCGGCATTTCGCTGGTGGACGAAAACGGTCAGCCGAAGTACCGCCTGATCCGTCCCGACGTCGCAAGCAAATACGAGATCACCGCAGCGTCCACGATCAACAAGGCGCTGGTCGAAAAATCCGGTCTGAGCTACGAATTCACGACCGACTTTGAAAAGAAGGTCGATCAGGAAGTCCTTTCCGGTTACTTTGAGATCCTCGTCGGCAATACCAACCGCGCCGAATCGAAAGCGGCGCTGGAGGGTCTCGGCGAGAACGATTATATCATCCGCATCGTCGGCAACAAGGTCGTCATCAACTCGATGAACCTCAAGGGCGTCAAGGCCGCGGCGGAGGTCTTCATCAACGAATGGCTCGGCGACGGCAAAACGCTCACCGTCCCGGCAGGCGGAGAATCGAGAGGCACCTTCACCATTGAAGTCCAGCTCCTCACCTCCTCCGACCGTCCCTGCATCCCCGAGATGAAGTATCCCCAGTCCGACATCGTCATCGCCGATATCATCGCGACCGACGAGAAATACGGCGCTGACCCCACCGGCGAAAAGGACAGCCGCGCCGCCATCCAGAAGGCGCTGAACGAGGTCTCCTCGAAGGGCGGCGGCACCGTCTTCCTCCCTGCCGGCAAATATCTGGTCACCGGCCCGATCAACGTTCCCGCCTTCTGCACCCTGCGCGGTGACTGGCAGGATCCCGACCTCGGCAGCGATTACGGCACCGTGATCCTCGCCGCGGTGAAGAGCGGCACCGACTTCTCCGACGCGCTCTTCACGATCGGCGGCAGCGCGGGCGTGCGCGGTCTGACCGTCTTCTATCCCGACCAGAGCCTCACCGACGTGAAGCCCTATCCCTACACCTTCTACACGAACGGTCAGGGCACCTCCTATATGCTTGCGAACGTCCAGGACTGCACCGTCCTGAACGGCTACATGGGCATCGGCGCCTGCAAGCCCGATACCAACGCGCACGAGCAGTTCACGATCGACAACGTCAAGGGTACCTTCCTGTACTGCGGTGCCGAGGCGTACAACCAGGCGGACGTCGGAACGTGGAAGAACCTGACGATCTCGCCCGAATACTGGGCAAACGCGGGCAGCGAATATAACGCGCCCTCTCTTGACGCGATCAAGGCGTATACGAAAGCAAACACGACCGGTCTGATCCTTGCCGGTCTCGAATGGACCGAGTTCTCCAATACCCGCGTCTCCTCCTGCAAGGTCGGCGTGGATATCGTCCACTGCAGCCGTATCCAGTTTGCCGGCTCGCTCTACGACTTCACCGTCACCGACTGCGGCACCGGTCTTCTCGTCGAAGATATGGACGACCGCTGGGGTATGGTCGTCGCCCGTTCCTCCTTCGAGGGCTCCGAGTACGCCATCCGCAACCTCACGGGCGGCAGAGTCAAAATGGTCGACGTCAAGACCAACGGCAAAGTCGAAGGACCCGGCGAGATCACGAACGACGCGGCGGACCTGACGAAATACACCGCGGATTATACGCACAGCTACGTCAAGCCCGAAGCCAAGCTCTACACCACCGAGCTCACCGATGGCGGTGAGACGGATATCTCCGGCGATCTTCAGCTCGCGCTGAACGAGGTCGGCAAGACCGGCGGCATCCTATATCTGCCCGCCGGCGTCTATCTGGTGAACGAACCGGTCTCCGTTCCCGCAGGGGTCGAGCTGCGCGGCGCCTCCTCGGTCGCGAACCGCTCGCAGGGCGGTCTTGACGCGGGCACGCTCATCATCACGAACTACGATCTCGGCGGCCCCGCGAACGGTACCGCGCTGATCACCCTTGCCGGGAAAAACAGCGGCATCAACGGCATCCGCATCACCTACAACAAGAACGGCCCGACGATCGCCAAATCCACGCCTTACGTCATCCGCGGCAAGGCGGAGGGCGTCTACGCAGTCAACTGCGGCATCACCGCCGCGTATAACGGCATCGATTTCACCGGCTGCGACAACCACTTTATCAAGAAACTGGTCGGCTGCTGCTACAACAACATGATCAAGGCAGGCGGCAAGGGCGGCGTCATCGAGGGCTGTCTGCAGAACGGGACCGCGATCTCCCGCTCCAACGTTCCCGACGCGGCGGGCTGGATCAGCGAGGGCGACCTCTTCACCATCCTCTTTGACCCGATCACCCGTCCGAACTGCGTCTACCTCATCCTTGACGGCGCGGAAAAGGAAACGGTGTACAACACCTTCTGCTACGGCTGCAACACGTTCGTACGCACCTCCGACTCGAAGGAAGTCTTCCTGTTCAACATGGGTGCCGACAACATCGGCGGCGTGTACATGGACTTTAAGAAGAGCGACGTGACCGCCGTCAATATGATGCGCTATAACGGCAAATCCTATCAGACGGACAGCGCCTCCACGCTGCAGCTCATCAACCGCCTCACCATCGGCGACAAGAACGAAAAGATCCTGTATCAGTGATCGGGAAGCCCGGACGGGGAAAACCGTCCGGGCTTTTTCCCCCTAAAATAATCACCAAAAGACTTGGGTTCCGTTCCGCAAAATCGTACACCTCAGCCACTTGACAAAACCGAATGGATTATGGTAAAATGAGAGATAATCAAAAAAATATCACGTACCGAAGGAGAAGATGATATGGCTACTTATTATCAGGACGTTTCCCACACCTTCAGTGAATATCTGCTGGTGCCCGGCTACTCCTCTGCCGAATGCATTCCCTCGAACGTCAGCCTGAAGACGCCCCTTGTCAAATTCAGAAAAGGGGAAGAACCCGCGGTCTCCCTGAACATCCCGCTGACCTCCGCGATCATGCAGGCGGTTTCCGACGACAAACTCGCCATTGCGCTCGCCAAGGAAGGCGGAATTTCCTTTATTTTCGGTTCCCAGTCGATCGCCAGTGAAGCGGCGATGGTCAAGCGCGTCAAGGATTACAAGGCGGGCTTCGTGACCAGCGAATCCAACCTTCGCCCCGACGCCACCCTCGCAGACGTCCTCGCACTGAAAGAAAAGAACGGCCATTCCACCGTCGCGGTCACCGCCGACGGGACCCCGAACGGCAAGCTCCTCGGCATCGTGACCGGCAGAGACTACCGTGTCAGCCGCATGGACCCCGATACGAAGGTCAGCACCTTCATGACGCCCCTCGAAAAGCTCGTGACCGCTCCCGCGGACACCTCCCTCAAGCTCGCGAACGATATCATCTGGGAGCATAAGCTCAATTCCCTTCCGATCGTCGACAACGACGGGAACCTGATCTGCTTCGTGTTCCGTAAGGACTACACCGAGCACAAGCAGAACCCGAACGAGCTGCTCGACGCGAGAAAGCGCTATATCGTCGGTGCCGGCATCAACACGCGTGACTACGCGGAGCGCGTCCCCGCGCTCGTCGAGGCAGGTGCGGACGTCCTCTGCATCGACTCCTCCGAGGGCTTCTCCGAATGGCAGAAGCGCACTCTCGCCTGGATCCGTGAAAACTACGGCGACACCGTCAAAGTCGGCGCGGGCAACGTCGTCGACGGCGACGGCTTCCGCTTCCTTGCCGAATGCGGCGCGGACTTCGTCAAGGTCGGCATCGGCGGCGGCTCCATCTGCATCACCCGTGAAACGAAGGGGATCGGCAGAGGACAGGCCTCCGCGCTCATCGACGTCTGCCGGGAACGCGATAAGTATTATGAAGAGACCGGCATCTACGTCCCCGTCTGCTCCGACGGCGGCATCGTCCACGACTATCACATGACGCTTGCGCTTGCAATGGGCGCCGACTTCATGATGCTCGGCAGATATTTCGCCCGCTTCGACGAGAGCCCGACCGCAAAGATCAACATCGACGGGACGCTCCGCAAGGAATACTGGGGAGAAGGCTCCAACCGCGCCCGCAACTGGCAGCGCTACGATCTCGGCGGCGCCTCCAAGCTCTCCTTTGAGGAAGGCGTAGACTCCTACGTTCCCTACGCCGGCAAGCTCTCCGACAACGTGCAGCAGTCTCTCGCCAAGGTGCGCTCCACCATGTGCAACTGCGGCGCGCTGACCATTCCCGAACTCCAGAAAAAAGCAAAACTCACCCTCGTTTCCTCGGTCTCCATCGTGGAAGGCGGCGCACACGACGTCATCCTGAAGAACTCCGGCAAACAGTGGTGATCCTCTGAATTTTATAAAAAAGGAGGCTTTGGAGAAATGACAAAAGAAACCGTTGCCGGAATGACGTTCGACGAAGAGCGGGCGCTGTACGGCAGGACCGGGCTGCTGGTCACAGACTGTACGTTTGCGGGACCCGCAGACGGTGAATCCGCGCTGAAAGAATGCCGGGACATTGAGGTAAAGAATTGCGTCTTCTCTCTTCGCTATCCTTTCTGGCACGACCAGGGCTTTCTCCTTTCCGATTCCAGGCTGGACGATAAAACGCGTGCGCCGATCTGGTATTCCACGCGCGGCAATATCGTCAATACCGAGATCCTCGGCGTCAAATGCCTGCGCGAGTGCCGTGACGTCCGTCTGACCGGCGTCCGCGCCGTCTCCCCCGAGTTCGGGTGGAACTGCCGGAACGTGCAGATCTATAATTCCGAGATCGAATCGGAATATTTCCTGATGAACACCGATCATGTCGAGATCTCCGAACTGAAAATGAAGGGAAAATATTCCTTCCAGTATACGAAAAACGTCGTGATCTCCGACTCCGAGCTGCAGACCAAGGACGCATTCTGGCACGCGAAAAACGTCGTCGTAACGAACAGCGTGATCCGCGGCGAGTACCTCGGCTGGTATTCCGAGGGGCTGACCCTCATCAACTGCCGCATTTCCGGAACGCAGCCGCTCTGCTACTGCAAAAACCTGACGCTGATCGACTGTGAAATGGAAGGAACCGACCTTGCCTTTGAATATTCCGACGTCCACGCGACGGTCAAGGGCAGTATCGATTCGGTCAAAAACCCGCGCTCCGGCGAAATCCGGGCGGGGAAGATCGGCGAGATTCTCTTCACCGACGACGCGATGTACGAATGCACCGCATCGGTCACCGAGGACGAACAGAACTGAACGATACGGACGGGACCGTAAGAACCGTAACGGGTTTTTACGGTCCCGTTTCCGCTTTTTATTGACAAGTCAGCGGCGGCGCTGTATAATAAACTGTATCGAAAGACGCAGCGAATGATCGACCGCGACCGAAAGGAGCCACATGAAAGAAAAAAGACTGCCGTTTTTCCGCAGCGGCACGCACTTTTCCGACTTCCGTGATCTCGTCATGACGGTCACCGACCGTCACGGGAAAAAGACGGCTTTTTCCTTCCTTTGCGGAGAAGAGCGGAAGGAGATCACCTACCGTGCGCTCGGCGAACGCGTCCGCGCCGTCGGTGACCGTCTGCTCGGCATGAGACTTGCCGGGAAAAAGCTCGCGCTGATCGGCGCCCTCTCCTGCGATTGGATCTGCGTTTACCTCGCCTGCCTCTCGACCGGGATCCTTCTCGTTCCGCTCGACCCCGAATGGAGCGCGGAGGAACTGAACGCCGTTCTCCAGGATGCGGACTGCGCGGCGGTGCTGTACGACGGGAAGCTGGAGGACCGGATCGGGCCCTGTCCGCTGCGTCTCCCGCTCTCCGGGTTGGAAGCGCGTCCGGCGGAGCCGCGTCTCCTGACCGCCCCCGATTTCGGCACCGCGGTCACCGACCCCGACGCGCCCGCACTCCTCGTTTTCACTTCCGGGACCGCCGGAGAAGCAAAAGGCGTCTTTTTATCTCAAAACAATCTTCTCTCCAACCTCGAGGGCGCGCTTCAGCTCGTCCATCCGGGAAAGAAAACGGTCGCCTCACTTCCGCCGCATCTTCCCTTCGGCTCGCTCTCCCTGCTCGTTCCGCTCTGCTGCGGCGCGGAGATCTATCTTTCCGCCGGTCTGCGCAGCTTCCGCGGTGAACTGAAGGCGGAGCGCCCCGATTTTCTGACTGTCGTTCCCCTCTATCTCGAATCCTTCGGGCGGAAGCTGGAGGAAGCGATCGAGGCGGGCGGCAAAAAAGAAGAACTGGAAAAAATGGTGCGCTTCTCGGACGGCGTACGGAAAACGGGCATCGACCTGCGCGGTCTGCTCTTTTCCGAGACCGTGCTCTCCTCCTTCGGCGGGAAGCTGAAGCGGATCTACTGCGGCGGCGCACCGCTCCGGCAGGAACTGATCGACCGGTTCGCCCGTTTCGGGATCACGGTCCTGAACGGATACGGCATGACGGAGTGCTCCCCGCTGATCTCGGTCAACCGGGAGAGGGACGCCCTGCCCGGCTCGGTCGGGATCCCGCTGCCGGGGCTGGAGATCAGGATCGACGCACCGGACGGATCCGGGGAAGGCGAGATCCTCGTCCGCGGCGAAAACGTCATGCTCGGTTATTGCGGCGACGGGAAAGCGACCCGCGAGGCGTTTGACGGCAACGGTTTCTTCCGCACCGGAGATATCGGCAGGACGGAGGGGGAATTCCTCTTCCTCACCGGGCGGAAAAAGAATATGATCCCCCTCTCAAACGGGGAGAACGTCTTTCCCGAGGAGATCGAGGCACGGCTGATGTCGATCCCCGGCATCCTTGAGGTCTCGGTCGGAGAAGGAAGCGGGAAAAAAGAAGACGGCAGGACGGTCGTCACCGCCGAGATCTTCCCCAACCGCGCCTATCTTTCCTCTCACGGGATCACCGATCCCGAAGCTTACTTTGCGAAACGCCTGCAGAAGTACAATGCCGAGGCACGTCCCCGGCAGAGGATCGGGCTGCTCCGGATCCGGAAAGAGCCGTTCCCGAAAAACTCTTTGAAAAAGATCACCCGTCCCGGGAATCTTCCCGGGAACTATCCCGCACCCGAAAGCAGAAAGGATAAAGCGATATGAAAAACACCTTCGGCTCCAGCATCACCGCGACGGTCTTCGGTGAAAGCCACGGCCCCGGGCTCGGCATCGTGCTTGACGGCCTCGCGCCCGGGCTCACGGTCGACGAGGCGTATATCCGGGAAAAGCTTGCGCTCCGGCGTCCGACCGGCGCGGTCTCGACCTCCCGCAGGGAGCCCGACCGCTTTCAGATCATCTCCGGCGTCTGCCGCGGGAAGACCACCGGCACGCCGCTGACCCTCATGATCCCGAATGAATGCGCGCGCTCGGAGGATTACGGCGAGGAGCTCCGTCTCCCGCGTCCCGGGCACGCCGACTATTCCGGACACCTGAAATATCACGGCTATGAAAACCATCGCGGCGGCGGGCACTTCAGCGGCAGGGTGACCGCGGCGCTCGTTGCGGGCGGCGCGATCCTGATGTACGCGCTCGAAAAGAAGGGTATCCTCATCGGTACGCACGCGGCGCGCGTCGCCGGGATCGAGGACGCTCCCTTCACCGATCTTGCTTCCGAGATCCCGCTCCTTGCCGGAAAAGTATTCCCTCTCCTGGACGACGACGCGGGAAAACGGATGAAAGCGGCGATCCTCGAAGCGGCAGCGGAGGGCGACAGCGTCGGCGGCATCCTTGAGACCGCGGTCATCGGCGTCCCCGGCGGGGTCGGCGAACCGTGGTTCGATACCGTGGAGGGCGTGCTCTCCAAGGCGCTCTTTTCGATCCCCGCCGTCAAAGGCGTGGAATTCGGCAGCGGCTTCGCCGTCGCGGATCTGCGCGGCAGCGAGGCGAACGACGCGTATACCGTCGAAGACGGCAGGATCGTCACGAAAACCAATCACGCCGGCGGGATCCTCGGCGGGATCACGACCGGGATGCCGATCGTCTTCCGCGTCGCGGTCAAGCCAACGCCCTCGATCTTCAAGGAGCAGGAAACGGTCGATCTCGTCACCGGGGAGCCCATGCCGCTCCGCGTCGGCGGCAGACACGACCCCGCCATCGTCCACCGTGCCCGCGCCGTCGTGGACAGCGTGACCGCGATCGCGCTCGCCGATCTGCTGGCGCTCCGTTACGGCACCGACTGGCTCGCGTCGGAAACGTGATCCCCGCGCCCTGAAAAACGTTTTTGTAAAGAAGGATCGGTCATGGAATACGGCTGTATCGGCTTTCCCCTCGGACACAGTTATTCGGAGGAGATCCACCGTCTGATCGGCGGGTACCGCTACGAACTGAAGCCTCTCACGGAAGAGGAGCTCCCGGCGTTTCTGAATGCCGGGGAGTTCCGCGGGATCAACGTCACGATCCCGTACAAACAGGCGGTGATCCCGTTCCTTTCGGGCATCTCCGACCGCGCGAAGCGGATCGGTGCCGTCAACACCGTGGTCAACAGAAACGGGAAGCTGTACGGTGACAACACCGGTTGCGCGGGTCTTTCCGCGCTGCTTCCCCGCGCAGGGATCGATCCCTGCGGGAAAAAAGTCCTGATCCTCGGCACCGGCGGGACCGCGAAAACGGCGCACGCCGTCTGTGATTCGCTCGGCGCCCGGCAGATCCTCCGGGTCAGCCGCACCGGAAAGGACGGCGCCCTGACCTACGAAGAGGCGGTCGGGTCCCACGCCGACGCGGAGATCCTGATCAACACCACGCCCTGCGGAATGTATCCCGATACCGCGCCCGCGCCGATCTCCCTGGACGGCTTTTCCCGCCTGACCGGGGTCGCCGACGTGATCTACAACCCGCTGCGCACGACCCTGCGTCTGAAAGCGGAGGAGCGCGGCATTCCGTCCGCGGGCGGGCTCTATATGCTGGTCGCGCAGGCGGTCGCCGCCGCCTCGCTGTTCTTCCCCGACCGTCCGCCCGCCGATCCGGAGGCCGTTTACCGTGCCCTGCTCCGGGAAAAGGAAAATCTCGTCTTCATCGGGATGCCCTCGTCCGGAAAGACGACGGTCGGCAGAAAATGCGCAAAGCTGGCGGGGAGAAAATTCCTCGACGCCGACCGGCTTTTTTCCGATACGCTCGGCATCACGCCCGCGGATTTTATCCGCCGTTACGGAGAAGAAGCGTTCCGGGAGGAGGAAACGAAGATCCTCCTGCGCGTCTCGGAGGAACGGGGCGCGGTGATCTCGGTCGGCGGCGGCGCGGTCCTGAGACGGCAGAACGTCGAGGCACTGAAAAAGAACGGCACCCTGATCTTCCTTGACCGTCCGCTTTCCCTGCTGAAGGCTACACCGAACCGGCCGCTCTCGGGCGACCCGGAGAAGCTCGCTGCCCTGTTCGCCCTCCGCCGCCCGATCTATCAGCACGCGGCGGATCTCACCGTCGACGCCTCCGGGGATCTGTACGCGGTCGTCGGAAAAATCAGAGAAGCGGGTCTCCTCTGACCCGGAAAAGGACAAACGTATGAAATTTCTCATCATCAACGGTGCCAATCTCGGTCTGCTCGGCATCCGGGAGCCCGCGATCTACGGGAACGCGGGCTACGCCGATCTTGCCGCCCTGATCCGTGCAAACGCGGCGGAACACGGAGACGAAGTCGTCTTTTTCCGCTCCGACAGCGAGGGGGAGATCACGGCGCGCATCGGGCAGGCGTATTTCGACGGGACCGACGGCATCGTCGTCAATCCCGGTGCCTTCACGCACACCTCGGTCGCGCTCCGCGACGCGATCTCCTCGGTCGGGATCCCGACGGTCGAGGTCCATATTTCCGACGTCGGACGGCGGGAGGATTTCCGTAGGATCAGTTACCTCCGTGAGGTCTGCGCCGCCGTCGTGACGGGCAAGGGCTTTGCCGGATATATGGAAGCGATGGATCTGCTCCGGGAGAAGCACAACGCCTGATCCGTCCTGCCGTTTTGCGGCTGTTTGCCCGTCAAAGCCGAACCCGATCCCGGAAGAAAGGAAGCTTTCGCAAAGCGAAAGCCGTGGTCATAAAATGATCGTCCGTTTCTCACCCTCCCTGCCTGCGGGGACCGTCAAGGCGCCGCCCTCCAAAAGCGAGGCGCACCGGCTCCTGCTCTGCGCCGGACTTTCTGACGGTGTCAGCCGCGTTGCGGGCATTTCCCATTCCGCGGATATGGAAGCGACCCTGCGCTGCCTCCGCGCCCTCGGCGTTACGGCGGACCGCGACAGAGATACCGTGACCGTCCGCGGCGGCAGGCTGTCCTCCTCCCCTTCCCGCCCGCTCGACTGCGGCGAATCGGGGAGCACGCTCCGCTTCTTTCTTCCGATCGCCATGACCCTGCCCGGTCCGACCGTCTTTCACGGCTCGGAGCGCCTCCTCTCCCGTCCGCTCGGCGTTTACGAAACGCTTGCGGCGGAAAGAGGGATCCTCTTCCGGCGCGAAAACGGGGCGCTGACCGTCGGCTCCGGCCTTCGCGCGGGGACCTGCGCGATCTCGGGCGCGGAAAGCAGCCAGTTTGCAAGCGGACTCCTCTTTGCCCTCTCCCGCCTCGGCGGGGAAAGCACGCTGACGCTCCTGCCGCCGGTCACCAGCCGTCCGTACGTCGATATGACCGTTTCCGCCCTGCGTTCCTTCGGGGTCCCGGTCACGGAAAGCGGAACGGAAAACGGCGTCTCCTTCTTCCTGCCCGGAACGGGGGGCTTTCGTCCCCATGACGTGACCGTCGGCGGCGACTGGTCGAACGCGGCGTTCTTTCTTGCCCTTGGCTTTGCCCTCGGCTCTGCCCGGGAGGCTCCGGTCACCGTCACCGGGCTCCGGGAGGACAGTCTGCAGGGAGACCGCGCCGTCCTCACGCACCTGAAAGCGCTCCGCGCGGGCTGTCCCGTCATCGACCTGAAGAACTGCCCCGACCTCGCACCCGTGCTGTTCGTCACCGCCGCGCTCTTTCACGGGGCGACCTTCCTCCACACCGAACGCCTCCGTCTCAAGGAGTCCGACCGCGTGTCGGCGATGGCGGAGGAGCTGGCAAAGTTCGGCGTGATCCCCCGCGTCGGCTTCGATACGGTCGTCATTTCCGGCGGAATCCCGCACGCGCCCGCCGTTCCCCTCTCCTCCCATAACGACCATCGCGTCGTGATGGCACTTTCCGTCCTGCTCACCCGCTTCGGCGGAGAGATCCGGGGCGCGGAGGCGGTCGCAAAAAGCTATCCCGATTTCTTCGGGGACCTCGCCTCGCTCGGCGTCTCTCTTGAGACGCTGCCCGGTTGAGCGCGGTCTCCTTCCGAAAGGTTTATATCATGCAGAACTGGATCTCTGATACGAAAGTCCTCATCGTCGGGCTCGGCCTGATGGGAGGCAGCTACGCCCGGGCACTGAAACGGCTCGGTTACCGCGTCACCGCGATCGACAGGGATCCCGCCTCGATCGCCTACGCGCTGGAGCACGGGATCATCGACGCGGGCGCCTCGGAGCCCGATCCCGCGCTGATCGGTGAGGCGGACGCCGCCGTCTTCGCGCTCTATCCGCACGTCTTCCGGGAATGGATCGCGGAAAACCAGCACCTGTTCAAAAGCGGTGCGCTCCTGACCGACGTGACCGGCGTCAAAAGCGCCGTCGTTTACGCGATCCAGGAGATCCTGCGGTCCGACGTCGAATATATCGCCGCCCACCCGATGGCGGGCAGAGAAGTTTACGGGGTGGAAAACAGCACTGACCGGATGTTCCGCGGCGCCAACTATCTGGTCACCCCGACCGATAAAAACACCCGGGACGCGATCGAGTGGTGCAAGAACCTCGGCAGGATCCTCGGCTTCGAGCGGATCAGCGTTCTCACACCCGAGGAGCACGACGAGATGATCGGCTTCGTCTCGCAGCTCACCCACGTCATTTCCGTCGCGCTCATGACCTGCAGCGACCGCCCCGGCCTTGCCGACTACACCGGCGACTCCTTCCGTGACCTGACCCGGATCGCGAAGATCAACGACGTCATGTGGTCGGAGCTGTTCCTTCTGAACCGGGAGCCGCTGCTGCGCGAAATGGATTCCTTCCTCAGCGAGCTGACTCTTCTGCGCGATATGATCGATTCGGGAAACGTTGAGGGCCTGCGGGAAAAAATGCGTCTTTCCGCAAAGAGACGCGCTCAGTTTGACAAATAAGAGGTGATCCCCCGTGAATATGATATTTGAACGAAAGCTTGCGATCCCGATGGAGGTCAAGGAAATGTATCCGCTGACCGCCGGGCTCTCCGAAACGCTGGAAAAGCGGACTGCCGAGCTGAAAGCGATCTTCGACGGACGCTCCGACAAGCTGCTCCTCGTCATCGGACCGTGCTCCGCCGACCGGGAGGACAGCGTCATGGAATATATCCTGCGTCTGCGGGGCCTGCAGGATAAGGTCGCGGACAAGCTCTTCATCGTCCCGCGCATCTACACGAACAAGCCCCGCACCACGGGCGACGGCTACAAGGGACTCCTCCATCAGCCCGACCCGACCGAAAAGCCCGACCTTTTCAAGGGGATCATCGCCATCCGGGAGCTCCACATGCGCGCCGTCCGGGAGACCGGGTTCGCCTGCGCGGACGAAATGCTCTATCCGGAGAACCATAAATACCTTGACGATCTGCTCGGTTACGTCGCGGTCGGCGCGCGTTCGGTCGAGGACCAGCAGCACCGCCTGACCGCAAGCGGCATCGAGATCCCGGTCGGAATGAAGAACCCCACGAGCGGCGACCTCACCGTCATGATGAACGCGATCCACGCCGCGCAGCACCCGCACACCTTCATTTACCGCGGATGGGAGGCGCACTCCGCCGGGAACCCCTACGCGCACGCGATCCTGCGCGGATACGTCAACAAGCACGGAGAATCCCAGCCGAACTATCACTACGAGGATCTTGCGCGCCTCTGCGACCTGTACGCGGCAAGCGGGCTCTCCTGCCCCGCCGCGCTCATCGACACCAATCACGCGAATTCCGGCAAAAACCCCTTCGGTCAGCCGCGCATCATCCGCGACGTCATGAATTCCCGGAACGAAAACCCGGAGATCCGGAAGCTCATCCGCGGCTTCATGGTGGAAAGCTATCTGGAGGACGGTGCGCAGAAGGTCGGTGGGACGGTCTACGGCCGGTCGATCACCGACCCCTGCCTCGGTTGGGATAAGACCGAGCGCACGGTGCTTGAACTCGCGGACCTCTGCAAATGATCTGCCGAAAACGAAACCGGACGGAAAAGACGACCGCTGCCAACCAACGGTTGTCTTCCCCGCCCGTTTTTTTCGTTGACTTTCCGGACCCCGTCTGTTATAATTGACTGTGTCCGTTCCTCACGTTGTATTTCTGTTAAAGGATAAAAGATGAAAAAACCAAAGGAAAAGAAGAAAAAGGACCCGAACGCCCTGAAGACAGGGCGCGTCGTCTCAAACAATCTCTACGTCCTGAAGCTGATCCACTCGGTCGCGCCCGCGTATCTGCCGACCTATTTTTTGTGGACGGTCGGGAACGCGGTTTTTGATTTCCTGATGAACACGTGGCTGCTCCGCGAGGTCGTCAACCGCTATTCGCTCGGCAGACCGATGAAGGAGATCGTCGGGCTGCTCGTCGTTCTTGTCACGGTACAGCTCGTCTGGTTCGTCGCCATCGACGTTTTAAGACTGCTGATCTATCCGAAGTTCCAGCAGAAGATCGTCGAAAAGATCGAGAGCGATCTGTTCCGGAAAGCGGCGCGCGTCGAGCTCGAATGCTACGAAAACCCGGATTTCTACGACAAATACGTCAAGGCGATGGACGGCGCCTATTCGCACTGCATGGATGTCGTCTATACGTTCGATTCGATCCTCTGGACGGTCGTGTACCTCGTGACCGGGTCCGTCCTGATGCTCGTCATCGACCCGGTGATCCTGCTGTTCGCGTTGATCCCGCTCCTCTTCGGGCTGATCCGCAACAAACAGAACCGGCTGAACAAGGCGCGCAGCGACGAACGGAAGCGGGTCGAGCGGCGGGAAGGCTACGTACAGCGCACCTTCTACCTGAATGAGTACGCAAAGGAGATGCGCCTTTCGGGAATGCCCGCCCTGATGTTCCGGAAATACGAAAAAGCGCAGGGCGATCATATCGGCATCACGCGAAAATACGCCTTCCGGGCGGGTGCGCTGCGCTTCTTCTCGGATTCCGGCGCGCATTTCGTCTCCTTCGCCGCGATGGTTTACGCCGCGTTCCGGACGCTCGTCAGTCACACGATGCTGCTCGGGGACTGCCTCGTCGTTTTCAACTCGGTCGAGACGCTTTCCTGGTCGCTGACCAACTTCGTCACCTCCCTGAACGAGTTCCGCGACCACGCGATGTATATCGAGGACTACCGCTATTTCATGGAATACGTTCCGAAGCTCCGCCGCCTTTCCGCCGCGGAGGGAAAGAGGGCGGAGGCGGGCGAGCTTGCCGTCACGGACGTTTCCTTCACCTATACCGGCGCGGAAAAGCCGGCGCTGGAAAATATCACGTTCTCCGTGAAGCCGGGCGAAAAGATCGCACTCGTCGGGCACAACGGCTCGGGTAAAACGACGCTGGTCAAGCTGCTGCTCCGCCTTTACGAGCCGACCGGGGGGAAGATCACGCTGAACGGGAGAGAGATCGGGGAATACGCCGCCGATTCCTATCGGGACGCGTTTACCACCGTGTTTCAGGACTTCCGCCTTTTCTCGCTTTCGGTCGCCGAGAACGTCCTGCTCCGGCCGCTTGAAGCGGGGGACGAAGAGCTCGTGACCGGGGCGCTGATGAAATCGGGCGCGTGGGAAAAGATCAGCTCTCTGCCGGAGGGGATCCGTACCACGCTGACGAGGGAATTCGACGACAAGGGCACCGTCCTTTCGGGCGGAGAGGCGCAGAAGGTGACCCTTGCCCGCGCCTTTACGAATGATTCACCCTTCGTCATCCTCGACGAGCCCTCCTCGGCGCTCGACCCGATCGCGGAATATGAAATGTTCCGCAATATGATGGAGGCGTGCAGAAACCGCACGCTGATCTTCATCTCCCACCGTCTGTCCTCCGCCGTGCTCGCCGACCGCGTGATCCTGCTTGAAAACGGCAGGATCGCCGAAACCGGAACGCACGAAGAACTGATGGCGAAAAACGGCACCTACGCCGATATGTTCCGCAAGCAGGCGGAAAACTACGCCGATACCGTCGGCGGAGCGGAAAGCGGGGTGAGCGAAAATGCGTGAAAAGAAGACGAAAGATAAGAAAGAGAAGATGCCGCTCGGGCACGTTCTGTCGAACGACGTGAAAATGCTCGGCAAGATCTGGCAGATGACGCCGCAGTATATCTTCTTCATGGCGGTCGTCGGTATCGTCAGCGGTATCGCGAGCTCCCTGACCACCGTCTGCACCTTCGCGCTCTTCAACGCGCTCGACGAGCCGGACGTCACCTTCGGACGGATCGTCGGTTATCTCGCCGCGATCCTCGCGGTCAATCTCGCGATCAACCTCTTCCACGCGTGGTATTACGAATACTACCAACCGATCACCGACAAAAAACTCCAGCACCGGATGCACGCCGAACTGTTTGACCACGCGCTTTCGATGGACCTCGCCTGCTACGACGACCCGAAATTCTACAACGATTACGTGTGGGCGATGGACGAATCCAAGCGCCGCGCCGTGCAGGTCCTTGACGATACCTCGCGCCTCATCAAATATCTGATCTCGCTTTCCACTCTCGTCACGCTGATGATGCGTGTCGACGTAGTCGTCGGTCTGATCCTGCTCGCCGGATGCGCCGTCAGTATGGTGATCTGGCGGATCAGCAGCATCCTTTACCTGAAAAAGGACGAGAGGGTCAAGCCGGATCACAGAAAGAATTCCTATATCAACCGCGTTTACCACCTTGCCGATTACGCAAAGGATCTGCGCATCGGACGCGCGGACGAAAATCTGCAGGGGATGTACGCCGAAAGCGTTTCCCATATCGTGAAGGAGGAGGTCGCAAACGGGAAAAGAGCGTTCTTCCTCGACCTCACGGACGACGTCGTCACCACCGTCTGCCGCTTTCTCCCGATGATCCTGCTGCTGATGAAGCTGTACCGCGGCGAGGCGCAGCTCGGCGCCTTTACCGCGTCGGTCAGCATGATCTGGGAGCTGAACTGGATGATGCGCGACCTGATCCGCAACCTGATCCGTCTGCCCGAAAACGCGCAGTACGCCGAAAAATATCTCCGTTTCCTCTCGTCCGTCCCGACGGTCACCGACGGAAAAGAGGAAGCGGGGCCGCTCGAAACGCTTGAAATGAAAAACGTGTCCTTCACCTACGAAAGCGTGGATCCCGGAAAGGAAACGGATGGGGAAGCGGAAAGGCCCGCCCCGTCGCTCGACGGCGTCAGCCTGACGATCCGGAAGGGCGAAAAGATCGCCGTCGTCGGCTATAACGGCGCGGGAAAGACCACGCTGACCAAGCTTTTCATGCGGCTCTACGATCCCACGGACGGCGAGATCCTCTATAACGGGAAAAATCTCAGGGAGTACCGGATCGCTTCCCTGCGCGACCGGATCGGGACGGTCTTTCAGGACTATAAGATCTTCGCCGCCACCGTCGCGGAAAACGTCCTCGGCGCGGAATGCGGAGAGGCCGACCGTCCGCTCGTCGAAGACGCGCTCGGGAAAGCGACCTTCGGAGAAAAGCTTGCCGAGCTTGAAAAGGGCACGGACACCGAGCTGACGAAGGAATTTTACGAGGACGGCGTGAATCTCTCGGGAGGCGAAGCGCAGAAGGTCGCCGTCGCACGGATCTTTGCGCGTCCGGTCGACCTGATGATCATGGACGAGCCCTCCTCCGCGCTCGATCCGATGGCGGAATACGAGCTGAACCACACGATCCTCGAATACGCGAAGGACAAGACCGTGATCTTCATCTCGCACCGTCTCTCCACCACGCGCATGGCGGACCGCATCTATATGTTCGACGGCGGCAGACTGATCGAGTCGGGCAGCCACGACGAGCTGATGGCGCTCCCGGACGGCAAATACGCCGCGATGTTCCGTCTGCAAGCGGAAAAATACAGACTGCATCCCGAAGAAAATGCAATTTGAAAACAACCGGCAGTTGAAGAGATCTTTGTTCTCCGCAACTGCCGGTTGTTTTGCACGCCGGACGGATTATTGATTATGATATTTATCTCTGCACTCTGCCGGAGCCGTCGCCGCCGGCGAGCTTTTCGACTTCCTTGACCGAAACGCGGTTGAAGTCGCCCTCGACGCTGTGCTTGAGCGCCGATGCCGCGACCGCAAACTCGATCGCCTGCTTCGGGGTCTTGTCGTTCAACAGGGAGTAGATCAGCCCCGCGCCGAAGGAATCGCCGCCGCCGACGCGATCCACGATGTGGAGATGATAGGACTTGGAGAAGAAACAGTCTTCCCCGTCGTACAGCATTCCCGCCCAGTCGTTGTCGCTGGCGGAGAGGGAGGTACGGAGCGTGATCGCGACCTTTTCAAAGCCGAATCTGTCGGCAAGCTGCTTCGCGACCGACTTGTAACCCTCTTTGTTCAGCTCGCCGCCGTAAATATCGTTGTTTTCCGGCTCGATGCCGAAGACGTCCTTCGCGTCCTCTTCGTTCGCGATGCAGACGTCAACGTACTGACAGAGCCCGGTCATCGCTTCTCTTGCCTGCTCTCTCGTCCAGAGCTTGCCGCGGTAGTTGAGGTCGCAGGAGATCTTCACACCCTTTGCCTTTGCCGCCTTGCAGGCGTCCTTGCAGATCGCAACGAGGTTCGGACCGAGTGCCGGAGTGATCCCGGTGAAATGGAACCAGTCCGCGCCCTCAAAGATCGCGTCCCAGTCGAAATCGGAAGCGGAAGCCTCCTGGATCGCAGAGTGCGCACGGTCGTAGATGCAGACCGAGCCTCTCTGCGAAGCGCCTTTTTCGAGGAAATAAATGCCGACGCGGTCGCCGCCGCGGACGATCTCCGAGGTATCGACGCCGAAATAGCGGAGGGAGTCGACCGCCGCCTGCCCGATCGCGTGGGTCGGGAGCTTGGTCACGTAGGTGCTGTTCAGCCCGAAGTTCGCGAGCGAAACCGCGACGTTTGCTTCCCCGCCGCCGAAGGTCGCCTGCATCTGGTCATTCTGAAAGAACCGGTAATACCCGTTCGGAGCAAGACGGAGCATGATCTCTCCGAAAGTAACGACTTTTGCCATTATCCTCTCACCTCTTTCACGATCTCAACGGATTGACGGCATAGCGCCGTGATCTCGTCCCATTTGCCGTTTTCGATCAGGTCCGCGGTCACCATATAGGACCCGCCGCAGGCGCAGACCGCCTTGCAGGAGAGGTAATCCTTCAGGTTCTTCAGCGAGACGCCGCCGGTGGGCATGATCTTCACCATCGGGAAGGGCGCGCTCATTGCCTTGATCTTGGCGATGCCGCCCGACTGCTCTGCGGGGAAGAATTTCAGCACCTCGAGTCCATATTTCAGCGCCGCCTGATATTCGGTCGGCGTCGTGCAGCCGGGATAAACGGCGATGCCTCTGTCAACGCAGTATTTCACGAGCTCGGGATCGAAGCCGGGGGACACGATGAACTGCGCGCCCGCGTCTACCGCTTTCTCGATCTGTTCCACGGTCAGGACCGTGCCCGCACCGACCAGCATCTCCGGGCAGATCTCCCGCATGATCCTGATCGCCTTGTCCGCGCCCGCCGCGCGGAAGGTGACCTCTGCGACGGGCACTCCGCCCGCGCAGAGCGCTTTTGCGAGCGGCGCCGCGTCTCTTTCTGGATTCGTCAGCTTGATGACCGGCACGACGCCGATCTTTGCGATTTTTTCATTGATTTCCGACATAGTGTTGTCCTTTCGTTTATCGGGATTCCGGAAAAGGAATGACGGTATTTTCATCTCGTATTATAGCCCCGGCGGGTGAAAATGTCAAGTATCCCGGCTGCCGTCTTTTCACGGACCCGGTCCGGAAACTGTTGATCGCATGAAAAAAGCACCGCAATTGCCGTGTGTTCTTAAGGACAGTTGAAAAACCGAATGAAACACACGAGCAAAGCAAGGCATCTTTGTTTTTCTTCCATTTCCTATCGTTTTCTTCAAAATCAAAAGTGCCAACCAAGGGTGCCAAGTAATCAGATTTGGCACTCTTCCTTTTTATAAATCCACACATTCGATTTTCTTTTTACTATTCGGTACAATATAGCCAAAGGAGGTCGTGAGACTATGAAAGAAATCAAAAGGCGGTTGGTGCTGGACGATTTTGAGTATCGGTTATTGGTCGAATGCGTGAACAAGGCACGGACAATGTTTACTGATGAGAACAAACCAGTCGAAGATGTGTCCGCCTTGCTTCTTAAAATCATTGACGCACCGACAAAGAAAATCAAAGTTAGGAGTTGAGCAAAATGGGAAAATCATTATTCGAGCAAATGGGCGGTACATACAAGCAAGTCGGAGATTATCTGCTCCCCGATGTTGAACCGCCGGAAGAAAAGCCAATCGGCGTATGGGGTACACGACACTACCACCATCTGAGGAAAACAAACCGTATTCTTTTCAGTCAGTTGACGATCAGCGGCAAGATAAACAATTATGGCAAAGTGCAGTATTTTTTACTGGCATAACCATAAACCTTTCAAAAAGAAATTTTTGTAATTATCCTCTTGACAGCAAACAAATGTTCTGATACAATATAAGAGAACACGAAGTTATTATAAGAGGCTGCTATGAAGGTGTTGGATGAAAACAAGCTGAAAAAGATGGCGGAGTATATCAATGGCTATATCCGCACGCACAACGGGGACTCGCCGAAGTTCGGAGAGATCCTTGAATATATGGATATGAGCAAGTCGGTCGGGTATCGGTATCTGACGCGGCTGAACGAGCGCGGGATCGTCGCCTATTCCGGCAAAGGCACG
>JAZLIW010000016.1:0-25505 GCA_045617585.1 Eubacteriales bacterium
CATCGGTCCCCCGCCGCGGCATGCCGCATGCCGCTCCGGTTTTCATTATTCGGATATATAACAACATTGAATTGAATGCTCTTGACATTTTTTCACTGCCGTGGTATCATAATAATCAGAACGAAATCGTCCCTATCAAAACGAAAAAACAGAAACGAGGAAAAAAGATGAACCGGTACAGATATGACGGGAACCGAAAATTTACCATCAAGACCTTTGACTGCGGAGAGACCGGAGAATTTGCGGAACGCCACGAGGCGATCCGTGAGTTTACCGAAAACCTGGAACAGATCAACGAGTATCAGCAGAAGCTTTTTGCGGAGCAGAAGGAAGGCATCATCTTCATCTTTCAGGCAATGGATGCCGCGGGCAAGGACGGTGCCGTCCGCGCGGTCCTCTCCTGCCTGAGCCCGCAGGGCGTTTCGGAGCACAGCTTCAAGGTCCCGAGCGCCGAGGAAAACCGGCACGACTATCTCTGGCGCTTCTGGGACGCGATCCCCGAGAAGGGTTCCATCAGCATCTTCAACCGCAGTTATTACGAGGACGTTCTGGTGCAGAAGGTCCATAAGATCTACGAGAAGAATCTGTACGCCGACCGGATCGACCTCTCGACGATGATCGACGGCCGCTACGAGCAGATCCGCAACTTTGAAAAATATCTGTGGGAAAACAGCATCCGCGTGGTCAAGATCTTCCTGAACGTCAGCAAGGAGGAGCAGGCAAAGCGCTTCATTTCCCGGATCGACGTGCAGAAGAAAAATTGGAAGTTCTCTTCGGGCGACATTGACGAGCGCGCCTGCTGGGACGAGTATATGGCGGCGTACGAGACCGCGATCAACCGTACCGCACGCAAAAACGCGCCGTGGTACGTCGTTCCCGCCGATCACAAATGGTACGCGCGTCTTCTGATCTCCCGGATCGTGCTTGACGAACTCAAAAAGGCGGATCCCAAGTGGCCTGTGCTTGACGGGGAAGAGCAGGAAAAGCTTGCCGCTTACCGGGAATTGCTGCTGAACGAGCTCGGGGAAGAGCCGGAGGAGAAGAAGGAGAGCGGCAAAAAACTCAAGCCCTCCGATACCGCGGTCGGCATCGCGCTGCGGAGCGACCGTCAGGCGCTTTCCGAAAAGAAATTTCGCAAGCTGCTGAAAAAGAGCGTTTTCGAGAACTTCAGCGAGCGGTTCGGGGTCAGCGAGGAGACGCAGGAACGGCTCGGCAAGATTTATTTTGACTTTGAAGAGCAGGAGGCAGCCGCGGAAGCGGAGGACGTGAACGCGGTCAAGGAACTGTATCGCGGGAAAAAGGATGCGCTGGAGGAGCTGCTTGCCGGAAAGGGAAAGGAAGCAAAGAAGTTGTTCAGCCGCTGCCGCAAGACGGCGAAGACGCTGATCGATTCCTACGAGGACGAGATCGGCATCGGATACGCCGGATACGAGGAACGTCTGAAGCAGTTCATGGCGGAATACGAGATCGCGGTCAGCACAGAGGGCGGCGACGCGGAGACGGCGCTGACCGGATACGAGGACAAGGTCCGTGCGGCGTATGACGAATACCGCGTCTCGATGGCGGTGCTGCGCGCGGCGACGGAAGAGAAGCTGATCACGCTGTTTGCCGAATACACGGAGACGGCACAGGCGTTTTCTCCGATACCGGAGGAGACCTCCGCAGAGAAGCCCGCGGAAGAGGAGACGGACGCGGATCAGCCGGAAGAAGAGGACGAAGCGGAGGATACCGCTTCACCTACGAAAGAATCGATTTCCGTCGAAAACGACGGCGAACCGACTTCATCAGCGGAACAAAACGAATGATCTGAAAAAACGATGGAGCACGAAAAAAACGGGGACCGACCTTCCCCGTTTTTTCATTTGTCTTGACATAACGCAAGATTTATGATATGCTGTTACTATTCCAAAGAAAGGAAAAAACGATCATGAAAACTACGTTGCGCCGCCTTGCGGCATTGCTTCTTTCCGCGGCCCTTCTTACCGCGGTCTTCTCCTGCGATAACGGCGGAGAACCGAAGGAGACCGATCCCGCTTCGACCGAGACGCAGGAACCCGAAACGCAGCCCGAACCGAAGAACCAATATACCGAGACGAATCTCGTGGTCATGTCCGACATCCATCTTTGCCATCTTGACTGGTACGGGATGAAGAATGCCGACCGCATCCAGAAGATGACGGACGACCTGAACGACTTTTACCTCGATGAGGGATACGACGCGATCCTGTTCCTCGGAGACTATTCGCTTGACTTCTGGGAAACCGGGATATTCGGTTCCTGGCGGCATCAGGAACTGTCCAATACCGAGGTCTTTTTCCGGGATTACGCCTCCCAGCTTTCCTGTGAGACGCAGTACCGCATTCCCGGCAACCATGAGCAGTACGGGGAAGAGCTGTGGGCGGAGCTTTCCGGCTCCGATCTCGGACGCCAGTTCTATCTGAAGATCGGCGGATATCTGATCTTCATGCTGGATAACTTCGACGGCGATCTCGATCCCGATACCGATAACCACGGCGTTTATACGCCGACCGACGTGGATTTCATCCGCGGCGTTATGGACGAGAACCCCGATATGCCGGTGATCCTGATGGCGCATTTCTTTGACGTCAAGGCAGACGGGGAAGAGTTCCGTGACCTTGTCTGCGACGAACGCGTCGTGACGCTCTTCTGCGGGCACGACCACGTGACGACCGTGCAGGAGCTCGGCCCGGATTACGACAACAAGGTCATCTTCCACTGCGGGGACTACTCCTATTCCAAGGCAGCGATCCCGGAGAACCCGTGGGGCTGGCGCACGCTGACCCTCCGTGAGGACGGGATCCGCGTCACCTATTACGCGCCCGAAAGCAAGATGGTGGACGGAAAGACCTACAATATCGAGGCGGGCTATCTTCAGGACTACACGATCCCGAACCCGCTGACGACCGAAACGAAAAAAACCGAGGAGACCGAAACGAAGAAGGCTGAGGAGACCGAAGCGAAGCCGGTCGAGACGTCCGACGCCGGGGAACTGAAAAACCTCTGCGCGGGCGCGTCGATCGTTGCCGGTTCCGCGGGCAACAAGGATAAAAACGGCTCCGATAAGTTGATCGACGGGGACAGAGCGAATACCAAGTGGTGCGTGACGGAGGACAAATCCCTGCCTGATGAGCTGAAGGACAAAGCACTCTACTACGTTGTGATCGACCTCGGTGCCGCGCACGATCTGAAGAAATACGCGATCTACGGGGCATCCCAGTCTTCCTACGGGGGCGACTCGGGAACGACGGCGATGGATATGAAGTCGTGGTATCTTGAGGTCTCGGACGACAACGCGACTTGGACCGAGATCGATCGCGTGACCGGCAATACCGCTCCGGTCTACGAGGGCACGCTGGATGCGTCCGGCAGATACGTCAGGCTGTGCATCCTTCCCGGCGGCGCGAACAACGGCACGGACGACATTCTTCGCCTCTATGAAATGGAGATCTTCGGATGATCTTTGAGGAACGGACGATCCTCCTGAAGGACGGGCGGCAGGCGTTCCTGAAGACCGCAGAGCCCTCCGACGCCGCGGTGATGCTGGAATATATCACTGCCGCGTGCGGGGAAACGGAGTTTCTTGCCCGATATCCGGAGGAATGGGAGAACGTTCCGGTCTCAAAGGAAGAAAACTGGATCAGAGGCGGAAGGGAGTCTCCCGACATTCTGCCGATCGCCTGCTTTGTCGACGGCAGGATCGTCGGACAGTGCGAGATCCGGTTCCTGACGGGAAAAAAGACTGCCCACCGCGCCGGGATCGCGATTGCGGTGCGGAAGGAATACTGGGGTCTCGGGATCGGGACCGCAATGTTATCCGCGCTCCTTGCAGCAGCGGAAGCGCGCGGAACGGAGATCGTCGAGCTTGAATTCATCGAGGGGAACGACCGAGCGAAACGGCTGTACGAAAAAATCGGCTTCCGCACGGTATCGGTCCGTCCTGACGTTTTCCGCCTGCGGGACGGCTCTTACCGGAGTGAATACTATATGCAGAAACGGCTCGGCGTTTTCTGAACCCTGTGCGCACCGTACGATCTTCTGATCGTGCGGTGCGCTCTTTGTTTTCTGTACGAATGAATAGGATCGGTTTGTATATCAATGTACGAAAACGACAAAAAAGTTGAATATCCCGTAAATATATTGACAAACGGAAAGCGCTATGATATATTAGTATGGTAATGATCTGTGAGAGGAACGGTGACGGACAATGAACTATCTGAACGTCAAACAAATGTCTGAAAAATGGAACGTGCCGGAACGCCGCGTCACGGCTCTTTGCCGCAGCGGGCGCGTGATCGGCGCTAAGAAAGAAGGAAAAACCTGGATGATCTCCGAGGACGCGAAGCTGCCTGCCGACGGCCGCACCAAAGAGGCTATCTCGGAGAAAATGAGCAGCCTTTCCAATCAAACGACGGTAGGATATACCGAGGTCGGCGCGCAGAACCGCGTCTACGACAGTTTCCGGAACACCTACGGGAAAGATCCGCAGAGCGTCGCGTTTACCCCTTACCGCATCTGCCCCATCGGAGCACACTCCGATCACAACCTGGGTAAGATCACGGGCTTTGCCATTGATAAGGGGATCTATATCGCCTACGGCCCCAAAATGAACGGAGTGATCGAGCTCCGGTCGCTTCAGTTCCCCAAACGGGCGCAGTGGCACGTTTCCGAGGTGCCTCAGAAGAAAGAAAACGACTGGGCAGACCACCTGAGAGGGGCTACGATCGCTCTTTCCGCACGGTATCCGCTTCGGGTCGGTCTTTGTGCCGTGATCGACGGAGAACTCCCGATCGGCGGACTGTCTTCTTCCGCCGCGGTCATCATCACCTTCCTGTCGGCTCTTGCAAGCCTGAACGGCATCAAGCTGGAGCCTGCGGAAATGATCACCATCTCCAAGGAGGCAGAGAACAAATACGTTGGCGTGTCCTGCGGGAAACTCGACCAGTCCTGCGAGGTGTATTGCCGGAAGGACAAGCTTCTGTACCTTGATACCAAAGACGACAGCTTTGAGCTGATCGATACTCCGGAAAACATGAAGCCTTATGAGATCGCCGTTTTCTTCTCCGGTCTGGAGCGGTCTCTTGCGTCCTCCAAGTTCAATATGCGCGTGGACGAGGCACGTTCCGCCGCTTACGCGCTGATGGCGTTTGCCGGAATGGACTACGGTAAATTCGATGAAACGAATCTGAGAAACGTACCGTACGAGGTATATCTGAAATACAAGGACAGGCTTCCCGAAAACTGGGCGAAGCGCGCCGAACACTGGTATACGGAATTCCAAAGGGTGGAAGCCGGAGCCGAAGCGTGGAGAAGGGGAGATATCGAGGCCTTCGGACGGCTTTCCTTTGAAAGCGGACGGAGCAGCATCGAAAATTGGGAAACCGGTTCCCCGGAGCTGATCAAACTCTACGATATCATGACCCATACCAAAGGGATCTACGGCGGACGGTTCTCCGGCGCGGGCTTCAAGGGCTGCTGCATGGCGATCATCGACCCCGCGTACGAAAAAGAAATACTGGAACAGGTCGAAAGAGAGTATCTTGAGGCGTTCCCGGAGCTGAAAGGAAAATATTCCGCCCATATCTGTCATACGGCGGACGGTGTAAGATTATGAAGTGTCTTATTTTAGCCGCCGGATACGCGACGAGACTGTATCCGTTGACGGAGAATTTCCCGAAGCCGCTGCTTGAGGTCGGAGGGAAGCCCATTATCGACTGGCTGATCGACGATCTCAGGACCGCCGGGATCATTGACGAGTACGTAGTGATCACAAACCACAAATTCGCTCATTGCTTTGACGATTGGGCGAAGGACAAGACGTATCACGTTACCGTCGTGGACGACGGCACGAGCACCAACGAAACGAGACTCGGTGCGGTCTGTGACGTGCGTTATGCCATGGAACAACTGAAGATCGACGACGACGTGATGGTTTTGGCAGGGGACAACGTCCTCGATTTTTCGCTGACGAAGTTCCTTCGCTACGTCATCGAAAAGAAAACTTCGTGCGTGATGCGGTATTTCGAGCCGAAGAAGGAGACGCTGGTCAAGCGCGGCGTTCTGGAACTGGATGGCGACCGCGTCGTCGGTATGGAAGAAAAGCCGCGGGAACCGAAGACGCAGTGGTGCTGCCCGCCGTTCTATTACTACACGAAAGAGGACGGCAAAAAGCTCGGTGAAGCGATCGGAGACGGCTGCGGCGTGGACGCGCCGGGTTCGTTTATCGCGTGGCTGTGCAGCCGCTCGGCGGTCTACGCCATGGAAATGCCGGGAAACCGCTACGACGTGGGCAATCTTGAAAGCTATGCGAAGATCAGGAACGAATACAGAGGGATCACGAAATGCTGACGAAAAACGTAAACCTTGAAAATAAAACGGTCCTTGTGACCGGTGCCGCAGGTTTTATCGGTTCCAATCTGGTCATGGAGCTGCTCCGTACCGTCACTCCGGTGAAGATCGTCGGGCTCGACAACTGCTGCGACTATTACGACGTTTCGCTGAAGGAATACCGCCTTTCGGAAATCGGAAAGCTGGCGGAACGGTATCCGGAGAGCCAATGGACGTTCATCCGGGGCAGCCTGGCGGATAAGGATCTGATCGACCGTATCTTTGACGAATACCGTTTTGACGTGGTCGTGAATCTTGCGGCGCAGGCCGGCGTGCGCTATTCCATCGACCACCCGGACGTGTACATCGAGAGCAATATTATCGGGTTCTATCACGTTCTTGAGGCTTGCCGCCATCATCCCGTGGAACATCTGGTTTACGCTTCTTCCTCTTCGGTTTACGGCTCGAACAAAAAGGTCCCGTACTCGACCGAGGATAAAGTGGATAACCCGGTGTCGCTTTACGCGGCGACGAAGAAGAGCAACGAGCTGCTCGCGCACGCATACTCGAAGCTCTACAACATTCCTTCGACCGGCCTGCGGTTCTTTACGGTCTACGGGCCCGCAGGACGCCCGGATATGGCGTATTTCGGTTTTACCGACAGGCTTTTGAAGGGCGATACGATCCGGATCTTCAACTACGGCAACTGCAAACGCGATTTTACGTTCGTGGATGATATCGTGGAAGGTGTGAAGCGCGTCATGGTCCACGCGCCCGAAAAGCAAAACGGGGAGGACGGTCTGCCGCTCCCGCCGTACCGCGTTTATAATATCGGCAACAGTAACCCGGAAAACCTGCTTGATTTCGTGCAGATCCTTTCGGAGGAACTGGTCCGTGCCGGAGTCCTGCCCGCCGATTACGATTTTGAGGCGCACAAAGAACTCGTTCCGATGCAGCCCGGCGACGTGCCGGTCACCTACGCCGATACCTCCGCGCTGGAAGCGGATCTCGGTTTCAAACCTTCCACCAGCCTGCGGACGGGTCTCCGCAGGTTCGCTGAATGGTATAAGGAATACTATAAGGTCTGACGTTATTTGGCTTTCTTCGTTGCCATAGGTACTCCCACAGGGATGGAGATCGCTTCTTACGACATGGGAACGCCCCAAGCCGGTTGCGTGCCGGAAGGACGGGAACCAACAATAAAATAAGGAGTAACAGACGATGCGTATTGCAGTCGCAGGGACCGGCTACGTCGGTCTTTCTATGGCAATTCTGCTGTCCCAGCACAACGAGGTCAAAGCCGTGGACATTCTGCAGGACAAGGTCGACCTCATCAACGGGAGAAAAAGCCCCATCGCGGACAAGGAGATCGAAGAATACCTTGCTTCAAAGGATCTCGATCTCGCCGCAACCACGGACGGTGCTTCGGCTTACAGAGACGCCGAGCTCGTCATCATTTCCACACCGACCAATTACGATCCGACGAAGAACTATTTTGACACGACCTCGGTCGAATCGGTCATTGAACAGGTCATTTCGGTCAATCCGGACGCGGTGATGGTCATCAAGTCCACCGTGCCGGTCGGATATACCGAGAGCGTGCGGGAAAAATACACGTGCGATAATATCCTGTTCAGCCCGGAATTTCTTCGTGAGGGCAAAGCGCTCTACGACAATCTATATCCGTCCCGGATCATCGTCGGCGTGCCCGTCGGCAACAGACGTCTTGAAAAAGCCGCGCGTACCTTTGCGGAGCTCCTGCAGCAGGGCGCGCTGAAGGAGAAGATCGAGGTCCGGTTTATGAACCCGACGGAAGCGGAAGCGGTCAAACTGTTTGCAAACACCTATCTCGCGCTCCGCGTGTCCTTCTTCAACGAGCTTGACACCTACGCCGCCGTGCGCGGCCTCGACACGAGATCCATCATCGAGGGCGTCGGACTTGACCCCCGGATCGGCAATCACTACAACAATCCGTCGTTCGGTTACGGAGGCTACTGTCTGCCGAAGGATACGAAGCAGCTGCTTGCCAACTACAACGACGTCCCGCAGAACATCATTTCCGCCATCGTCGCGGCAAACGGTACGAGAAAAGACTTTATTGCCGATCAGATCATTGCACGCCATCCGAAAATCGTGGGCGTGTATCGCCTGACCATGAAGACCGGCTCGGACAACTTCCGTCAGAGCTCGATCCAGGGCGTCATGAAGCGGATCAAGGCAAAAGGGATCGAGGTCGTGATCTACGAGCCGACCATGCGCGACGCCGCGTTTTTCAACAGCCGCGTGGTCCGGGACCTTGCCGAGTTCAAGGAGATCTCCGACGTCATTATCGCCAACCGTTATAACGACGATATCGCCGACGTGCTTGATAAAGTATATACGAGAGATCTGTATTTCAGGGATTGAAAAACGCCGGAAAGCGTAAGAAAATAGAGCAGCCCCGGAACGGTGCGTTTCGGGACTGCGTTTTTTATAAGGCGGCGATCCGGTCAGACGATCTTTCCGTCCGACAGAGAGATCACGCGGTCACAGAAGGAAGCGACGTGCAGATCGTGCGTTACGATCAGGATCGTTTTTCCCTGCGCACGGAGCGACCGGAACAGCTCCATGATGCCGTCCGTGGTCCTGCCGTCCAGATTGCCCGTCGGCTCGTCTGCGAGGATCACAGGCGGATCGTTGACGATCGCGCGGGCGATTGCGACGCGCTGCTTCTGCCCGCCGGAGAGGTTCACGATCTCCTTGTTCGCCTGGTCCCGGACGCCTGCCCGCTCCAATGCGCTCAAAGCCCTGGGGGTCATCTCCCGGAACGGTACGTCGCCAAAAAGCATCGGTGCCTTCACGTTGAACAAAGCGGTGCGGTGACTGATGAGGAAGAAATCCTGCATCACGAAGCCCAGCCGGGAATTGCGCAGCCGTGCCAGCTCCCGCTCGGAGAGGGTCCCGACGTCAAGCCCGTCCAAAAGATATTTCCCGTAGGTCGGACGGTCAAGGCAGCCGATGATATGGAGCAGCGTGGTTTTTCCGGCACCGCTCGTGCCCATGATCGCCGTCATTTCTCCCCGTTCTGCCGTCAGGGAAACGCGGTCGAGCGCGTAAAAATTCCCCTCGTTCGTCCGATAGACTTTACTGATATTTTCCAGTCGGATCATCGTAATCACTCGCCTTTCTTCCGGGATCGCTGCGGAACGGCTTCCTGCCGTCCCTATTCATATAGATCGGCGTTGATCGGTTTTCGTTACGCGTTTTCGGAAAAAAGTTTTTCTTCGCTGGTCCCTCCTCCGGGAGCGGAAGCAAAAAGAGATCCGTATCCTTTCCGATCGGAAAAGGGACAGATCTCTTTTGTTCCGTGAGAGAAATCAGATGCCGTATGCCACGGAGACGGTACCGCCGGGCACGGTGACTAACAGGGCGGTTTCTCCGCCGACGGACATACGCTCCGCTTCGGCGGGCTGACCGTTGACGCGGATATCACGGGCGTCATCCGGCAGACGCAGGGTGAAGGCACGTCCGGCGGGAAGAATTGCCGTGAATCCCTCCGCCGTCACGTCGGTGAGACGGCAGGCGGCACGGTCGTGCCACCAGTGCGTCAGCGCGTCGGTCGCGGTGAAGACGGTGCGGAAGCCCCGCTCCTTTACGTAAGCGAGGGCCGCGTCGAGCGCGTCGAGCGTCGGGCGGGAGGGACCGTAGACGTCGGTCAGATAATGCGGATGGAGGAAGAACTGCAGGGTGCGGCAGTAAAACGCGCCGGCGTCAAGATAACCGTACAGCTTGGCGTATTCCTCCGGGGCGCCGCTGCGGATGCGGGGTTCAAAATAGGAATTGTAGACCTCGCAGAGCGAAAACTCCCGGTTGTCGTGTGCCGCGTCGTCGATGGTGAAGCGCGGGAACGCCGAGCCGAACGCGAAGCCCGTCACGTTGAAGGCGTTGATGTCGTCGGGATCGGGGGCATACTGGAATTTGCTGTTGTCCCCGAGGTGTCCCAGTGCTTCCTCCCGGCGGCAGCGTTCGGCGTTCGTACCGATCTGGATCAGCGCGTGATTGACGGGGCAGCAGTTTTCGCCGCCTACCTTCGCGGCAAACAATTCGTTCTGTTTCCGCCATCCGTCGTCGTCGTAAGGGAAGCAGGCAAAGTTGTAATGGACCGCCAGCTCGTGCCCGCGGGAACGAATCACGGCGATCTGCTCGTCGTTCATGGTGAAGCCTTCCAGCGTGTCCAGCGGCATCATGTTGACGTGGTAGGGAAGACCGCGCTCCGCCATCCGGCGAGAGGCTTCGAGAATGACCTCCGGCTCGCAGCTGTCGTCGTCTCCCGCAAAGTAGAGCAGCAGCTGCGACGCATTCCCTTCCTTCGGGGGGAGCGGATGAACGGACGGGATGCCTCTGCCGAGGAACAGCGTCAGCAGAAACCGCTGGTAACTGTCGGCGTAGGCGATGCGGTGATCGTACCCTGTGGGGAGCACGCTGCCGTCCGGGATCCTGCCGAACGGGAACGGCGGGCGGGGCTCGACGGTGGGATGACCGTCCGCGGCGCGCCACAGTGTCGCGGGGAGATCAAAGGAAAAATATACCGTGTTTTCCCCTCGCAGGCAGGCGGGGAAAACGCCGTCCTCTGCCGTTACGGATCCGTTGACGGCAGTGTCCCGGGACGGAGTCCGTAAGAAGGAACCCAATACCGGGAGCGGCTCGTCGGAGCCGGAAAAGGAGAAATAGCCCGCGATCGCGTAGATATCCTCCGGTACCGGGACGGGCGTGATGCCGAACGGACCCCCGACCGTGCCGAAGCCAACGGCAAAGGCGCCGTTCTTCAGCGCGGTGTCCAGCGCGGCGGCAGCTTCTTCCGTCAGGACGTCGGCGCCGAACAGAACCGTGTCATCGGGGCCGACCTGCCCGGCGATCAGCGCGTCGGGCGACAGAGCTTCGCCGGTTACGCCCATATTGCGGAGCATGACCGGCAGATACGCCGGGGTATAGTCCCGTCCTGCGGCGTGCGCAGCGGCACGCGCGGCGGGATCCTGATAGTACCATAATTTCATAGACGTCCGACCTTTCCTTGTTATAGGTTGAGGAACTGAAAGACGATCGCTGCCGTACAGGCCAGCAGCCCCAACCATTCCCGTACGCCGAGCCTGGTCTTGAACCGATAGCAGCCGATGCCGAGCGACAGGACGATGGATAGAGCCGTGATGACGACGAACTGCGCGGCTGCGTTCATGGCGGAGGCGGAACGGCTGATGCAGTAGAAGCACAGCCCGTTGCAGATGCCGATGCCAAGCGCGGCGGTGAGAAACCGGGAGCGCGGTTTGATGCCGTCCTTCGGGCGCTCCTCCCGGATCAGCAGGGCGGCGAGACCGCAGAGCAGGGACGCAAACAGATAATCGAGGCAGAAAAACAGATTTTCCGCGGCACCGGGCGTGCGGTACTGCTGCCATTTGATGGCAAAGTCGATCAGCCCGTTCCCGAGGGACGCAGCCAGCGTGATGAGCACGGTCAGGGGCGGGGTACGTTCCCCGCCGGGCGCGGCGTACAGGACCACGATCGCCGCGACGGCGACCGCCATGCCCACGAGCTGCCACCAGCCGGTCGGTTCGTGCAGCAGCAGACAGGAAAGCAGGATCGGGAACAGAAAACTGCAATTGACGAGAATGATGGCAAAGGCATAACTGCTGCGCCGCATACTGAACAGCAGGGCGACGGCGCACATTGCCGCCGCGGCGCCCGCCAGCAGGGCAGGCGGCAGTACCCCGGCAAGACCGTTCCACTCGCCGTTCAGCGCGGCGACGGTGCCGAAGACCGCCGCGAGCGGCAGGAACCAGCAGAGCGGTGCCAGAACGGTCGCGCGCTTTCCCACCGCGCCGTCGGCAACGATCTTATAGAGCGGACCGCTCAGCCCTGAGGTGATGACCGCCGCTGCGACGAAGATCCAGACCGTCATCAGGCGCGGAAATCGGGGACTTCCATCAGGATGCCGCCCTGCTTGGAGGATTCCACAGCCATGACGGCGGGAGCGGCGGACTCCACGGCGCGGAAGACGTTCATTTCCGGCTCGGTGTCGTTCAGGATGGCGTCCACGAAGTTGGAGATGGGATAGAAGTCGGCGCCGCCGTGCTCGGCAGCACGGACGTAATCGGGCGCGTCGGGATCCTCGGTGCCCCAGTTCTTTGCTTCCCATTCACCGCCGGCACGGTAGAGCTTCATGGTGTCGAGGGTGCTGCGGCTGGTTTCCACCGTGGCTTTGGAGCCCTTGATCTGATACCAGTGGGCACCGAGAACGCTCTTGGGACCGTAGGGGGAGGTGAACCCCGCACGCAGGGAGAAGATCACGTCGTCGGTGTTGTACATCAGCGCGGTCTGCAGGTCGCGGCACTGGATCAGCGGATTGTCGTAGCTGCCGAGACGGGTGCCGAAGCAGGAAACCTTGCAGATGCGGCCGCCGGTGATCGAAAGCAGGGGCGACAGCTCATGAGGCATATAGTAAATGGGGTTCTGGAACGCTTTGTAGCGCCAGGACATCTCGTACCGGGGATCGCTGAATTCCTCGGCAGTGGAAGGATGGACGGAATAATGGGTGTCTTTTTCGCGCAGCAGATCCCAGCGGGGCTCGTAGTGCAGGTATTCGCCTTCGGCGTAGTAGATCTTGCCGAATTCGCCGTCCTGCGCCATCCGGCGCCACTGTCTGACGAAGTTCCAGTGGCGGGTCTGTTCCGCCAGCATATACTTGACGCCGGTCGCCTTGACCGTGTTCACCAGATCCCAGCACTGCTTGATGCTGAACGCGGCGGGGACCTCGGTCATGACGTGAAGACCGCGGTGCATGGCGTCGACCGCGTAATCCACCTGACAGTCGGGATCGGACGTGATCATAATGGCATCCATCGGAACGGCGTTCACCATTTCCTCGTAAGTCTGAAAGCCTTTGACGGGAGTTCCGCAGACGCCGGTCGCCCAGGCGGCGACTTCCTCCGCGCGTCCGCGGGCATAGTCCGCGATCGCCACAAGCTGGATCTGCGGGTGATGGGCGTAGCAGCCGATGAGTCCCTGACCGCGGGGACCGACCCCGAGCCAGCCGAGCCGGATCTTCTTTTCCATAATACATCCTCCGAAAAAAATATTTGACAACGGCGCATGGACGCTGTATACTATTATTATAATCTTATTTTTCGGAATGACAATGTGATTTCTGCGGTAAAACATACGATTTTCGTGCAGAATCAGTAAAATCCGGAAGAAGGGGAGACCGACCGTATGGATTACGTGCCTCTGATCCTGCCGCGCGCCGTGAGCGTGGACAAACTTTATACGTTATATCATATCACGATGGAAGACCCGTACCGCTTTCCGGGGGAGCAGCATCCGTTCTGGGAGATGGACTGCGTCCTGCGCGGCAGCGCCGGGATCACCTCCGGCAGCGAGGTGTTCCGCCTGGAAGCGGGGGAGACCGTTCTTCATCCGCCCGGCAGGTTCCACAATCTTTGGACGGACGGGGAGAACTGCGATATGTTCTGGTTTTCCTTTGACGGCACGGGGCTGTCGGAGTATCTGACGGCAGGAAAATACCGGCTGGACCGGGAGGATCTGGACAGGATCGGGAAGATCCTTGAGATCGCCGCCTCGGATCGCGGCTTCGCATTGTCCGGCTGTCTTACGGCACTGCCGGAGAGAGCCCCGGAGTCGCAGCTTCTGCGGAGCCTGCTGGAGGAGATCTGTCTGTCTTTGTGGCGCAAGCGGGCGGATACGGCGCAGCCCCGCTCGGACGCTGCCGCGTGGCTTTTCGCGCGGATCACCGGATTCTGGCAGGAGCACGCGGAGGACGGCGTGAGCATGGAGGAAACGGCGCGGACACTCGGCTGCTCACAGGACCGGATCAAGCGGACCCTGCAGCGCTTTGCCGGGATGAGCCCCATCCGCTATTATCATCGCATCCGCTGCGAGCGGGCGATCTGTCTTTTGGAAGCGGGGGAGAGGGTCAGCGACACGGCGGAGCGGATGAATTTTTCCTCCCCGTATTACTTTTCCTATTTCTTCAAACGGGAGACCGGTCTGACGCCGCGGGAATACGTCAGGCAGCACTCCGGCACGGCGGAATGATCCGTGAAAGCGCGGCATCCGCTGCGGCACGCCCGGACGTTTTCCCTTTTCGGGGCAGACCGACCCTTATCCGCGCTTTTCCGCGGCTTCCTCGGACTGCCTTTTTTTCCATTCGCCGGGCGGGCAGCCCTCGGTGCGGGAAAAAACCGCGATAAAATAATTGTAATCGTCGTAACCGCAGGACTGTGCGACCTGTGCGAGGGAAAGCGTGCCCGGATCGAGAAGCATCGCTTTTGCCTTTTCCATGCGCAGGTGACGGACCTGCTCTGCGATGCCGCAGCCGTACAGTTCTTTGGAAAGCTTATAGAGCTGTGTTTTTCCGATCCCCAGCGTTTGAGAAAGATGCTTTGCATTCAGGTTTTCCGTATAGTGCGCGGAAACGTAATCGTTCAGGCGGACGGAGGCGCGGTCGGGCGTGTACGTCACCATGCGCTCCATCACGAGATAGGAGGCGACCGCAAGGAGGATGTGCGTCGCCGCGCGGATATATTCCTGCGTGACGGGAGGCCGTTCCAGGCAGGCATCGTGCAGCGCTCCCCGGTCAACGGGGAAGGGGGCGCACAGCTTTTCGATCTCCGCCCAGCCGGTCCCGTGATCCGGATAGGAAAACGCCTGCCCGAAAAAGAGGTAACCCAACAGCTTTCCGTTGACGATCAGGGGCGTTACGGCTTCGGTCAGTCCGGCATGGCAGCGGTAGATCTGCGTCCTTCGCTGCCCGGCGGCGCGTTCGCACGCCTCTCTGTCGCAGGAAGCGCAGGCAACGCGTCCCGCCTCGGTGCACCGGATGATACGGCAGAAGGGAGCGATCTCCTCCGGATAAGAAGCGAGCTCGTTGCGGTCGGCGTCAATGACCGTGATGCGGATCTTCGTGATCTCATAACAGTCCTTTAGGATCTCACGCAGTTTTTTGATATCGAATACCGGGATCATACCTTTTCCTCCATAAGATCATTCTATTAGAATTCTATCACATTTGCGAACGATTTTCAAGTAAAACGAACGAAAATCTATATAAAAACAGAAGGAATCATACTATAATAACAATGAAAAAATGTTGAAATACAGAAAGGAATTCCCATGAAACGTTATCTCTCCATGCTGCTCACGGTGCTGACGCTTTTTGGAGTGTTCGACACTTCATTCCCTGCGCTTTCCGTCAGCGCGGCGGGCGATAAAGAGTATTTCTTCGATTTTGAAGGGCTTTCCAACGGAGCCCGTCTTTCCGGCGGCGATCTGACCGCAAGCGGTTATTACAATCAGGTCGTGGACGTCCGCTCCGATTATCCGGCATACGGAAAAGTCCTCTACATTTCCAGCCGTTCGGACAGAGGCGATACCGCGCTGAGCATCGCGACCGGTTACGCCGAAAAGATCATCGAATTCGATTATCTCTATTCCGGTGACTTTGACAAGATCGGCGGCATCTATACCGCGGCGTATCAGAACGGAAACGATTCCGTCTATACGATTTTCTCACCGGTTTACAACTTCCAGGTGAAGGATTCGAAAGCGAGTGATTCCGTCCTCGGCGACAGCGGTATGACGGTGGAAAAGACCGACTATTGGTACAAGGCCAAGATCGTATTTGCGGATTCCACCGTTTACGCAAAGGTCTGGGGCGCCGATACCGACGAGCCTGCCTCGTGGAACGTTACGGGCAGGACCTCACTTCCCGTTTCGGACGACGGCAGCTCCTTTGTTCTTCAGATCGCGGGCTGCGGCAAGGATATCGGCAACGTTTATCTCGATAATCTCCGCGTCAGACCGCTGAACGACGAGATCCGGAAGGAACTTCCCGCCGACGTCACGACCCGCACCGTGTCACTGGAGATCAACGATCCCAAAATGGGTACCGTCAAGGGAGACGGCAAGTTCCCGGAAGGGAATACCGTCACCGTTTCCGCGACCCCGAAGGACGGATACGTCTTCCTGAACTGGACCGACAAGGACGGAAAAGCGGTATCCTCCGAACCGACCTATCGGTTTGAACTGAACGGAGACGTCACTCTGACCGCGTGCTTCGAGGCACTGCCCGTGGAGCTCCGCTCTTTTATGGCGGAGGGTCTGACGACCGTTGCCGAGATCGACAACGAGAAGAAGACGGTCGCTCTCCGATTCGCCTCCGACGTTGATCTGAAAAACGTCTATCCCTACTTCTATATTGACGGGGCGAGCGAGACGGAGACCGCGTCCTTTGCCGGAATGGATCTTTCCTCCGGCAAGGCGACCGTCGGCAGCGGCGATAACGTCTGGACGGTCACCGCCGTGCAGAACAAGGTCATGAAGACCTTTTACGTGAACGGCAAAAAAGGAAACGACGCAAACGACGGTCTCTCCGCCGAGAAAGCATTTGCGACGCTCGGCAAAGCGAAGGAAGCCGTCGCCGCCGTCGGGAATTGGACCGGTGACGTCGTGGTCAGCATCGCCGCGGGCGATTATCTGATCGACGAGACGCTTGCCTTTACCGCAGAAGACTCTGCGGACCGCGGCTACGCGGTCATCTGGCAGGGCGCGACCGGCAACCCGAACGACGTTATCCTTTCGGGCGGTATGCACCTGAAAAACGGTTGGAAAGAGACGACCGAGGTCACGGTCGGCAAAGGGCTCAAGGCATGGGAATACGACGCGAAGGACATTCCTTTCTCCCGTGACCTTTACGTCAACGGCGCTCCCGCGCAGATCGCGCGTCTCGTCCTTGACGACAGCACCGCCGGCAACTGGGAAATGGCGGATATTCCCGATCTGAAGATCAATACCTCCTTCGGTTATATCGCGACCGGTGCGCTTTCGGAAATGTACGACTGGAGAAACGTGACCGACCTTGAATTCGAGTATGAGGTCGGCTGGACGTACTCCATCGTCCCGGTCACGTACGTGGAGGAAAGCGACGAAGGCTCCAAGGTCACGATGAAGAAATCCGCCTTCGACGCCGCCCTCAAAAAAGCGGGCGTGCAGATCACCGACCCGAACGCCATCCTCTTCTGCTTCGAGGGACTGGACGAAAAGAACGAATGGTACTTCGACCGCGAGGGGGAAAAACTCTTCTACATCTCCGCGGAAAATGAAGATCCCAACGGAATGGATATCGTCGTCCCCACGATCGACCGTCTGATCTCGGTGAAGGGCGAGGACGAAGACCGCGTTTATGGCTTTACCCTGAAGGATCTTCGCTTTGAGTACACCGCGTATCTCCGCCCCCATACCTATGGGCAGGCAGAGATCCAGGCCTGCTATATCCAGAACGTCGACGCGCTGAACTGGAAGAAGTTCATCGCGCACGATTCCTATCTCAAGACCGACGGCGGCATCACCGTGGCGTATGCCGAGGGCGCCCGTGTCGCGCACTGCATCTTTACCTGTATGTCCGCTTCCGCGTTCGACTATGAGATCGGCTGCGTCGGATGCCAGTTCGTCCGCAACACGATCAAAAACGTCGGCGCGAACGGTATCTCGGTCGGCGGCGTCTCGATCCGCGACGCGCAGCCTTACAGCACGAAGGCGTACGTTGAGGGCATCCTCAGCGACGTGGAGCCCGATCCCGGCCGCGTCACGCAGTACACGCTCGTCTTCTCCAACGATATCGACGGCGTCGGTCTGCGGTTCAAGGGCGCCGTCGCGATCCCGGTCGGTCACGCTGCGGACGTTACGGTCTCCCATAACAGGATCACGAACACCTCCTACACCGGCATTTCGATCGGTTGGGGCTGGGGCGCGTTCGACGGCAACGGCAAATCCCGCAAGGGCTCTTATTACGACTTTCCGGACACCGCGTCCGTTCAGGAGCGCTACGTCGTGACGTACAACGATATTTCGAGCGTCTGCCAGCGTCTTGCCGACGGCGGTACCATTTATTCACTCGGTCTGATGCCCGGCAGCCGCGTCGTCGGGAACCTGATGCACGATTCCCCGACCAAGTTCGGCGGCATCTACTTTGACGAGGGCTCCGGCGGCTACGTCGAGATCAGGAACAATATCGTCTACAGCGTCTATCAGGATTACTTCTACCATAAGCCCGATGCCTTCTTCAACGACAGAGAAGCCGCCTGCAACAAGCTGATGGACGAGGGGCATAACTTCCTCGGCGTCACGCCGCAGAAGGGCGCTTCCGATCCCGCGTACGCGGCAGTTACCGCAAGCGCGGGCTGCCTGAAGGATCAGCTTCCCCCCGAGATCGTGAACGCTCCCGCGCACGAGCACGTCTTCGGCGAGTGGACGGTCGTGACCGTTCCCACCGAAAACGAAGCCGGACTTGAAAAGCGCGTCTGCGAATGCGGCGAGGAGGAGACCCGCGAGATCCCGAAACTGGATCTCGGTGAGACCAATCCCGGTGCCGACACCGATCCTGCCGGGGACAACGAAAAGGGGAACACCGTTACGGTCGCCGTCATCTGCTGCGCTTTCGCAGGTGCCGCGATCGGCGTCGTTTGCGCGATCCTTTTGAGAAAAAAGAAAAAGTAAAACGCTTCGGTCCCCGGAATACCGTTCCGGGGACCGGATCCCCGTGAACCCAAAAAGAAAAGGAAGAGAAAAGAATGATCGCAACCTTTCAAGAGATCCTCGCGCTTGCCGAGGAGAAAAAGTGCGCGTACGGCGCGTTCAACACCCCGAACCTTGAGTGCATCGTCGCCGTCATCCGCGCCGCGGAAAAACTGAACGTCCCGGTGATGCTGACCCACGGCGAGCTGCACGAGCCGGTCGCGCCCCTTGAGATCATCGGGCCGGTCATGGTGCAGGCGGCAAAGAACGCGAAGGTGCCGGTCTGCGTCCATCTGGACCATTGCGAGACGCTGAGCTATATGGCGAGAGCGCTCGAACTCGGCTTTACCGGCGTCATGTACGACGGCAGCACGCTGTCTTACGAAGAAAACCTGAAAAACACGATCACTGCGGTCAGAATGGCGCATCCGTACGGCGCCGGCGTGGAAGCCGAGCTCGGTGCGCTTGCTTCCCGTGAGGGCGGGAGCGCGTCCGCGAGTGGTCCCGTCTATACCGACCCCGACGAGGCGGTGAAGTTCTGCGAGGCGACCGGCATCGACGCGCTTGCGCCCAGCTTCGGAACCGCACACGGCATTTACCGTTCCAAGCCCGTGCTCGATCTGGAGCGCGTGCGCGTGATCGCCGAAAAGACCGGTCTGCCTCTCGTCATGCACGGCGGCAGCGGCGTCAGCGAGGAGGATTACCGCAAGGGGATCTCCTACGGGCTCCGCAAGATCAACTATTACAGTTATATGTCAAACGTCGGCGTCAAGGCAGTGAAGGAAATGCTGGACACCCGCGAGGTCACCTTCTTCCACGAGCTTGCGTTTGAGGCGCAGAACGCGATGGAGGCAAACGCCGAAAGAGCGATGCGCGTCTTTGCCGGTCTGTAAAAAAACGGCTGCCGGCATCGATCCGGCGATCCCGCAGAGACCAAGGAGGATCGGATGAAAAAGAATTATATGATCGGGAACACGCACTTTGACCCGGTATGGCTCTGGACCTGGGACGAGGCGATGGCGTCGATCCGCGCTACCTTCCGTTCGGCACTGGACCGGATGATGGAAACGCCGGATTTCCGGTATTCCTTTGCGACGCCCCCCGTCTTCGAGTGGATCAGAAACACCGATCCCGAACTGTTTGAAGAGATCAGGGAACGGGTCAGGGAAGGACGCTGGGATCTGTGCGAGGCGTGGTGGCTGCAGCCGGACTGCTATTCGGCCTGCGGCGAAAGCTACGTTCGTCAGGGTCTTTACGGGCAGAAATATCTTTATGAGACGTTCGGCGTCCGTTCCGACTGCGTTTTCAACGTCGACAGCTTCGGTCACAGCCCGCAGCTCCCGCAGATCTTAAAAAAGAGCGGCGTCAGATATTACTGCTTCGTCCGCCCGGAAAAGAAGTATCTTCCTTTGGAAAAGGATTGCTTCCTCTGGAAGGGGATCGACGGAACGACGGTCACCGCGTACCGGGCAGAGGATATATACGCGGAGGAACTCGGGGAGGCGCTCGACCGTGCCGACGAAAAGGAAGATCAGGACAGCCTTATCATCTTCGGTGTCACCGATCACGGCGGCGCCCCGACGAAAAAGGACATCGCGGTGATTGAAGGCAGGGAGAACGCGGTCTTTTCCGCGGTCCGGGATTTCTTTCTGCATCAGCAGCCCGATACTACGGTAAAGGGCGAACTGCTGACCGGCGATTTCGGCGTTTTTGCCGATCTGCCGACGACGAAACGGTATAACCGCATCGCGGAGAACGCGCTGTTGAACGCCGAAAAGTCGCTCGTTTTTGCCGGGAGAAAAGACGGCAGACTTACCGGGTGCTGGCAGGACGTGCTTTTCAATCAGTTCCACGATATCATGGGCGGCTCCTGCATCAAAGAAGCGTACGAGGATTCCCGCGATCTTTACGGCAGGGCGATCATGACCGCGAACGAGATCATGAATTACGCGGTGCAGTCGGTTTGCCGAAAGATCCGCACGGTCGGGAAAAACCCGGACACGGTGTGGAACCTCATCGTCTGGAATTTCAACGGGGAGCCCTTTGAAGGCTATCTCGAAAGCGAACTGCAATGGGCGCACGAGTTCGATTGGTACGACAAGGGACTTGCGCTGGAGGACGAGACCGGAAAGCGCTATCCCTGCCAGATCGTCGAGGCGAAGGCGGTGATCCCGAAATTCCGTTCCCGCTTCGTTACGAAGCTCGACGTGCCCGCGTACGGATACAAGACCTATCGGGTGGTACAGACGAACGAGGACGACCGGACGGTCCCCTGCGGCTATCCCCGGGTCGAAAACGGGAAATACACGTTCGTATTTGACGAAAAGCGCGGCGGGATCCATGAGATCCGGGACCAAAGCGGCGATCTGATCGCAAAAGAGGTCCTGAACCCGACGTTCCGGGAAGACCTTGGCGATACTTGGGCGTTCAATATCGAACAATACGGCAAGAAACTGCCCGGGATGAAACTGCGGAAGACGGAGATCCTCGAAAGCGGGGAGCTGCGCACGGTGATCCGTGAAAACTATAAGTTCCGCGATTCCGTGATCGATCTGTATTACACTTTCTATGCGGGCGAACGGTACTTCGATCTGAGGTACGTCGTCAACAGCAATGAAAAGGCGGCAGTCTTCAAGCTGGAAAGCCGGGTCAGAAAAGCCGGACACCGCGTTTCCGTCCCGTACGGCAGCGTCGTTCGCGGAAAGACCGGGCGGGACGTTCCGCTCGGCGAATGGCTGACGGCGGACGGCATCACCTATCTGCCGGATTCCGCGTTTGCGTATTGTCTGTGCGGTGGGAAGCTCGGCATCACGGTCCTGCGCAACGTGATCTACGGAGATCTCCGGCTGGAGGAACTGAAGGAATACGATCACGATATTCTTTCCCGCGGCATCACGGAAGGGAAGATCCGCGTGGACCTCGGGGGAAGGAACGGAGGGAACGTGAGCGCTTTCCGGAACCCGCCTCATATCGTGATCGAGGCGAACCACGGCGGAACGCTGCCCCCGACCGATTCCTACGCCGGGATCGACAGGGAAAACGTCGCGTTCACGGTCATCAAGGACAAGACCGACGGAGAGGGGACCGTTCTCCGCTTCGTCGAGACGGCGGGAAAACGGACCGATGCGAAGGCAAGGTTCTTCGGGAAGGAGATCCCGGTCCGGATGAAGCCCTACGAGATCAAAACGGTGCTCGTCGATGGGGAAAACGTAAAAGAGACCGACCTGACCGAGCAGTAAAAACAAAGCCGACCGGAAATACGGCAGACGGAAAAGCCGTTTTGCCATGCCGGTCCCGATTCCGAAAGAAAGGACGCTTTCGCCGCGCGAAAGCGAACATCAGAAAATGAGAGTCAAAAGAGAAGAGATCGAATGGGTCAGATTCAACAGCGTCGATACCGAGAAGCACGATCTTCCGCGCGTTCTGCTGATCGGCGATTCCATTACGGAAGGGTATTATCAGGCGGTGAAGGAACGGCTGAAGGGTGAATTCTACGTGGATTACCTTGCACTTGCCTACTCGGTGGATATGCCGATCTTCCACAGACTGATCATGACCTTCGTGCGGGAAAACCGCTACGACGTGATCCATTTCAACCACGGGCACCACTGCGGCCACATGAAAACGCTTGACCTCTACCGCGAAAAGACGGTGGAGCTGCTGAAAAAGATCGGACTGTACCGCACGGTCCTCGCAAATTGCACCGTTCTTTACGAGCCGCGCTCCATGGAACCGGATCATAACTGGATCACGCTGCTCCCGCAGATGAACGAAACGATTGCCGGGATCGCCGACGAGCTTTCCGTCCCGCTGAACGACCTTTATACCGTCAGTGCCGGGATCGGACCGGAGGGGATCCGGGAGGACGGAGGTCATTTCACTGCCATTGGTTATGCCGTCGTTGCCGATCGGGTCGCGTCCGTTCTCCGTGACTTTATCGCAAAGAAAAAGAACTGACCGGATCTTTTTTCCCGAAAAAACAAAGAAGCGGATGCCTTTTCCTGTACGGAGCGGGCATCCGCTGTTTTTGGGTCGGTTCCCTGGCCTGCAAGGAGGCGGGGGCCGAGTCTTTTTTCGGTTTACGCGTTCAGCTTCTTCAGATCAAGGCAGAAGTCTTTCCCGCCGAACGTGACGGTGAGCGTGCCGTCTGCGTTTTTTTCGATCCGGGGGAGCGCTCCGCCCTTGCGGATCGGGAACAGCAGGGTGGTAAAGCGGCGTTCTTTTGCGGCCGCGGCTTCCCACAGCAGGGTCGTTGCCGGGTGATTGCGCTCTGCGTTGCGCCCGATATACCAGCCGAGATAGCAGGGATCGGTCTGACCGGACGCGGTACGCACGGTGAGAGGCGATTCCCCCGCGTCTGTGACCGGGACGAGGAGCAGGTCCCATTCCTTGCCGTAGTCGGCGTAATACGCGCCGGGAACGGCGTCACACGGAGATACGTTCAGCGTGTCCATGTGGAAACGGACGGCGTACTCGTGAGGCTCCCCGTTCGCCGTGGAGAGGGTATCGCGCACGACGAAGAAGTCCGGCTTGCAGAAACGGACTTCTCTGCGGTGAACGGCAATGCAGTTCCCGTCCTGACCGAATCCGTCCGTATAGTCCGCGGCGGCATAATCGAAGCCGTCGTTCGTGATCCAGCCCGCGTCAATGGGAGCGCTGACGACCGTGGGGCTCGTCCGCATCTGCGGGAGCCCGTCCACGGTCACCGTATTATGGTCGTATGCGGATGTCCCGTAGATCCGGGCGGGGGAATGCTCGTACTGTCCGCCGCCGTCGTCGAAGAGCAGCTCCTGATCCCCCTTCCAGAGGATGATATTCAGCTTGTCCTGATGCATGTGCCCCGCACCGAGCGGTCCGACGTCAAAACAGAGATAGGAGGCGTCGGCGCTCCAGTCGGTCCGCATTACGGCGAAGCCTGCCCACGGCAGGAAGCGGGACGCCGTTTTTCCCTCGGGCGCCGCGCCGCGGGTGCGCCGGCTGTTCAGATAGGAAAATTCTTTTACATCGGGAAAGATGCTTTCCGCCACGCCGGTCACGCGGGTGGTAAACATCGTGTAACAGTCGTTGGTGCGCGGCTGGATCAGCGCGGGCGTGGAGGTCGCGGCGTAGCAGAGCGCCATGTTTTTCAAATGTGCGGGATAGGAGGCGGGCAGCTCCGCCGTTCTTCCGCAGGCGTTCGCGATCTGCCAGACTCCCGCGGCACAGTTGAAGGAAACGAGCTGGTAGTCCGGGGACAGTTCTCTTTGAAACCCGTCGGGAAGGATCTGCCCGTCCAGTTCCCGAACGATGGTCTCGCATGCCCAGAGGCGGAGCGCTTCCGCGTCCGAAAATTCCGGGAAGAGGGAGGCAAAGGTGTAGACCCCGTTGGTTTCCATCAGCAGCCAGTTGCCTCCGGTCGGGTGCGCTTTCAGGTGGAGCGCCTGACGGTACATGGACGCCGCCATCAGGATCAGCGACTCGTCAGCGACCGACGGGGAAGAGCGGAAGAGATTGAACGCCGTTTCCCAGGAGCCCATCAGTCTTAACCCCGCCTCGATCGTTCTCCACGCGCTTCCCGCCCCGTTGTAGGCGGTGGGATGGGGATCGGTCTGTTCGATCCACCCAAGAAGCTGCGCTTCAAAGGCGCGGGCGTAGGTCTCGTCCTTCGTGTCGGCATAGGCACGGGACATCTGATCCCACCAGTTGAACCGGTTGAGCTGCCACAGCCACTCGTGGTTGACCGGGGGAGTTTCGAGTGTCGGATTGTAAAGGAAGTCGATCTTTCCGTCGGGAAAAGCGTGGTCGATATTGACCTCCCGCATCATCCCTTTGACGCCCCGGTCGGCACCGGCGCGGTCGTATCTCCCGGCGGAAAAGCCGGGAATATTCGGCACTTCACGGTTCCGGAAATGAGAAGCGGCAAGCCGTACCGCCGCCCCGCGGTCACCGGCGGCAAGGGCTTTTTCATATTCCTCACCGAACGTCTTCGGGTCGGCAGCAGAGAAAAAGAGGGAAAGATGGTAGTCTCTCTTTTCGGCGGATAGAATGGATCCTGTCATTGCAGATACCTCCGTAAAGTGAAACGCGTGATTCACGGGTCACACGGTGATTGATGATCGCAAATCGGATTCCGATTTGAAAACCGCCTCTATTATACTACAAAAATGCCGTTTGTCAAGACGGAACGGCCGGCCGCGGGCTGGCAAACAATCCGATTTTGTATTTTGTATTCCGCATTTTTCAAACGGATTCCACCATGAAGTGAGAAGAATCGAATTAAATCTCTGATTGTGAGAATACTTCAAATTACAGTCCATTGACTCTACTGCTGGTTTTGCGTATAATATTGTCACAAGCTCCGGAACTTGAATTTTAAGATGAAGGTGATAAGATGAAAGAAATCAATTTGGGAAAAACATTGTCCGAACTTCGTGCCGCCAAAGGCGTTACGCAGGATGATGTAGCTGCCTCGCTTTCGATTTCCAACAAAACAATCTCAAAATGGGAAAACGGCGATTCTTCTCCCGACCTCTCCGCCCTGACGGAACTTGCAGAATACTACGCGGTCAGTACCGATTATTTGCTTGGGCTCAGAAGTGAATCCAAAAGTACGGACGATT
>JAZLIW010000017.1:0-32894 GCA_045617585.1 Eubacteriales bacterium
AAGCTGCTACCGCCGGTGAGATCAATCTCGGCGCCGTCAACTTCTGCCGTATCTTCATGGTCGGCGAACCGGAAGACACCGGCTTCACCGTCAAGTACGACAACATCCGCTTCACCAAGAAGTATGCCGCTGCCGTCGAGGACGCGAAGGCCGCCGCTCAGGCTTATATCGACAAGATCCAGGCAGCGCTTGACGCCGCGAAGGACGGTATCACCGAGGATAATCTCAAGGCCGTCAAGAACGCGTACAACTCCGCCAACCGTACCGTCGAAAACCTGAAGGACGAACTGGTCGCCGCACAGATCTCCGCCGAGCTTCGCAAGTCCCTGAAGGACCTCGGCAAAGCGATCGAGGATTTCGAGAACGGTGAGAATGAGACCGCCGCTCCCGAGACCGCCGGTGAGACCCAGGCTGACGCCGGTGAGGAGACCAAGGACGCAGGCTCCTCCGATGATGATGGCAAATCCAATACCGGTCTGATCATCGGTATCGCTGCTGCGGCAGTCGTTCTGATCGCCGTCGTCGTCTTCATCATCATCAAGAAGAAAAAGTAATGCATTTCCCCGAGGAGGGGGCATAAAAGAAGGACGCTTCACATGAGTGGGGCGTCCTTTTTTCCGTACGGAGGAGGATGAATATTGACACGGATTTTTTGCCGTGATATAATAAACCGAAAGGGGGGATCCGAATGACGAGAGAGGAATCGATGGAACTCAGCGCAAGGATCGGAACGCTGATCGCCTCCCGGTTTCCGCGGGTCGAATATACCGCGGAGGACGTGGAGCGGGCGAAAAGGGAATATACCGCGGAGGACCTTGCCGAGATGCGCGAGATCGGGATCCTCGGCGACGACTTTGAGGAATTCTACGTGATCCGGGAATTCTGCGAGGATTGGGGGATCGGCAGCGCCGGAGGCGGGGAATATCTCCTGCCGCTTTTTGCCGACGCAAAGAAGCTGGACGCCGACGCGTTCTGCTCCGATCCATATCTGAAAAATATCCGTGTTCCGGAGGTGAAAAACGGGGAGATTCAGCTGACCACTTCTTCTTACGAAAGGGGCGAGATCTTTCAGTACGATATGCCCGATTTCTCGCGCAGGTACCTGACGCCGAAGCTCGGTTTCTTTGACCGGAAGGTCACGTTTCCCGCCATTTACGAGGGCTCGGTCCCTTGGGTCAGCGTCTGCCCGTCCGAGATCAATTCCATGCAGCCGGGCATTGAAGCCGCACGGGGAAGGGTCCTCGTGCTCGGACTCGGGCTCGGGTATTATCTCTACCGTGTCTCGGAGAAGGAGAACGTGGAGGAAGTCACGGTGATCGAACTGGACGAGCGGATCATCGACGTGTTCCGTACGCATCTGCTGCCGCAGTACCTGCACCGGGAGAAGATCCGGATCGTTCACGCCGACGCGATCGATTATCTGGAATCCGTCCGCCCCGGTTCATTTGATTACTGTTACGCCGATATCTGGGAGGGCGCCGTGGACGGTGCGGCGTTTTACCGAAAGATCGTCCCCCACGAAAAACGGCTGAAGGGCACCGTGTTCGATTATTGGATCAAAGATCAGATCCTTGCGTATCTGAAAGAAAATGAGGTGGAATGACATGAAAGAAGAACTCCTTGCACTGATCAGAGAACTGTTCCCGACCACTGACGGGATCGTGACCTCCTCCAACCGGATGGGGCGGTACGTGCTGAACGGTTTTGCCGCGGAAGAAGACGAGGGCGGCGTGACGCTGCGGTATACCGGGGAACGGAAGCACGAATTCGACGAGTTCACGGTACGCGCCGACGTACAGGACGATTTCGTTCTCTTCTCCTGCCGCATTACGCTGCATTACTGGAACGGCGAGATCTGTGATTTTCTGCCGCGGGAGGCAGTCTCCTTCCCCATGCGGGACGTTCCGACCGATGGGATCCTTGCCAGTTTCCGCGAAAAGCCGTGGTGGACGTATCCGTGCTTTCCCGCGGCGCTTTCCCGTCTTCCCGACCGGACGCAGTCCCTCTTTCTCAAAAAGGGCGGGAGACATTATCATTTCCTTCCTTTGACGGGAGACAATTTCCGCTGTGAGTTTTTCCCGGGACGTCTCTCTCTGTCCTCCGATACCGCTGGGCTCCGCACCCTTTCCGGTCCGTTCCTTGCGCTCGCCGCCGGTTCCGATCCCTACGAGGCGGTCAGCCGCAGCTATGAGAAAGCAAGAAAAGCCGGGGCGATCCGCGTTCCGCTGAAAAAGGAGCGTACTCTTCCCGCGATGTTCGGGGACTTCGGCTATTGCACGTGGAATTCCTTCTATACAGACGTCAGCGCCGAAAAGATCTACCGCAAGCTTGACGAATTCCGGGAGAAGGGCATTCCGGTACGCTGGATGATCATCGACGACGGCTGGATGCAGACGCGCGATTCCCGCCTCTGTTCTTTTGATGCTGATCCAGTCAAATTCCCGGAGGGGCTGAAGGAGACCGTCCGCCGCATCAATTCCTACGGGGTCAGGGTCGGCGTCTGGCACGCGTTTTTCGGCTATTGGGAAGGGATTCATCCCGCGTCCCCGCTCTTTGAAGCACAGAAGGGAAATCTCGATCATACGCCGGGCGACCGCTGGATCCCCTCGCTGGATGAAAAGAAGGCCTTCCGTTTCTGGGACGCGTGGCACTCCTATCTCGCGTCCTGCGGCGTCGAATTCCTGAAGGTGGATAATCAGAGCTCCTCTTCCGGCGCGTTTGCCGGGATGATGCCGACCGCAGTCGCCTGCCGCCGCGCCCACAACGCGTTCGAGCGCTCGGTCATGAAAAATTTCGGCGGCAGGCTGATCAACTGCATGGGCATGGAGATGGAAAACGTCCTTGCACGTCCCTTCACCGCACTGACCCGCAACAGCGACGACTTCTTCCCGAACAACGAGCGCAGCTTTTCCGTCCATCTGTTCCAGAACGCGTATAACGCGCTTTGGGAAGATCAGTTGTACTACTGCGACTACGATATGTGGTGGTCCGACCATCCTTCATCCGTTGCCAGCGGCGTTTTGCGCGCGATCTCCGGTTCTCCGGTCTATGTTTCCGACGAGATCGGCAGGAGCAGACTGGAAAATATCCTCCCGGTCTGTGAGCCGGACGGAAACGTCTGCCGGCTCGACGGTGCAGCGATCCCGACCGGGGACTGCGTCTATCACGACTGCAAGGAAGAGGGAAGGCTCTTCAAGGTATTCAATACGAAGGGCAATGCGTTTGCCGTTGCGGCGTTCAATCCCTGCGGAAAGGAGATCGCCGACGCGATCGACTTCCGGGAGATCCCCGCAGCCGCGGATGGCGATTTCATCGCATACGAATTCTTTACGGGGAAATATTACCGCGTCAGCCGGAATACCGTTCTTCCCGTCACGCTTCCCGCGGACGGAACCGCCGTTTTCTCGGTGTATCCGATCCTGATGAAAGAGGGAGAACAGGTCATCCGCATCGGCAACACGCAAAAGTACGTTTCTATCGGTTCAAGCGTGAAAATGACGGTCCCCGTTTCGTCCCTGCCGCTTTGATTTGCTCTGTTAGCGCTGCAAAGAAAAATAGGGATATTGCACAATCCGACAAGGATCCCTTCGGTAAAGTGACAAAAGTTGCGCTTCGGTATGAAATTGAAACGAATTCCGTTGACTTTATGACCGAAATGTGATAAAATTACAGTATAGTACGGGTATTCCGTGCAAAAAAGGGGAAACCCAAAAAAACAGGAGAAAGCAATGAAAAAGATCCTCAGTTTCATCCTCTGCGCGATCATGATCCTCTCTGCGCTGAGCCTCTTCTCTTGCGGCAGCAAGACCTATAAGATCGCTGTCGTGACCGATGTCGGTCAGCTCATGGACCGTGGTTTCAACCAGGGTACTTATGAAGGCGCCAAGGCGTATGCCGAGAAGAACAACGTCTCTTATAAGTATTATCAGCCCGCGAACGGCTCCGACGCGACCGACGCGGACCGTATCACCGCGATGGAGCTCGCCATCACCAACGGTGCCGAGATCATCGTCACCCCCGGCTTCCTGCAGGAAGCTGCGATCACCAAGGTCGCTACCGATCATCCCGAAGTCAAGTTCGTTTTCGTTGACGGTTGGGCACTCGGTCTTGACAACGTTACCGCGATCGTCTACAAGGAACAGGAATCCGGTTACCTTGCAGGTTACGCGGCAGTTATGGAAGGCTATCGCAAACTCGGTTATACGGGCGGCGGCGGCGGTACCAACCCTGCCTGCAACCGTTTCGGTTACGGCTTCGTTCAGGGCGCGAACGCTGCTGCTGAAGAGCTGAAGCTCGACGACGGCGCAATCGAAATGAGATACAGCTACAACTTCGGCGCTTCCTTCTCTGCTTCCGCTGAGCTTCAGACCCAGATCTCCGGTTGGTATTCCGCCGGGACCGAGGTCGTCTTCGCCTGCGGCGGTTCCATGTTCCAGAGTGTCAAGGCTGCTGCCGAGACCACCACGAACGGCAAGATCATCGGCGTTGACGTTGACCAGTCCTCTGCTTCCGACCGTGTCATCACCTCTGCCGTCAAGGGCCTGAGCGCCTCCGTCAACCTTGTCCTCACCAAGTTCTACGAGGGCAAGTGGGACAGCGATCTGAAGAACACCGCGCAGAACCTCGGTGCTGCAGATGACGCTACCGGTCTTCCCACCGATACCTGGTCTCTTCAGAACTTCACGCTCGATCAGTACAACGCACTGTACGCCAAGATCAAGAGCGGTGAGATCGTTCCCGACGCGGCTACGCCCGAAGACGCAAACAACGGCGATTGGCTCAACAAATTTGCAAAGATCACCCTCACGTTTGAGAAATAATCGGTAATTGCCGATTGCGGGGGCTGTCTCGCGTTCGCGAGGCAGCCCCTGTTTCCCATCTATATGACTTTTCACTTCTTTTCATTTTCAAAGAACACCGGTGCTTTCACACCCTTGTCCGGTACTTTTTGAAAATCCAAGGAAAAACGGGGTAGAATGATGAATAGCGAAATGAAAACCGATCCCGTCGGGACGCCGTACGTGATCGAAATGCGGGGGATCACGAAAGAGTTCCCCGGGATCATCGCAAACGACAATATCACGCTGCAATTAAAGCGCGGTGAGATTCACGCGCTGCTCGGCGAAAACGGAGCAGGCAAATCCACGTTGATGAGCGTCCTGTTCGGTCTGTACAAGCCGGAAAAGGGAGAGATCTACAAGGACGGACAGAAGGTCACCATCCGTGACCCGAACGACGCGAACGCGCTCGGTATCGGTATGGTGCATCAGCATTTCAAGCTGATCGACGTCTTTTCCGTGCTGGAAAATATCATCCTCGGGGTGGAGCCGAACGCCGCAGGCTTCCTCATGAAAAAAGAAGCGCGGGAGAAGGTACTTCGCCTTTCCGAGACCTACGGTCTGAACGTGGATCCCGATGCGCTGGTCGAGAATATCAGCGTCGGGATGCAGCAGAGGACCGAGATCCTGAAAATGCTCTACCGCGACAACGAGATCCTGATCTTTGACGAGCCGACCGCAGTTCTGACACCGCAGGAGATCGACGAGCTTATGCAGATCATGAAGAACCTTGCCGCCGAAGGCAAGTCGATCCTCTTTATCACGCACAAGCTCGCGGAGATCATGGCTGTCGCCGACCGCTGCACCGTCCTTCGGAAAGGGAAGTACATCGGCACTGTCGATATCGCAGATACGACCAAGGAACAGCTTTCCAATATGATGGTCGGCAGAGACGTGCGCTTCGTCGTTGATAAAGCGCCCGCTGATCCCGGGGAGACCGTATTGACGGTCGATGGGCTGACGGTCAAGAGCCGCGTGCACAAGAAGGACGCGGTGCGCGGCGTTTCCTTCTCGGTCCGCCGCGGTGAGATCGTCTGCGTCGCGGGGATCGAGGGCAACGGGCAGACGGAGCTGATCTACGGCATCACCGGGATCGAAAAGCCGACGCAAGGCAGCGTTACGCTCTGCGGTGAGGATATCAGCACGAAAACGATCCGTTACCGCAACACGCACGGACTCAGCCATATTCCGGAGGACCGGCACAAGCACGGTCTGGTCCTTGATTTCTCTCTGGAAGAGAACTTCGTCCTGCAGCGGTATTTTGAACCCCGGTTCTCGAATCACGGCTTTATCCGGTTCGACGCAGTCCGGGATTACGCGAACGGACTGATCGACGAATACGATGTGCGTTCCGGTCAGGGGGCTCTTTCCGCGGTGCGCGGGATGTCGGGCGGCAACCAGCAGAAGGCGATCATCGGGCGTGAGCTCGACAGAGAGCACAGCCTTCTCGTCGCCGTTCAGCCGACGCGTGGTCTTGATGTCGGCGCGATCGAAAACATCCACCGGCAGATCGTCGCTTCCCGTGACGAGGGAAAAGCGGTTCTGCTGGTCTCCCTCGAGCTTGACGAGGTCATGAATCTCTCCGACCGTATTCTCGTGATGTACGAGGGTGAGATCGTCGGGGAGCTGGATCCCAAGAAGACGACCGTGCAGGAGCTCGGTCTGTATATGTCCGGCGCGAAGCGGGACAACGGAAAGGAGGAGGAGCACAATGCCTGAAAAGAACGGTGTTAACAAAGCGAAAACGGGTCTCAAGGGATGGCAGAAATCCGTCCTTTCGTCCCTGATCTGCATTCTCGCGGGGATCCTCGTCAGTATCGTGATCCTCATCATCCTCGCCCTGACCTCGGATCTGATCGATTTCACCGACGTCATGACCGGGATCGGCTGCATATTCGGCGGTCCGTTCGCCAGCCACGGCGCGCATAACATCCTCTCGCAGATCGGCGATATGCTTTTCCGTACCGCACCGCTGATCATGACCGGTCTTTCGGTCGCGATCGCGTTCAAGACGGGGCTCTTCAATATCGGTGCGCCCGGTCAGTACCTGATGGGCGCGATGGGATCCATCATCGTCGCACTGACCGTACCGACGACCGAAGGCACCGGCTTCCTCGTCTGGCTGCTCGCTCTTGCGGTCGGTATCCTCTGCGGTATGATCTGGGGCGCGATCCCCGGGCTCTTCAAGGCGTATCTCAACGTCAATGAGGTCATCGTCTGCATCATGACCAACTGGATCGCCGCGAATATCGTAAGCTGGGTCTTCAGCGCCAATCGCGGTCTCGTCAACGTTGAAGGAGGGAAAGCACAGTACGCGCTCGTCACTTCCACGAACGGTGTCGCGACGCCGAAGCTCGGACTTGACAAGCTCTTCCCGGGGACCTACATCGACTGTGCCGTGATCCTTGCGACGCTGATCGCCATTGCCGCGTATTTCTTCATCAACAAGACCACGCTCGGCTACGAGCTGAAGGCGTGCGGCTTCAACCAGAACGCCGCAAAATACGCCGGTATGAACCAGAAGCGCAACGTCGTCCTCTCGATGGTGATCGCCGGCGGTCTTGCCGCCTGCGGCGCCTGCTTCTACTACCTGAACGGTCAGATCGAGCTTGGCTGGAACACTTACAGTGCGCTTCCCGCAGACGGCTTCAACGGTATTCCGGTCGCTCTGCTTGCCGGAAATCACCCGATCGGCGTGATCTTCAGCAGTATCCTGCTCCGGTTCCTCGATAAATCCGGTACCAACCTCGCTGGCTTCACGGGCTTCAACGAATACGTTTCCGACCTCATCATTGCGATGATCGTCTATTTCGCCGGTTTCTCCAAGCTGATCCACGAGCTGCTTTCCAGAAAAAAGAAAGAAAAAGCAAGTGAAAAGAGCGCGGAAGCAACCGCCGAACAGAAGAAAGGAGAAGGAAAATGAGTTTTCTGATCCAAACGACGCTGATCTATACCATTCCGCTGATGATCGTGGCACTTGCCGGGATCTTCGCGGAGCGCAGCGGCATCATCAACATCGCACTTGACGGTATCATGATCTTCGGCTCCTTCTGCGGTGCGGTGCTCGTTCACCTTTTCCAGACGGCGGATCTGCTTGCGGGACATCCGCAGATCCGGTATCTTCTTGCAATGCTCGCCGCGGGCATCGGAGGGGCGCTGTTCTCCCTCCTGCTCTCGTTCTCTGCGATCAATCTCAAAGCGGATCAGACGATCGGCGGTACGGCACTGAACCTGCTCGCTCCCGCGCTGACCCTCTTCATTATCAAGATCTTCTTCTTCCAGGACAAGCTGGAAATGAACAAAAGCCTCGGTTTCATCGTCCTGAATGACGATCTGCCGCAGGTACTCAAGCCTTTCTTTGATAAGATGTTCATCTCCACCTACCTGATGATCGCGCTGTATATCCTTCTTTCGATCTTCCTCTATAAGACGAAATACGGTCTTCGTCTCCGCGCGTGCGGCGAGCATCCGCAGGCGGCGGACAGCGTCGGCATCAACGTGCATAAGTACCGCTATATCGGTACCACGATCTCCGGGTTCCTCGGCGGCGTCGGCGGCTATATCTTCATCGCCACCACCGCTGCGGGCACCGCAGAGGGGACGGTCGCAGGGATGGGCTTCCTTGCGCTCGCCATCATGATCTTCGGCAACTGGAAGCCGGTCGGCGTTGCGCTCGGCTCCCTGATGTTCGGTCTGCTCAAATGCGTCGGCGCTTCCTATACCACCCTCGATCTGAACGGGGACGGGATCTGCGCGCTGACCAAGCTCGGTATGCCGCTTTACTTTTATAATCTCGTTCCGTACGTCGCGGTCCTGATCGTTCTCGCGTTCACGGCGGGCAAGTCCCGTGCGCCGAAGGCGGAAGGTATTCCATACGACAAGGGAATGCGGTAAGAAGGCGCTCTATGGCAAAGCTGTATTTCAAATACGGGGTCATGGGCTGTTCCAAGACGGCGCAGGCGCTGATCACCAGATTCAACTACGAGGAGCGGGATATGGCAGTCATCCTGCTCAAGCCCGCGATCGATACCCGGGACGGCGAGACGGTCGTCCGTTCCCGGATCGGGCTTGAGGCGGACGCGATCGCCGTTCCAGCGGACTGCGATATCTACCGCCTCTATACGGAAAAGTATCCGGAGCATCCGGTCGTCATCGTGGACGAGTGCCAGTTCCTGACGCCTGCGCAGGTCGATCAGCTCGGTCAGATCGTGATCGATTTCGACCGTCCGGTGCTTTGCTTCGGGCTCCGGACCGACTTTCTGACCCATACCTTCCCGGGCAGCGCACGGCTCTTTGAGATCGCCGATTCCATTACCGAGATCAAATCGGTCTGCAACTGCGGCTCCAAGGCAACGGTCAACGCGCGGTTCGACGAAGAAGGGCATATCCTGTTCAGCGGTGAACAGGTCGTTCTCGGCGGTAATGACCGCTATCTCGCCATGTGCCGCTCCTGTTGGCTGAAACGGAAAAAAGAGCAGGAGGAGCAGGGCATCTTTACCTGAAAGGTGAAAGGACAAGACGATGGCAAATCTCATGATCGGGATCTGCGGCGGAACGGGCAGCGGCAAAACGACGCTTGCCGAACGCATCGCAGCCGGGCTCGGAGAAGACGCGCTCCTTCTGAGCATGGACAGTTATTACGCGGACAACTCCGATAAAACGATGGAGGAACGCTGCCGGATCAACTACGACCATCCGGACGCGTACGATACACCGCTCCTTCTTTCCCAACTGAAAACGCTGAAGGAGGGCGGCGAGGTCGATATGCCGGTCTACGATTTTACCGTGCATAACCGTGCGTCCCGGACCGTTCACGTTGCGGGGAAGCCGGTCATCATCATGGAGGGGATCCTTCTGTTTGCGATCCCGGAGATCGTGTCTCTTCTCGATATCAAAGTCTTCGTGGACACCGACGACGACGTGCGCATCATCCGCAGGATCCTGCGCGACGTCAAGGAACGGGGCAGAAGCCTTGATTCCGTCGTAGAGCAATATCTTTCGACCGTCAAACCGATGCACGAGCAGTTCATCGCACCGGGAAAACGGGTCGCGGACGTGATCATTCCCGAAGGCGGGAAGAATCTCGTCGCATACGAAATGCTCTACCATCTGCTCAAAGAAAAAAGGAAGGGGATCTGACGCGGACGCGCAGGAACGGCAATGAAACTGATCTTTATACGGCACGGCGACCCCGATTATTCGATCGACTCGCTGACAGAAAAAGGATGGCGGGAGGCAGAGCTGCTCGCCGATCGCATCGAAAAATGGGACGTGACAGACTTCTACTGTTCACCGCTCGGCAGGGCAAAAGCGACCGCGAAGCCGTATTTCGAGCGGTCAGGACGGGAAGCCGCGATCTGCGGCTGGCTTCGCGAATTTCCCGGCTTCGTCGTGAAAGAGGACGGAGGAAAACGGATCCCGTGGGATCTTCTCCCTTCTCATTTTACCGGGATCGACGACTATTTCTCTTCGGACAAGTGGCTTGATACACCGCTGATGTCCTCCGGGGACGTGAGGGACAGATACCGCGACGTGACCGAGGGGATTGACGGCATCCTCCTTTCCCACGGCTACCGCAGGGAGGGAAGATACTACCGCGTCGAGCGGGAGAATCGCGATACGCTCGTCTTCTTCTGTCATCTCGGCGTGATGTGCGCTATCCTTTCCCATCTCGTCAATATCCCTCCCGTCGTGATCTGGCAGGGCTTCTTCGTGGCGCCTACCTCGGTTACGATCGTACATACCGAGGAAAGGGAAGAGGGCGTCGCGTATTTCCGCTGCGCCTGCGTCGGCGATGTTTCTCACCTGAACGCCGCCGGAGAACCGGTCTCCTTTTCAGGCAGATTCTGCGAGACGTTCCACTCCGACGAGCGTCATTGACGCTTTCCGGACAGAGATACCGCGGAAACGAAATAAACGACAAAAAACAGAAGCCGATGAATCCGGCTTCTGTTTTGAGTTTTCGGGATTTCTTTTGACGTACGGCGGGATATCAGGGGATCAGCTCAATGCCGATCGCGACGGCGCCGTAGGTCTGCACCTGACGCTTTCCGTAAATACGGAACAGCTTTTTCAGCAGCGTTTCGGCCGTTGCATCGGGATCCGCGCCGAGCGCGTTCATATCGTTCGCTGCAAGCAGCTCCTCGAAAGTGGGATAGATGTTCAGTGAGGTGACGCGGACGGTCAGCTGACCGCCTTCCTGCGATTGCTTTTCAAAGGTGATGGTATCGCCGACGCGCAGCTTCTGACGTTTGGTATCATTGCAGCGGACCTCAACGGTCTTTTTCCCGGCAAGGATCTTCTCAAACGGATCGGCGTAAAGCTTCATGAGATGATTTCTCGGCTGTCCGTCCGATTCCTGAACGGGTGCAGCAGGCTTTTCTTCGGTTGCGCTCTCAACGGAAGGCTTTGAGGTGTTTTCGTCCTTCTGTTCTTCGTTTGTGACGTCGGGCTCTGCGGGTTTTTCTGCCTCTGCGGATACGACTTGCTCGGCTGGCGCCGCTTCGGAGGGTTTCTTCTTCCTTCTGGAGGGCTTTTTCTTTTCCGGCTCAGGTTCATTGGTCACGGGCGCGGCGTCGGCGGGCACTTCGTCAGGCTTTTCCTCTTTTGCCGCGGGCTTTTTCTTTTCGGCTTTTGCGGCGGTCTTAGCAGCTTTCTGTTTGGGTGCGGCTTTGACGGCGGGCTTTTCTTCCTTGACGGGTGCCGGTTCTTCCTTGATCGGTTCCGCTTCTTCTTTTTCAGGTTCGGCGGTCTTGACTTCATTCGTCTCTTTCGGTTCGGTTTCGGCGGGTGCGGTCTTTTTCGCGGAGGACGCAGCACCGCCCGGGATCACGGCACCGGAGGAGATCACGACGATCTTCGGCGTCTCTACGACGAATACGGGGGCGCTTTCGGCCTTGACGGGTTCCGTCTGCGCTTCCTCTTTCTTTTCTTCGGACAGGACCTCTGCGGCAGGTTCTGCCTCGGCGGCCTCCTTCACGGCTTCGGTCTCTTCGACAGCTTCCGTTACAGATTCTTCTGCCGCTTCTTCGGCAGGCTCCGTTTCTGCGGTAACGTCCTGCATCTCTGCCTCTTCTTCGGATGCATTTTCAGAAGGCTGAATTTCCTCTTTTGCGGGCTGTTCCGCGGGAGTCTCATCGATCTTCACGGTCTCCGCTTCTTTTGCTTCTGCGGGCTTTTCGGCGGGCTCCGAAGCGGCAGGAACTGTATCCTGCTCGGGCATCTCGAAGAGCTCCTTCAGATGATGGAAAACGAGGTCGCCCTTGGCGGGGCCGTATTCCTTGCAGAGAGAAGCGTAGAGTTCGAGACGGGTGCGGTTGCGGAGCAGGAAGGTGATGTTCAGGCATTCCTCGATCGAGGAAGCAAGACCGATCTCGCAGAAGAGATTGCCGTAATTTCGCTTCAGCATCGTGACCGAGGGAACATAGCCCTGGTCCTGGCTGATAATGTAAGCGAACTGGACGTCGCCGCGCCCGATCCGTACGCCGAGCTCGGCGACGATCTGGAAGTCGACGGAGTTTTTCCCGTCCTTGACGCTTTCGATGAAGGAGATATTGGCGCGGCTGGTCGCCGCACGGGCACGGATCTTGGAGAGCGCCATGCCCTGACTGTGGAATACGAGGACGGTATCCTCTTCCGTAAGGTTCTGGATCCCGTTCAGACCGGTGGTGATATTGTTGTCACCGTCAATGAGAAACAGCATTTTCATGGTTTGTTTTCCTTTTCATTTCATTTCTGCGGATGGGACCGCGATTTCAATGAATTGAAAACGGCAGGGAACCGGTGTTCCTTCAGTGCTCCGATCAGACAGAACAGACCGTACAGGATGAGGTCTGCGCAGACGATGCTGCCGCCGGGCGGAAGAGGGAAGCGATAGGACAGGACGATCCCCGCGATGATGCCGATGACAGAGACCGCGGCGGCTGCCGACATGACGCCGAGAAAAGAACGGCAGACACGCATGGCGGACAAAGCCGGAAAGATGATCAGCGCGGAGATCAGGAGCGCGCCCATCATTCTCATTCCGAGGACTACGGTCACGGCGGTGAGCGCGGCAAGCATCATGTCGTAAAGGCTCGCGTGGACACCGGTCGCTCTTGCGAACGTTTCATCAAAGGTGACGGCGAAGATGCGGGTGTAGAAAAGAACGAACAGCACGAGCACGAGCAGCGCGAGCAGAACGCAGAGAAGCACGTCCTCCTTGCCGATGGCAAGGATACTGCCGAACATATAACTGCTCACGTCGTTCCCGAGGCTGGAGGTCGATACCACGATCACACCCAAGGCGAGCGCCGTCGTCGAGATCAGGGCAATGGCGGAGTCCCCGTTGACCCTGCTTCCCGACCGGATCCGGAGAAGGAGAAACGCCGCGAGGATCACGACGGGAACGGAAAACGGGACGGGAGAGACCCCGAGCGCGGCCGCGACCGCCATAGAGCCGAAACCTACGTGAGAGAGCCCGTCTCCGATCATGGAATAGCGCTTGAGAACGAGACACACACCGAGCAGCGCCGCACAGAGCGCGACCGGGATCCCGACGAGAAACGCGCGTACCATATAGGGATGGGTAAGCATTTCGGCGATCATCGCGAATTTTCTCCTTTCCAACCGTCCGAAAATGAAAACGGTTTTCAAATCATTCGTTTCATTATATAAAAAATCATCGCTTTTGTCAAGTATTCTGCCAAATAATACTGGAAAAATGAAAAACTTTGTGCTATAATAATATAAATAACGTGTAAGGAGCGGAACCATGGCGGATATTTTTTCCCGATTTTCTCCGTATATCCGTGATTTTATCTACGCACACGACTGGAAGGAGCTGCGTTCCGTTCAGGTCGCCGCTGCGGAGGTCCTGTTTGAGACTGATCATAATCTGCTGCTCACCTCTTCTACCGCGTCGGGAAAGACGGAGGCGGCGTTTTTTCCGATCCTGACGCTTCTTGACGAGGTGCCCACCGCGTCCTTCGGCGTACTGTATATCGCGCCGCTCAAATCACTGATCAACGACCAGTTCGAGCGGATGGACGATCTTTTGCGGCAGGGGAACGTTCCCGTCTATCACTGGCACGGAGACGTTGCCGCTTCCCATAAAAACAAGGCGCTCCTGAACCCGCGAGGGATATTGCAGATCACGCCCGAGTCTCTTGAGAGTATGCTGCTCAACCGACCGAACGACTGCGTGCGGATGTTTTCCGACCTGCGCTTCATCGTTCTCGACGAGGTCCATACGCTGACCGGGACCGACCGCGGCAATCAGGTGCTCTGCCTGCTGACGCGTCTGCAGCGCCTGATCGGTACCGTGCCGCGTCGGGTCGGGCTCTCCGCAACCGTCGGCGATCCTACGGTCGCCGCGCATTGGCTCGGCGCCGGGACCGGGATCGCGACCGAAGTGCCGCGTATTCCGGAAGGGCGGACGTCGTGGCGTCTCGGGATGGAGCATTTCTATATCCAGAACGACAATGCCGATCAGACCGACGATATGCCGCTTGCCGCCGAGAAAAGCGACGATCCCGGTGAACCGACCGGCGTCGCAGAGCTGGACGCCGGCTTCGAGTACGTTTACGACTGCACGAGAAACAAAAAATGCATCGTCTTTTCCAATTCCCGTGAGGAGACCGAGTACGTCTGCGCGACGCTCCGGCAGATCGCGGAACGGCGAGGGGAACCGGACGATTTCCTGATCCATCACGGCAATCTTTCCGCCTCCCTCCGCGAGGAAGCGGAAATGAAACTGAAGGACGACGAGGTGCGCGCCGTGACCTGTGCCACGGTCACGCTCGAGCTTGGGATCGATATCGGCAGACTTGAACGCATCGTGCAGATGGATGCGCCGAATACCGTCTCTTCTTTCCTGCAGCGCCTCGGAAGAAGCGGCAGAAGAGACGCATCTCCCGAGATGATGATGGTCTTCCGGGAGGAGAATCCTCTTCCCAACACGCCTCTGCCGCAGCTCATCCCGTGGGGTCTCCTCCGCGCGATCGCCTGCGTCCAGCTTTATATCGAGGAGCGGTTCATCGAGCCGCCGAATATCAAGCAGCTTCCGTTCAGCCTTCTCTTTCAGCAGACCCTGTCGGTCCTTGCCTCAAGCGGGGAACTGACGCCTGCGCGGCTTGCCGAGCGTGTCCTGACGCTGCCGCCGTTTGAGAGCGTCCCCCATACCGATTACCGGGAGCTTCTCCGCTCGATGGCGGAGCAGGACTTTATCGAAGTCACGGAAAACCGTACGCTGATCATCGGGATGAAGGGGGAGCGTGTGATCGGCAGCTTCAAGTTCTACGCGGTGTTCAAGGACAGCGAGGATTTTACCGTCCGCTGTCAGTCGGATGAGATCGGCACCATCACCACGCCTCCTCCGGTCGGAGACCGCTTTGCGCTTGCCGGAAGAGTGTGGGAGGTCGAGGAGCTTGACGTCGCGAGAAAACTGATCTACGTCAAACAGGTCAAGGGCAAAATGGAGATCTCCTGGCCCGGAGACTTCGGCGAGATCCATACGCGCATCCTGGAACGGATGAAGCGCGTATTGGAAGAGGATACCGTATATCCCTACCTCAAGCCGAACGCGCAGCGCCGCCTTTCGGTGGCGAGGGCGCTGGCGCGCAATACCGGGATGCTGGAGCATTCCGTCGTTTCTCTTGGCGGATATTCCTGGTGTCTTTTCCCGTGGCTGGGAACAAGGTCCTTCCGCACGCTGCGCAAGTTCATCGTGCAGAACGGCGCGTCCCTGAAGCTTTCCAATCTGGAATTCGAGGGCTGCTATTATATGACCTTCAAAATGGAACGCGGAAACGGTGAAACACTCGTTTCCCATCTCTACGAGACGCTGCGCCGTGACGGGATCGATCCGGAATCGCTCGTCTCCCCCACGGAATCCCCGGTGTTTGAAAAATATGACTCATATATCCCCGGAGAACTGCTGCGGCACGCTTACGTTGCCGACCGCCTCCGTGTTGACGAGATCATGCGCCGCATCCCGGAGATCCGCCGGGAATACGACGCAAACTGAAGAAAGGGACCGAATATGGACAAACTGAAGCTCTTTGAAAAGCTCAACGCGCCGAAGAAGCCGAAGCCGCCGAAAAAGAATAAGAAGGACGCCGACGAGCCGCCGCGTCAGGTACCGAAGCCCGAACCGCCGCGCCCGTTTCCTCTGACACTGATCAAGACGGTCCCCTCCAAGCGGCTCTTTGAGGAGAAGCAGATCCTCGTCGTCGGAAACGGCGACTGGGGGAAGGCGTTGATCGGGGAGGGAGCGGAACGCGTGGTCTCCGTGGTGGATACCGTTCCCGTAGACAAAAAGCTCTCCGACGACCGGAAGAATCTTTTCCTTGAAATGCCGGAGGGGGAATTCCCGTATCCGGACGGCGTCTTCGATACCGTGTTTCTATACGACTGCCTTTCCCGTTCCGAGCAGCCGGACGCGCTGCTAAGCGAGATCGTCCGCGTGACGGCACCGTCCGGTATGATCTGCATCGGGCAGACCCCCTACACGTCGCCGCACGGTTCGGGGCTGGACGACGTGATCCGGATGCCGTTCGGGCATCTGCTGTTTGACAAAAAGACGGTGATCCGCGCCTGCGCGAAGGCGTACGGCGATCTTCCTGCGCCGGAAAAGAAGAAAAAGATGCGTTTTGTTACGAGAAAGGAACTGAACGGCAAGGTTCTCTTCCTGCCGAAGAAGCGCGGGATCACGACTGCGGGAATGAAAAAACTCGCTTCCGAAAGCGGCTGCGAGGTGAAAAGCTTCGGCTTCCGTCCGATCGAAAAGGGCATTTGTCCGACGCTGACGAAGATCCCGGGCATCCGTTCCTATACGACCGATAAGTACGTCGTGATCCTTGAAAAGAAAAACGCGCCGGAGCCCGAAAAAGAAGAAAAGAAGGAACGCGCCGCATGGAACTGAACGAGATCAAGGAACGGATGCAGAGCGGAAAGCTGTATTTCTGCACGAGTGAGGAACTGATGCGGGAACAGCTCGCCGCGCTGGAACTGCTGTACGATTATAACGCGACGCGTCCGACGGAAAGGGAAAAAAGAGAAGAACTGCTGAAAATGATGTTCCTTGAGATCGGGGAAGGCTGCTATATCGAGCCGCCGCTGCATGCCAATTGGGGAGGAAAGCACGTTCGATTCGGCAGGAATGTTTACGCCAATTTCGGTCTGACGCTCGTGGACGACGCGGAGATCTCCGTCGGAGACGGAACGCTGTTCGGTCCGAACGTCGTTGTCGATACCGGAACGCACCCGATCTCCCCGGCACTGCGGGAAAAGCAGGCGCAGTATAACCTTCCCGTCCGGATCGGGAAGAACGTGTGGGTCGGCGCCGGTTCCGTGATTATGCCGGGTGTGACGATCGGAGACAATACGGTGATCGGCGCGGGGAGCATCGTGACAAAGGATATCCCCGCAAACGTCGTCGCGTACGGCTCGCCCTGCCGGGTGATGCGTCCGATCGACGAACACGACCTAACTTACTACGATAAGGACAAGAGGATCGATCTCGAATGATGGAAATCAGAAAAGCAAGGGAAGAGGAACTGCCCCGCATCCTCGAGATCTACGCGTACGCGCGGGAAACGATGCGAAGGACCGGGAACCCGAACCAGTGGGGAAGCGATAAACCGCGGGCCCCCGAGGTCGAGCACGACCTGAAAAACGGCGTGCTGATGGTCGCGGCGGAGGGAAACGAGATCTACGGCGTTTTCGCGATGCTGACGGGGGAGGATCCGACCTATGCGGTGATCGACGGAGGAAACTGGCTGAATGACGAGCCGTATATCACCTTTCACAAGGTGGCATCCGACGGCAGAAGGCGCGGGATCGTACGAGCCGCCGTGGAATACGGTTCCCGCTTTTCCGAAAACCTCCGTGCCGATACGCACGAGGACAACAAGATCATGCAGCACACGCTGGAATCTCTCGGTTTCCGCCGCTGCGGCATCATATATCTCGCGGACGGCGATCCCAGGATCGCGTATCACCGCTGCGAAAGACGGCAGAAATAATAGAGAACGGCCGGACGGTTCCCATGAAACCTCCCGGTCGTTTTTCGTTTATTTCGGCTTTGGCCGGAACAGCAGTGCGATCAGCCAGCCGGAGGAGAGAGCGGCGGCGATCCCGCCCGCGGTCCCGGTCAGCCCTCCCGTCAGGACTCCGATCGCTCCCCGCTCGCCGATCGCTTTTTCCACACCCTTAGCGAGCGCGTAACCGAACCCCGTGAGCGGGACGGAGGCGCCGGAGCCGGCAAAGCGGACGAGCGGTTCATAGACGCCGATCGCGGTCAGAAATACGCCGCCGACGACGTAGGAAACGAGGATACGGGCGGGGGACAGCTTCGTTTTGTCGATGAGGATCTGTGCGATCACGCAGAGGGCTCCTCCGACCAGCCACGCCTTGAGGACAGAAAGAACGAAATCCACGGTCACAGCATCCTTTCCTTCGTCAGACGGACGAGATGACATATCCCAGGGATGGACTGACCCTGCTGGACGCTCATCGGGCTCATCATCGCGCCGGTCCCGCAAAAGAGAACGTCACGGATCTCTCCCTTCCGGAAGAGGGCGGTCAGATAAGAGGCAAGCACGACCGCGGAGCAGCCGCAGCCGGATCCCCCGGCGTGGACATCCTGCGTGCCGCGGTCGTAGATCAGAAGACCGCAGTCGGTATAATTCCCGCTCAGGTCGTAGCCCTCTTTTTTCATCAGCTCCAGTACAATCGAGTATCCCTCGAAGCCGAGGTCACCCGTGAGGATGAGGTCAAAGCGGGAAGGGGAGATCCCGGAGGCGCGGAAATACCGCGTCAGCGTGTCGATCGCGGCAGGTGCCATTGACGCACCCATGTTGGTCAGATCCGTGATCCCGCGGTCGATCACTCTCCCGGGCAGCGCCTCGGTCACGTATGCGTCTCCGCCTCCCCCGGTCAGCAGAAGGGTCGCGGCTCCGGTGACCGTCCACTGTGCCGTCGGCGTTCGCTGACCGCCATATTCGAGGGGAAAGCGGAATTGCCGCTCGGCGGTGCAGTTGTGCGAGGAGGTCGTGACCGCGGCTTTTTCGGCGATCCCGGAAGAAATCAGGCAGGAGGCAAGGAGCAGTCCCTCCGCTGCGGTAGAGCAGGCGCCGTACAGACCGAAATACGGCAGGTCGAAGTCAAGCAGTCCGTAGGCGGAGGAGGTACACTGATTGACGAGATCTCCCGCAAAAACGCAGTCGAGCTCCTCCTCACGGATGCCCGATTTGGTCAGGGCGAGATTGAAGGAGATCCGCTGCATTTCGCTCTCCGCTTTTTCCCACGTCTCCTTCCCAAAGCGGTCGGTGCTGTCGTGCAGATCGAAATACGCGCCGAGCGGCCCCTCGGATTCGTGTTTCCCGACGACGGACGCCGCTGCGAGAAGGCCGGGCGCGTTTTTGAAGGAAATGATATCCTGTTTCATTGTTTGTCCTTTCGTTTGAACGATTGCGGTCAGGCAGAGGAGCCCGTCAGAGCAGCAGCGCGCAGAGAACGCGCAGCGCCCCGTATAAGACCGAAGCGAGAACGCCGTAGAGGATGACCGGGCCCGCTACGGTAAAGATCCTGACGCCGAGACCGAGGACCAGTCCCTCCGATTTCGTGTCAAGAGCAGGGGAAGCGACCGCGTTTGCAAACCCGGTGATCGGAACGAGCGTGCCCGCACCCGCGCGTTTTGCGAGCTTGTCGAAAACGCCGAGCCCGGTGAGCAGCGCCGTCAGTACGATCAGTACGCAGGAAACGAGGAGGGAAGCCGTCTGCTCCTCCGTCCCGCGCGTCGTGAGATACTCCCGCAGCGCCTCGGCAAAGGCGCAGATCCCGCCGCCGACAAAGAAGGCGTTTACGCAGTTGATCCCGGTCGGCGATCTTTCCGCCCTCGCGTCCGCGTAATCCCGGTAAGTTTGTTTTCTCATTCTTTTCACTCCTTTTTGAGGAGGATTGCCGGCTTTGGGCGCCGTTATTCATTCTTGACAGAAGAAAACGGACGTGCTATACTGAAGGAAAGAAAAAAGGACGACACTGCGATAAAATGAAAAAAGAAACGAAAAAGAAAAAGAACCGGAAAAAAGCGTCTCGCTTCGGGAAGCTGCTGCTGATCTTTCTGATCCTCGGGCTCGTCGGCACAGTCACCGTGTTTACGGTCAACGCCTCGATCGTTAAGAAAGAAAAGCCGCTGATCCTGACGGAAGAGGAAGCGGCAGGGAACGGCGGCGCGGATTGCATCCTGATTCTCGGCTGCGGCGTCAGAAACGACGGGACTCCGTCGGATATGCTGACCGACCGTCTGACCGTGGGGCTGCGTCTCTGGCAGGCGGGTGCGTCCGCAAAGATCCTCGTCTCCGGCGATCACGGGCGGGAAGGATACGACGAGGTCAATACCATGAAAAAATGGCTGACCGACCGCGGCGTTCCGTCCGAGGCAGTGTTTATGGATCACGCGGGGTTCTCGACGTATGAGAGTATGTACCGCGCCCAAGCGATCTTTCAGGCCAAAAAGATCGTCGTCGTGACGCAGGAATACCATCTGTACCGCGCGCTCTACGACGCGGAAAGGCTCGGGCTGGAGGCGGCAGGGGTACCGGCGGATCTGAACCGATACGCCGGGCAGAAAGCAAGGGACCTGCGTGAGATCCTCGCAAGGAACAAGGATCTTCTGTATTGCCTCTTCCGGCCGCAGCCGAAGTATCTCGGTGATCCGATCCCCTTGACCGGGGACGGCAACGCGACGAACGACAAGCCGATTTACGGTGACTGATGAAAGCGAACACTATGAAAAAACCGCCTGCCGAACCCGGCAGGCGATTTTTGATAAAAAGGGAATATCAGTTATTGAAGGACGCGGTGATCAGGAGCTGACCGTCCTTTTCGTGGAAGTTGAAGGTCAGGTCAAAGGGCTCCTTGGAGGTCATTCCGCCCCGCGTGCCGATCATCACGAGAGAGACTCTGCCGCGGAAGGAACCGTCGGGGAAGGTGTAGAACTCGTCAGCCGAGACGTCTTCAAAGTGGACGGATTCGTAGCGGTTGACCATCCAGGCGTCGGCGCCGATGGCACGGAGCTGCTCGTAACGCGGGAAGGCAGGATCGTAGAAACGTCTGATCCCGTCGAAGGTCATTGCCGCCTGCATATATTTCGCGGTCTCCTGCGTTGCGGTGATCAGGAATTCGGAGTAACGTTCCTTCAGCGTTTCGGAGAAGGTGAAGGGGACCTCGTACGAGGTCTTTTCCTCGTTCGACGTTACCTCGACCGCTTTTCCTTCGGCGTTTTCGGCGGTGACCTCCTCCGGCAGCTCTTCCAGCCCGCTTACCGTGTAGGTGACGAACCCTATGCCGGGGAAATCGTCCGGACCGTAAAGGATCAGGTCCGTACGGACGGTACGGTCGGTGATATACTCCTCGGTCAGCTTCGTTCCGTTGATACGGACGACCGCGTCCGCGGGAGCGGTGACGGAGACCGTGTAAAGAACGGGAGGATCCGTTTCGGGCTCGGTCTCGGGCTCCGTTTCTTTTTCCGTCTGCGGCTGCGTTTCGGGTACGGCGATCTGCTCCAGCAGGCAATAAACGGTGACGCTGCCCGCACGGTAAGTTTTGAAGCCGTGCTCCGTCTTTTCTCCGGTCGGGACGACGGTGAATTCCGCGAGCTTCAGGTTGCCCGCGACGACGGTATAGACGTCGTCGTCACCCTGCGCGCCGGACTGACGGAAATAGGAGATCTCCATTCCCTCGATCGCCGCGTTCAGATAGCGCATCTTTTCCTCGTTCGTGGAAAAGGAGGGAAGCTGGCTGTCCGTGACGGGGTCGATCTCGTCGGTCGTGAAATTCTTGTAATCGAAATTTGCGAAGCGGTCACGGAATACCTCTTCCGCAACGTATTTCGCCTGCGAATCCTCGTACTCCGTAAGGACGCCGCGCAGGAGGACCAGTGCCACGACGAGTACGATCACGGCGGCGGCAAGCGCACCGAGGTAGATCGGATAGAAGAGATCCGTTTTTTTCTTTTTCCGGCGGAAAGCGTCCACTTCTTTGGAAACGGTTTGCTTTTTCATACTGTCATACCTCATTCTTCTGTCCGGGAGACACAGAAGTAGGTCGGGATGCGGCGCGGGTTGGTGAATGCCTTATATTTGTTGACCAGACCCTTCATCTGATAATCGTCGAGGTTCTTCGTGGGGTAATTGTACTTTTCGTACCAGTTCTCGTAGTACATCATCGTGGAGGAGCCGCCGTCGAGAAGACCCGCGGTGACCGCGCCGTAGCTGAGCATCAGGTCGATCATATCGTTGTGCGTCGCACCGAGGGAGGAACCGGTACGGCCGTCGGTGACGATCATGATGAAGGTCCCGTCCGCACGCTGACCGATGCCCGTCCGCTGCGCAAGACCGGTGTTGCCGTCCGCGCGGTGCAGGGTGACGTTGGTGCCGTCGTTCGTGATCAGGACGTTGCCCCACTGGAAGGAGACGGCGTCGCGGATGCCGAGCTGATCTGCGCTCGATTTGGTCATCGTATCCGCGACGACCAGGCGGTTGTCCTTCGTGATGCCGAAGAAGTTGCTGCCGTACGAGTCGTTCCAGACGCAGGCACCCTTGGAGTAGGTCAGACCCATCGGGTTGTCCCCGGTGCCGGAACCGCCGGTATCGAGATATTCACCGCCGTTGATGCAGGCGATGCAGTTTTCCTTTGCTGCCATATCGAAGATGCGCATTCCGGTTTGTCCGCTCTTGAAGTCGGACGAGGTCCCGACGTAGACGCGGGAGGGGTCCTTGATCAGAAGAACGTACGCCTTGAAGGTAGGCCCGTTGACGATCTTGAAGAGCATACCGTCCTTCGCGTCGTCCCATTCGCTCTTCGGCTTGGGCGGCTCGGTTTCGGGCGGCGTTACGGGCGTCGTCTGACCCTCGGTCTCCTGAGATACGGGTTTCGTATCATCAGCGGGCGGCTCCGTCTCTTCGGGAGGGAAGGTCTCTTCCTGATATCTCTTTTTGTTGATCTCCTCCATCGGGACGACCTCGATGTGGGAGACTTCGGAGCCCTTGACGATCCCGTCCACGACGTCCTTCGGGAGGAACAGTCCGGGCACCCACTTGGTGGCACTGGCCTGCATGGCGGAAAGGACGAGCGCGTCACGGACAGTCTCGGAGGGACCGTTGGCAACGACGCTGCAGACGGAGAAGAGGGCGAGGATGAGAAAGACAAGGACGGTCACGAGAACCAGCGCGACACGGCGTACGATTTTGCCAGCACCGCTGTTTTTCTTCGTGCTTCTTGATTGTTTGCTGCGGTTCATTCGGTAGATCCTTTCTTGGAGTCAAATGGATATCCATACATAAACATAGTAATTATAGCATAAAACGTATCGAAAATCAACACCATTTCAAAGGATTTACACTTTCATCATTTTTTATAAAAGTCTTGACGGTAAGGACGGAAAAAGGTATAATTAACTGGAAAAGTAAGATAAGGAAGCGAATCGAGATGGAGTCGTTTTATCTCCCGGTGGAAGGATTCCCCTGCCGGAAAAGAGAAATCTTGTCGGGCGGAACCGAAAAGACCGCGTATTTCCCGGAAGAGACCCGGGCGTCTCTGCACGGTATCGCCGCCCTGCTGATCGGTCCCGGGGTGAAGATCGAAGACGGAGAGATCGGGCGGATGGCAGCACAGACCCTTGCCGTCCGGGGGAAAACGGTGGAGGATCCGGTCTTTACGGTCGGGGAATACGCCGTGAGAGCGGATTTTCTGCGTCCGGCTGATGCCTTCCGGTCAGATGGGCGTTCCGTAAATGGGGAAGGATATGAGCTGATCCTCGTGCGCGATCTGGCAAAGCCGCATCCGCGTCAGAAGCGGGAACTCGCCATGATCGCCGTATTTGCGGAAAGATCCGGTTTTCCCGTCGCAAGGACGACGCTCGCCTATGCCGATCCGTCCTTCGTCAGAGAAAAGGACGGAGATATGGCGGGGCTGATCCGGTTTCTTGACGTGACGGACGAGGTCTCGCGGCTGATGCCCGCCTTTCGCACCGAACTGAAAAAACGCTTGTCGGAAACTGCGTCCGGAGCCGAAAGCTGCGTCCTGCGGCAGGAGTGCTTTTCGGGAGCCGACTGCCCCTTTGCGCGTCAGTGCTCCGGCGTGACTGCTAAGGAAGGGAAAGGTCCCGACGTGTTCGATATCCCGGGCATAGGAGGAAAGGAACTGATCCGCGCGCTGAATGACGGAAAGACCGACGCGGAAGAACTGCTCCGCTCAGGAAAACTGAACCGGATGCAGGCGGAGCACGTGCGTCTCCTTCTTTCCGGTCAGACGAGGACGGTCGACCGGGCGGGCCTTGCCGCCTGGCTGGAGCACGTCCGGGAGCCGGTCTGGTTTTTGGATTTTGAGGGAGATTCCTCCGCGGTCCCGCCGTTTGAAGGGATGAAGCCGTTCGATACGCTTCCGTTTGCGTTTTCACTTTTCCGTGAGGACGATCCGGACGGAGGTTATGTCTTCTTCCGGGGACCGGAGACCGATCCGAGGGAAGAAATGGCAAGAGAACTCATATCCAGGATCAAAGAACCGGGAACCGTGCTTGCATACGATCGGAATTACGAAAAAACCGTTCTCAAACTGCTTGCCGATCAGTATCCCGCGTACGCGCAGGGGCTCGAGCGGATCCGCGCGGCGCTGGTCGATCTCAGTACGCCTTTCCGGGATCTTACGTATTATGACGTGCGGATGAACGGCTCCGTTTCTCTCAAATCCGTATCTCCCGCGCTTTCTCCTGCCGATCCCGCGCTTTCCTACGACATGCTCGCGTCTGTAAAGAACGGTTCCGACGCGGTAGCCGCTTACAGGAGGATGCGATCCTGCGGACCGAAGGAAAGGGAAGAACTGACCGACGCGCTCGTCGCCTATTCGAGAATGGATACCTATACGATGGTAAGGATCCTTCGGAGGCTGCGGGAAGAAACTGTCGAATCCTGACGGGAATCAGTAAAACGACGGGGACAGCCCCAAAAGAACTGTCCCCGTTTTTGGCCGGAACGAACTTCGTTCCGGTTTTAATTATGGATTTTTTTTATTTTTCTGACGTCGGAAAGCATCCGGATTGCGTCTTTGACCGGGTGGACCTTGGATTCGGATTCCCGGTGATTGATGACGCGGACGGGGTATTCCGTGACCTTCATGCCGAATTTGTCGGCAAGGATCAGGACCTCCAGGTCGAAGGCAAAGCCGGTCGTGACGACCTCGCGGAAGATCTTTTGTCCTGCCTCCCGCTTCATGCATTTGAAGCCGCACTGGGAATCGGAATAGTGGAAGCCTGCCAAAAGGGCGATCGTGCGGATATAGATCTTTGACATCAGCTTGCGAAGGAAGGTATAACCCTCGTAACCGTCGGCGGAGAGATTCCGCGAGCCGATCACGAGATCGGAGCTTTTTTCGTTGATCTCGCGGTACATGGAGCCGATCATCGGCAGACCGTAGGCAAGATCGCAGTCGGTATAGATCACGAAGTCACCGACCGCGGCAAGAACGCCCTCGCGGACGGCTCCGCCTTTCCCGCGGTTGACCTCATATCCCTCCGCGCGGATGCGGATCCCGTCGGCGATCGCGGCGATCTTTTTGCCGCAATCGTCTTTGGAACCGTCATTGACGAAGAGGACCTCATAGCCCCCATCCGGGAACTGCTCCGAGAGATATTCGTCCAGAAGCCTTGCCGTCTCCTCACAGATCCTGCTCTCGTTGTACATCGGGATCACGACCGAGAGACGGACGTGTCTTTGATTCTCCATGGAGTTCTCCTTTTCAGGTTTCGATGCCGATCAGTCTTGCCTGCACGCAAAGGCGTCCGTCACCGGAGACGTTCGTACAGGTGGAAAGGGTAAGGATGCGGTCTTCACCGGTGAAGGGCAGAAGGCCTTCTCTCTGATAGAGAGAATTGCTTCTCATTTCTTCGCAGAAATCGAGGAAAACGCGCTCGTTTTCAAAGGACGGTTTGATATACCCGTAATAGCGGTCGGTCTGATAGACGGCGAAGATCTCGTAGGTGAAGATCCCGTCGAAGGTCTCGATCACGATATAGGGATGGGTATCGAAGAATTCCTTCTTTGCGAATTTGTCCAGATCGTGGAACATCGTAGAACCGCCTGACATATGGTGACCGTAGAGCGTCGTATTGAGATTGTCCTTCAGATTTTTCCCGCAGCGGTAATCGACGAAGATCGCGCCGGCAGGGTCGTAGGAGCGGATGAAATCGTGATCCAGATAATAGTCGTTGTCGCCGCACTGCACGACCTGATATTGGATCGAGGTGTCCTCGATGCGGATATAACCGTAGAAGTCGCTGTTCTTCTGGCGGTATTTGTTCAGACGGAGGAGCATTTCCTGGAAAGAAGGCGATACGGGCTCTACCCGCTCGATCACGTATCCTTCAATATCCTCGTTGGTCAGGAGCAGGCTGGACCGGTAGTCCGGTGAGTTTTTCGGCATGGCTTCCTTGAGCGTATCGGTCAGGGGAACGGCGGGCATATCCGCGCTGCCGAGTTCTTCCAGCTCCTTATACGTCTGATAGGACTTGTAATAATAGTAGCCGTGGACGGCAAGATAGTACAGACAGTAGGCAAAGACGCCGATACAGATCAGGATCAGAAGCTTCCGGATCAGCGAGGAAGCGGAGAGCTCTTTGCCGAATTCCTTTTTCGGCTTCGGCGCGTAATCGTCCGGGTCCATGCTGTCGAGCGATTCAAGAAAGCTCTCGTCGGAGGTCGCGTCCGAGATGACGGGCGCGGCGGGCTTTTCGACTTTTGTCAGAAGTCCGTCTTCCGGGATCGTTTTGAGAAAGACGGGAACCTCCGCGTCTCCTGACTGCTGCGCGTCTCCGGAGGGGGCAGCTTCCGTGCCGTTTGCGGCAGCACTGTCTGCGGCAGCGTCTTCTGCGGCTTCGGCATCGGGAGATACGGCTGCCGTTTCCATGCCGGCTGCACTTGACGCGGCGGTCACCGTGTCCTGATCGACGGCCGCGGAAACAGGACCCTCTGCTGAGGCAGAGGTCTCGTCCTCATTGCGGAAGATCCGGTCCAATAGCCCGATGTCCGGATCCTGATCGTGTTTGTCTGACATATCCTGCTCCTTACCGGCGGGAAAAGAAAGGTGAAACGTGAATTATTTGAAGCGGATGACGGATTCGTCCCACATCGCGGGCGCGTCGTAACCGAGGAGGTTGACGACGGTCGCCGCTTCGTTGGAGAGCCCGAAGAAGCCCTCGTCACGGAGCGTATAAGCGTCCTTCGTGACGTTGTCGTAGATAATGAAGGGCACGGGATTCAGCGTGTGGCTGGTCTTTGCCTTGAAGGAACCGTCCTTGTTTTTCTTTGCTTCCTTCGTCTTCTTGTCGATCTCGAACATTTCGTCGGCGTTGCCGTGGTCCGCGGTGATCAGCGCGACGCCGTGCAGCTCGTCAACGACCTTCAGGATGCGCGCAAGCTGGAGATCCAGCGCCTCCATCGAGCATCTGGTCGCGGCAAAGCTGCCGGTATGACCGACCATATCGCCGTTCGGGAAGTTGCAGCGCAGATAGCGGTACTTGCCGGAGCGGAGCTCTTCGATCAGACGGTCTGTGATCTCCGCGCATTTCATCCACGGTCTCTGCTCAAAGGGAACGACGTCGGAGGGGATCTCGATATAGGTCTCGAGCTCGTCGGAGAACTTGCCGGAACGGTTTCCGTTCCAGAAATAGGTCACGTGACCGTATTTCTGCGTCTCGGAGATCGCAAGCTGGGGGATCCCGGTATCGGCGAGGAATTCGCCGAGGGTATTCGTGATCTCAGGCGGATTGACGAGGAAGCGGGAAGGGATATGAAGGTCACCGTCGTATTCGAGCATCCCGGCGTAAACGACCTCGGGATATCTGACGCGGTCGAACTTGTCGAAGTCCCGGTCGTCGAATGCCTTGGAGATCTCGATCGAACGGTCGCCGCGGAAATTGAAGAAGATCACGCTGTCACCGTCGCTTATGGTTCCGACGGGCTTGCCGTCCTCTGCGATCACGAAGGGAGGCAGATCCTGGTCGATGACGTGAAGCTCGGCACGGTAGGTCTCGATGGCTTCTTTCGCGGAGGAGAAGAAGCGGCCTTCGCCGAGGACGTGGGTCTTCCAGCCCTTTTCGACCATCGCCCAGTTCGCCTCGTAACGGTCCATCGTGATATTCATTCTGCCGCCGCCGGAAGCGATGCGGATATCGAAGGTATCGCAGCGAAGACCGGCAAGGAATCCCTCAAAGGGCTCGACGTAATCGAGCGCGGAGGTCTCACCGACGTCTCTGCCGTCGAGCAGGATATGGACGCGGACCTTTTTGATCCCATCTGCCTTGGCGCGGACGAGCATGGCTTTCAGGTGGTCGATGTGCGAATGAACGTTGCCGTCCGAGAACAGACCGAGAAAATGAAGCGTGGAACCGTTCTTCAGGCAGTTGCCGGTCAGGGCCTTCCACGTTTCGGATTCAAACATCTTCCCGGACTCGATCGAGTTGGAGACGAGCTTTGCACCCTGTGCAAAGATCTGACCGGAGCCGAGGGCGTTGTGCCCGACCTCGGAGTTGCCCATGTCGTCGTCACTGGGGAGACCGACGGCGGTCCCGTGCGCGCGGAGCTTTCTCATCGGGTAATTTGCGAGGAGCATATCGAGCGTGGGGGTATATGCGGCGGTCACGGCGTTGCCTGCGGCGGTTTCGGTCAGACCGACACCGTCCATGACGATGGTGACGACCGGACCCGGAACACCGTTGAATTTTGCGGATCGATTCAGTTTCATAGAAGCCTCCGTAAGATAGAGATGAAAGTAAATTCAGTATAGTATAACAGATAATTGTGAATAATTGGTGTAGGAACGGAAACATTTGTGAAAGAATGCAAAAAAGGTCGTCTTTCGCCGTCCGTAATATTCAGAAAGAAAAGGACTTACTTCCAAAACGGCGGTAAGTCCTTTTTTTGATTCAGCGGCGTTTTCCGGCTCTTCCGATCAGGATTCCGAGCGCAAGCCCGATAAAGAGTGCGGCGGCGGAAACGAGGATCAGGAGAAGCAGGGTAAAGGAATCGTCACCCGACGTGTTTCTTGTCTGCTCCGTGTTTTCGGTTTCGTTCGGAACGACGGTCACGGAAGGCCCGGTCTCCTTTTCCGTCTCCTGCGGTATGGTTACGGGTTCCGTCCCGGGATCGGTCTCTGGGACGGTTTCCGGCTCGGTTTCGGGTTCGGTCTCGGGAACGGTCTCCGGTTCCGTTTCCGCCTCGGTTTCCGGGTCGTAGAGATCCATCCGGCGGATGTGGAGAACGTAAGCACCGACGCTGCCGTCCTCCGCGATCGGTTCCAGCAGGACGCGGTTATCGCCGATCTCGAGCTCCGCTTCGGTTCTGCCGCCCGAGACGGCCTTCGCATCGAGCGGGGTGCCCGTTACGGTCACCGACGACGTCTCGTACGGAACGTAGACGACGTATTCGAATACGTCAGGGGAAAAGGCGGGGGACAGCACGCCGTCCGAGAGCGCGATCGAACGGAGGCGCGTATCGGAGGAGGGAACGTAATCCGGGTCCTGTTCTCTCGTGATCACGAAGGTATAGGTCTTCTGCGCGCCGTTTTCCGCCGTTACCGTCAGATAAACCGTGTTCTGACCGACCGCGAGCGAAGCGTAGGGAGAAGACACCTTTGCGTTCGGATGGTCGGGCGTGCCCGTGATGCGGATCTCGGAGACGGAGAAGGGAACGGACGCCGCGTAGGACGTTACGTTCGGATCGAAGGCGGGGCTGAAGGTGACGTTTTCCGCGTAGACGCTTTTCAGATTGCTGTTGCCGGAAAGAGGCTCCGCGATGCGCACGGTCTTCTCAGCGGTCGGGGCAAAGTCCGTGTCACCGTCGGACAGATCGGAGTTGTTCACGCGGATCGACGTTGTGGATCCGGGCGTAAGACCGTTTACGACGTTGAAAACGACGACGATCAGGTCCGCGTCGTTGATCGGATCGTTCAGATTCTTGTCGGTATACCAGAAGGTCAGCGTGCTCCCCTTCTGTCCGTAATCCGTTTTTTCCCACGTGTCTCTCGCACAATAGTAATAGGAGAAATTCAGATAGTTCGGATCGTAGGTCACGTCGAACTTCGCTGAGTAGATATGTGCGCCGGTGATATGTATCACTGCGACGTATTCCTCTCCCGCGCGCACGGTATCGTTGGCGCGGATGCTGAGCTGTCCGTCGGCGCCTGCGGGGATGAGGCAGAGTGACAGGAGAAGCGCGATCACGACGGCAAAGAGGCAGGATCTTGCCGGGGCGTTGATTCTTCTTTTCACGTGAGGTACCATTCTTTCTGAAGCTTTTTTACAGTATAAAACATTTTGTCGGAAAAAGCAAGGGGCTTGACGCCGTTTATGAATGTTTTTCAGGCGGTTCAAACGAGGTTCAAAACTGTGTGGTAGGATAAACGGAAAGAAAAAAGGGGGACGGATATTTGAACCGTTTCAGATCCTGGCTGTATCGTACGTTTGCCGGAGCGTACGGCATGGATGCGCTCGGAAAAGCACTGCTGTTCCTGACCGTATTTCCGGCGCTCCTCGGGTTCGTTTTCAGCTTCTTTCCGTCGATGCGGACCGTACGTGCCGTGATCGGTATCCTTGAATGGGGATTCCTCATTTTCTTCCTGTTCCGCTTTTTCTCGCGGAACCGTGAAAAGCGGGTGAAGGAAAACGGGACGTATCTTCGAATCACGGGACCGATCCGGAAAAAATGGGAAATGCTCTGCCTGCGCTTCCGTGACCGGAAGGAAGCGGTCTACCGCACCTGCCCCGCCTGCCGTGCCACTCTCCGCCTGCCGCGCCGGAAGGGAAAACATACCGCCCGCTGCCCGCGCTGCTCCAACCGCTTCGACGTTCGGATCCTTTTTTGAGAGGCGGATCTTATATGAAAACGCGGTGCCTGTCTTGACGCGGGCGCCGTTTCGTGTTATAATCGAAAAAAATGCGAAAGGGATGATCGTATGTATCATTTCAATGCCGAAGAGACCGCCGACCGGATCACAGCGTGGATCCGCGACTGGTTTGAGGCGAACGGAAAGGGCTGCAACGCCGTCGTCGGGATCTCGGGAGGGAAGGACAGTTCCGTGACCGCCGCGCTCTGCGTCAGGGCACTCGGCAAAGAACGCGTGATCGGCGTGCTGATGCCGCGGGGAGAGCAGTTCGATATCTCCTATTCCTACGAGCTTTGTGAATTTCTCGGGATCGAGCATCACGTCGTGAACGTCGGTCCCGCGGTCGACGCGGTCCTTGAAGGGCTGAAGGACCTTGATATTTCGACGCAGTCCGTCGTCAATCTGCCGCCCCGCATCCGTATGGCGACGCTGTACTGCGTTTCCCAGTCGAAAAACGGCAGGGTGGCGAATACCTGCAATCTATCGGAGGACTGGGTCGGATATTCGACGCGCTACGGTGACAGCGTCGGCGATTTCAGCCCGCTTTCCCGGCTGACGGTCGCGGAGGTGCGTGCCGTCGGAAGAGCGATCGGACTGCCCGCAAAATTCGTTGAAAAGCCGCCGATCGACGGTTTGTCCGGCAAAACGGACGAGGACAATCTCGGTTTTACCTACGAGATGCTGGATAATTATATCCGCCTCGGGATCGAGCCGCCGCCCGACAAAAAGGAAAAGATCGACCGTCTCCACCGCATCAATCAGTTCAAGCTTCAGCTCATGCCCTGCTTTGAATTCGATCCCTGCGCGGAGGAATAAACGCAAAATAGAAGACCGGAGAAGCATTGATTCGGCTTTTCCGGTCTTTTTTTCGTTTACGTCTCTGTTTCCGGCTCTTTCGGCTCGGCACGTTTGGCGCGGATATGATTGATGAGGCGGAGTGTGAGGACCCTCAGCATGGCAAAGGTCGGGGCGGCAAGCAGCATCCCAAGGAAGCCGAACAGACCGCCGAGGACGGTCACGGAGACGAGGATCCAGAAGTTTGAGACACCCTCCAGGGACGCGCCGATAATGAATCGCTCGATCACGTACGCGTCGAGCATCTGCACTGCGATCACGATGATCAGATAGATCAGCAGCTTCTGCGGCGCAAAGATCAGCGTGATGATGCCGCCGATCAGCCCCCCGATGATCGCACCGAGGAAGGGGACCAGGTTCAGCACGCCGATGATCAGACCGATCAGGATCGCGTAAGGGATACGGGTCAGCGCAAGCGCGACGTAGAAGAGGCAGGTCAGGATGGCGGCGTCGTAGAATTTCAGCGTAAAGAAATTGATATAGGTCCGATAAGAGATCGTACCGAAATCGGAAAGAAAACGGTAGATCCTTTCGCTGAAGATGGCGGCGGTGACCCGCTTCGTTCCCGCCTTGACGGTCTTGCGGAAGCCGAGGAAATAGACCGAGATGATGATGCCGAGGAAATAGTCCTTGAACTCGGTGAACGCATCCGTCGCAAACGTGACCAGCCGTGGAAGCGCACCGGTGATCGTATTGATCATGGAACCGATCCAGCCGTTGATGACCTCCGTCAGGTCGATGTGGAGCGGGTCGGATTCGTCCCCGCGCGGCAAATGCGGCGCGACCTTTTCGAGGAAGGAATCGATCCTCCCCTGCAGCCCCGACAGATAACCCTCCGACTGGTTTTTCAGCGTTGTGACGGCGCCGATCAGCTGCGGGATCAGGATCGTGACGATCGAGGCGACCATGATCAGGAAAAGAAGATAGGTCACGATCATGCCGAGCGTATGGCAGAGTCCCGGGCGGTCCTTCTTTTTGCAGAAGAGTTTGCGGAACTTGTCTTCAAAAAAGGAGAGCGTCGGATTCAGGATGAGCGCGATGACGATCCCGACGATGACCGAACGGATCGCGGAAAGAAAGGCACCGACGGCGTTCCCGACGCTGTTCAGATTGAAAAGAACGACGGCGAAGAGAAGGACGGCGAGCGCGGTCAGGAATACGTAGACAGAGATCGTGAAGAGATTCTCGTTATTCCGCTTCATTTTCTGCCCGCCTTCTTTCTTTTGCTTTTTGCTTTTTTCCGCATTCCGTGTCCCATGTCGTTCGTCAAAAAGTTTCATCCTT